>NZ_WJSQ01000061.1 GCF_009720245.1 Sphingomonas segetis | reverse complement strand
CGCCGAGCGCGGTGACGACTCTCGTGCCGCCGGCCCTAGGCGGCGCGCCGCTGGTACCCGCAGCCCGCTAGCCACGCGCGCGCCTGGCGCTGAGCCTCAGCGATCTCGCGAGCGGTCATCTCGAGCGAGATCTCGGCGCGGCATTCCTGCCCGCGGGTGCTGCCGTTGAGAGCCGCCAGATTGAACCATTTGTGCGCTTCGATGAGGTCGACCGACACGGCGCCGCGGCCAGTCGAATAGGTCACTCCAAGCTCGAACAAGGCGTCGACGTCACCCGCCTCCGCATCGGCAAGTCGGCTCCGAAGCAGGAACTCCGCGCTCTTCTGACTGATGGCACCCATGGTATTCCCCTCTTTCCCTGTTGGGACGGAGAATTCGGCGCGGAAGGCAAAGAAATGGTTAACGCGGTTCAACCATGACGGTCACACCGGGAGATTATCGATCAGCCGCGTGCTCCCGATGACCGCCGCAGCGATGAGCCGCATCTCGCCCGCCGGCGCATCGACGGGCTCCAGCGTGGCCGCATCGACCAGCGCCAGATAGTCGATCCTGAGAAATCCCAAATCGACGAGCTGCTGCTTTGCCCGCTGAAGCACCTGGGAAACGGGAGCACCGTCGAGGATCGATTTCCTCGCCTCCTCAAGGGCGTTCGGCAAGGCCACTGCCCGGCGACGCTCATCGTCGGAAAGATAAGCATTGCGCGAGGACAGGGCGAGGCCGTCCGCCTCGCGGACGGTCGGAACCGCGGCGATCTCGACCGGGACGCCGAGGTCGGCAACCATCCGCCGGATCACCGCGAGCTGCTGGAAATCCTTTTCGCCGAACAGCGCCACGTCGGGCCTCACCGACAGCAGCAGCCTGGCGACCACGGTCGCGACACCGTCGAAATGTCCGGGCCGCGCCTCGCCTTCCCAGCGCTCCGACAGGCCGGCGACGTGGATCGAGGTCGAGAAACCTTCCGGATAGATGTCCGCGACCGCAGGGATCCACAACAGGTCGCAGCCGGCCTCCTCGAGCATCCGGCCGTCCTCGGTCTCGCGGCGCGGATAGCTGCCGAAATCCTCATTGGCGCCGAACTGCTTCGGATTAACGAAGATCGTCGCCGCCACTCTGTCCGCGCGCCGCCTGGCCTCTTCGACCAACGCCATGTGGCCGGCGTGCAGCGCCCCCATGGTCGTGACGAGCGCCAGCGTGCCTTCGATCTCCGCCCTCGCGCGCGCCAATTCTTCACTGGAACGAACAGTTTGCACGTGTTTGAAGCCTCGGTTAATCTTCGCTCCGGGCGGCGCTTGCACTTGCGCCGGGGGAAAGATCAAGCATGAGCCAGCCGCATTTCATCGTCTTCGCCAACGAAAAGGGCGGGACCGGCAAGTCGACGACCGCGGTCCATACGGCTATCGCGCTGGCGGCGTCCGGGCACCGGGTCGGTGCGCTCGACCTCGATAGCCGCCAGCGCACCATGACCCGCTATCTCGAGAACCGCGACGCGACCATGCGGCGGCTCGACAAGCCGCTTCCGCACGCGGCTTACGAAGTACTCGAGGACCACAGCCCCGAAGGCTTTGCGGCCGCAGTCGATCGGCTCTCGGCAAACGCCGACGTGATCGTGATCGACACTCCCGGACGCGACGATGAGATCGCCAAGGCCGCGATCCTGCGCGCCGACACGCTCGTCACCCCGATGAACGACAGCTTCGTAGACCTCGACCTGATCGGCCAGGTGCATCCCGAGAATTACAAGGTCACGAAGCCGAGCTTCTACGCCGAGCTGATCTGGAACAGCCGCACCGCGCGCGCCAAGCAGACCGGCAAGGGCGTCGACTGGGTGGTGCTGAGGAACCGTCTCCAGCACATCGAATCCCACAATCTGAAGCGCGTGGGCGCAGCGCTCGACGAACTCGCCCGGCGTGTCGGCTTTCGGGTGATCCCCGGCCTCGGTGAGCGCGTCATCTACCGCGAGCTGTTCCCCAAGGGCCTGACCCTGCTCGACTTGAAGCAGATTACCGACGCCGGTCTCGGCCATGTCACGGCTCGCCAGGAACTGCGCGAGATGATCGCCGGACTCGGCATTCCCGACTCGAGCGAGCGCCAGGCGGCCTAGTTTCGCTTGAACCAATAGCCGCTTTGGTGTGTTCGCACCGGCATGGCTCACACCTTCAACCCCACCATCCTTCGCGAATATGACATTCGCGGAATCGTCGGAGGCACGCTGACCGAAGCCGATGGTTATGCGCTCGGCCGGACCTATGCGGCGCTTGCGCGCGATGAAGATGCGCGGCGCATCGCCGTCGGCCGGGATGGGCGCACGCACAGCGGGATGCTGGAGGCGGCGCTGATCCGGGGCCTGATCGAAGGCGGCGTGGACGCGGTGCAGATCGGCATGGGGCCGTCGCCGATGCTCTATTTCGCCACCCATTATCTCGACGTGGACGGCGGGCTGCAGGTCACCGGCAGCCACAATCCCGCCGATTACAACGGCTTCAAGCTGCTGCTGAAGGGCCGCTCTGTCTTCGGGCAGGAGATCCAGAGCATCGGCCAGCGCGCCGCGCGTGGGGACTGGAGCAGCGGCAACGGCACTGTTGAAGAAGTCGACATTCGCGAAGCTTATGTCGACCGCCTGGTCGAAGGCTTTTCGGGCAATCCGTTCCGCATCGGGTGGGACGCGGGGAACGGCGCGGCGGGGCCGATCCTCGACATGCTCGTGGAGCGGCTGCCCGGGCAGCATCACGTCATCTTCAGCGAGGTCGACGGCAACTTCCCGAATCACCATCCCGACCCGACGGTCGAAAAGAACCTTGCCGACCTGAAGGCGCTGGTGGCCCGCGAGCGGCTCGACTTCGGCATCGCATTCGACGGCGACGGCGACCGCATCGGGGCGGTCGACGGCCAAGGCCGCGTGATCTGGGGCGACCAGCTGATGCTGATCCTCGCCGAAGCCGTGCTCAGGGATTGCCCTGGCGAGACGATCATCGCCGACGTCAAGGCAAGCCAGGTGCTGTTCGATGGTATCGCGAGACTCGGCGGCAGGCCGTTGATGTGGAAGACCGGCCACAGCCTGATCAAGTCCAAGATGAAGGAAACGGGCGCGCCGCTCGCCGGCGAAATGAGCGGCCACGTGTTCTTCAAGCACCGCTGGTACGGCTTCGACGACGCACTTTACGCCGCGGTGCGGCTGATCGAGGCGGTGAGCGCGAGCGGGAAGTCGCTGACCGAGCTGATGGATGCGATGCCGAAGACGACCGCGACCCCCGAAATGCGCTTCCCGGTCGAGGAGCCACGCAAGTTCGCAATCGTCGACGAAGTCCGCGAGCGGCTGTCGGCCGGTGGAGCGACGGTCGACGCCACGGACGGCGTCCGCGTCAGCACCGCCGACGGCTGGTGGTTGCTACGCGCCTCGAACACGCAGGATGTGCTGGTCGCGCGCGCGGAGGCGAAGGACGAAGCGGGCGTAGAGCGGCTGGTCGGCCAAATCGACGAGCAATTGGCCAAATCAGGCGTGAAGCGGAGCGAAGACGCGCATTGAGCGATACTATGCCGTGACGAAAAGCAAGCATTGCGGTATTGCCGACTCATGCTGGACCAGACGTCCGCATGCGAGAATGATCACGGGCTCCTCCAACTCCTGTTCGAGCGGGCACCCGGATTCATGGCGCTCGTCGATCCTCCCGATCTCACAATTCGGATCGCCAACGAGGCCTTCCTCGATTTGGTCGGCCGACGCGCGCTGGTCGGCAAGCCCTTGGCCGAGGCGCTTCCCGAATTCGACGTCCAGGGCATCGACGACATTTTGAACGGGGTCGCCCGCTCGGGACAAGCCTTCGTCGGCTACGCAATGCCGCTGACGATCGAACGCCCCGACGGCTCATTCGAGGATGCCCTGGTGGACGTCGTATTCCAGCCGGTTCCCGGATCGAACGGGCAGCCCGGCGGAATCTTCATCCAGGGCCACAATGTCACTGAGGACAGGCGGAACGAAGCGCTGCGAACGGCGCACAGTAGGGTGCTCGAGCTTGCGATCGGCGATGCGCCGCTCGAAACCACGCTGACCGAGCTAATCCGCATCGTCGAATCGACGTCGAGCACCGGCGTCCTCGGCTCGATCCTGCTGCTCGACTTCGACGGCAAGCATCTGCGCCATGGCGCCGCGCCAACTCTGCCGCCGGAATATAGCGCCGCCATCGACGGCGCGGAGATCGGCGCCTGTGCGGGTTCGTGCGGGACAGCCGCTTACCTCGGAGCGGCCGTTTTCGTTTCCGACATCGCAACCGATCCGCTGTGGGCCGATTACAAGGACATCGCCCTACCGCACGGACTGCGAGCATGCTGGTCGACGCCGATCCTGACGCGCGGTCGCAAGGTACTGGGCACGTTCGCGATGTACCACCGCCAGCCGCGCGAACCCACGGTTCGCGACCTGATGCTGGTCGACCTCGTCACACAGACCGCGGCGCTCGTCATCGATCGCGAGCAGGCAAAGAGGGCGCTCCAGACCTTGTTCGCGGAAGAGGCCGCGGAAGCCTAGTCAGTCGTCCTCGTCCTCGTAGCCGACGAGGTTCAGCTCGCACGCCTTGATCTGGTGGGTCATGCACCAGTGCTTGAGCGCTTCCTCGCGGCCGTGCGTAATCCAGACCTCGCGCGGCTCGAGCTCGCGAATGGTCATGGTCAGCTCGTCCCAGTCGGCGTGGTCGGAGATGATCAGCGGCAGCTCGACGTTACGCTGGCGGGCGCGCTGGCGGATGCGCATCCAGCCCGAGGCCATCGCCGTCACCGGATCGGGCAGCCGCCGCGACCAGCGATCGTTGAGCGCGCCAGGCGGGGCGATGACGATGTGGCCGGCCATCTCCGCCTTGGTCGCACCGGTCGCCGGGCGCAGCTCGCCGAATTCCACCCCGAAGCTCTCGTAGAGCTGGTTGAGCCGCTCGATCGCGCCGTGAAAATAGATCGGATCGCGGTGGCCGCGCGCCCGCAGCTCGGTGATGATCCGCTGTGCCTTGCCCAGCGCATAGGCGCCGACCAGCACGCAGCGGTTCGGATCGGCGTGAAGCCGGTGGAGCAGCCGGTCGATCTCGCTTCCGGTTTCGGGATGGCGGAAGACGGGAAGCCCGAACGTCGCCTCGGTGATGAACACATCGCACGGCACCGGCACGAAGCAGGCGCAGGTCGGGTCTGGCCGGCGCTTGTAATCGCCGGACACGACGATTCGTTCGCCCCTGTGCTCCATGACGATCTGGGCCGAGCCCAGAACATGGCCGGCGGGCACGAACCGCACCTGGACGTCGCCGACGCGGATCGTTTCGTCATAAGCGATCGGCTGGCCGCTTTGTGGACCATATCGCACTTCCATGATGGCCAGCGTCTCGGGTGTCGCAAGCACCGCTCCGTGGCCGCCGCGGGCGTGATCGCCGTGGCCATGGGTAACCCAGGCGCGCGATTTGGGCTGCGAGGGGTCGATCCACGCGTCGGCAGGCGCCACGTAGATGCCTTCCGGGAGCGCCTTAATCCAGGAACCCAATCGCGCCATTGGAGCTATATAGAGATGAATGGCCGGCCGGTTCCGGCAAAAAGGGAGGAGACATGGCACACGCCTCAGCCTGGCTGATGGACATCATCGCCCCCGCGATCCTGTTGATCGTTCTGATCTGGCTGGTCATCAGGGTTCGCTCGAACCGCAACAACGCCGCCAACCGCCGCGCCGAAGAGGGCACGCGCGAGCTCTATGCCGAAGAGGAGAAGCGGCGGCGCGAGGGGACCGACAACCTCTGAGCGACCTTCCGCCAGTCGTCCATCGCTGGTTCGACTCCAAAGGCTGGCAGCCGCGCAGGCACCAGCTGGAGATGCTGGAGCTGGCAAGGCGCGGGCGAAGCGCACTGCTGGTCGCCGCCACCGGCGCAGGCAAGACGCTCGCCGGCTTCCTCCCGACCATCTGCGAGCTTGCAAAGCAGTCCAGCGAAGGGCTGCACACGCTCTACATCTCGCCGCTCAAGGCGCTTGCGGTCGACGTCCAGCGCAACCTGATCGGGCCGATCGAGGAGATGGGGCTGCCAATCCGGGTCGAGACCCGCACGGGCGACACGCCGTCCGATCGCAAGGCGCGCCAACGGGTGAAACCGCCGCAGGTGCTGCTGACCACGCCCGAATCGCTGAGCCTGCTGCTGAGCTATCCCGAATCGCCGCGGATGTTCGCCGGCATCAAGACCATCGTCGTCGACGAGCTGCATGGCTTCGCCAAGGAGAAGCGCGGCGACTTGCTGTCGCTGTCGATGAGCCGGCTTCAACAGCTTGCGCCGGGCCTTCGCCGGGTCGGCCTGTCAGCGACGATCAGCGATCCCGACGCCTACCGCTCGTGGCTCGCGCCCGACGCTGACATGGAGCTCGTCGACCTCGTGCTCGGCGATCCCGGGGCCGAGCCCGACCTCTCGATCTTGATTCCCGAGAACAAAATCCCGTGGGGCGGCCATTCCGGCTATCATGCGATCGCCGACGTCATGCGGCTGATCGAAGCGCACCGCACGACTTTGATCTTCTGCAACACGCGCGGCCTCGCCGAGCTCATTTTCCAGAAGCTGTGGGACGAGAATGAGAAGCTGCTTCCGATCGGCATCCATCACGGCAGCCTCGCCGTCGAGGCGCGGCGGAAGGTCGAAGCGGCGATGGCCGCGGGCAAGCTGCGCGGGCTCGTCGCGACGGCGAGCCTCGACCTCGGGATCGACTGGGGAGACGTCGATCTCGTCATCCAGATGGGTGCGCCCAAGGGAAGCTCACGGCTGCTGCAGCGGATCGGCCGCGCCAACCACCGGCTCGACGAGCCGAGCAAGGGGATCATCGTCCCAGGCAACCGCTTCGAATATCTCGAGGCGCGCGCGGCGCTCGATGCGATCGATGACGGCGAACTCGACCCGGAGGTGTTCCGCCCCGGAGCGCTCGACGTGCTCGCGCAGCACATCCTCGCCATGGCGGTCGCGGCACCGTTCCAGCAGGAGCAGCTGCTTGCCGAAATCCGCGCCGCCGCGCCTTATGCGGGGCTCCGGCAGGATAACTTTGACGAAGTCCTGAGCTTCATCGCCACGGGCGGTTACGCGCTCAAGGCCTATGACCGCTTCCGCCGCCTGGTGCCCGAGCCCGGCGGCGTGTGGCGCATCGCCAGGCCGCAGATCGCCCAGCAGCACCGCCTCAACGCCGGCGTGATCGTCGAGCAGCCGTTGCTCACCGTCCGCTTCCGCAACGGCCGCAAGCTGGGCACGATCGAGGAAGGATTCGCATCGGCGCTGGCGCCGGGGGACCGCTTCTTCTTCGCCGGCCTGAGCCTCGAGGTCGAGCAGTTCAAGGATACCGACATCATCGTCCACGCCTCCTCCAAGCGGGGGCAGATTGTCACCTACGGCGGCCAGCGGATGAGCATGTCGACGCATCTCGCCGACCGCGTCCGCCACATGCTGGCCGACCGCAACGACTGGAGCCGCTTTCCCGACGACGTGCGCGAATGGCTCGAGGTCCAGTCGGAGCGATCCGTTCTTCCCGAGCCGAACCAGCTGCTGGTCGAGACCTTCCCGCACGAGGGCCAGCATTTCATGGTCGCGTACAGCTTCGAGGGCTGGAACGCACACCAGTCGCTCGGCATGCTGATCACGCGGCGGATGGAGAGCGCCGGCCTCAAGCCACTCGGCTTCGTCGCCAATGATTATGCGCTCGCCTGTTACGGGCTCGAGCCGATCGCCGACCCGAAACCTTTGTTCTCGGCCGACATCCTCGAGCAGGAATTCATTGACTGGGTTGAAAGCTCCTATTTGCTCAAGACCGCGTTCCGCGAGGTCGCGGTGATCGGCGGGCTGGTCGAGCGCCACCATCCGGGCAAGAGGAAATCAGGCCGGCAGGTCAGCTTCTCGACCGACCTCATCTACGACGTGCTACGCCGCTACGAGCCTCAGCATTTGCTGCTGCGCGCCGCGTGGGACGATGCGCGGCGGCGAATGACCGAGCTCGGCCGCCTCGTCCGCCTCGTTGACCGTGCGTCTGCTACGATGCTTCACGTCGAGCCGGGTCGAATCACGCCGATGGCGGTGCCCCTGATGGTGATCGTCGGGCGCGAGGCGCTGCCGCCCGGCGCCGAGGCCGACGAAGCGCTGCTCTTGCAAGCCGAAGCGCTGGCGGAAGCGGCGATGCACCTCTGATCGGCGATTGCCGCTCTGCCAAAGCTGTGCGAATCTCCAGCGACATGAAGCGGCTGGTCCTGATCGTCGCGGTACTTCCGCTGTCCGGCTGCGTCGTCGGGACCCTCGCCAGCACCGCAGTCGACGTGGTCACGCTTCCGGTGAAGATCGCCTCGGCGGGTGTGGATGCGGCGACCACCTGCCAGTCCGAACGCGACCAGAAGCTCGGCCGGCAAATGCGCAAGCAGGATGAAGAGCGCGGGCGGCAATGGCGCCTCGCCTGGGAGCGCTGCCACAAGGGGAAAGCACTTCCGACGGACGATTGCTCGACGTTCCCGCGGCGCTGAACCGCCATTGCCGAGGAGCTGCAGACGACGCGGCGCTTCATCCTCCGCGAGTGGATTGCTTCGCTTCGCTTGCAATGATGGCTAACGCCGCGTCATGCGCTACTTTCTCGACACCGAATATAATGGCATCGCCGGCGCACTGCTCAGCCTTGCGCTGGTGCCGGATGACGGGGACGAGCTGTACCTGACATTGCACACGTCCGACCCGTTGCTCGAGTGGGTCGAGCGCCATGTTGAACCGTATCTCGACTCGGTCCCCGAACAGCTCAACTGTCCGCGGCTGCCGCGCGCGGATGCGGCCCATGCACTCGAACGATACCTGCGGCACGATCAGGAGCCGCTGATCGTCGCCGACTGGCCCGAGGATATCGCGCAATTCTGCAATCTGATGATCACCGGCCCGGGCGAGATGGTGGAGATTCGGCACGTCACCTTTCGCCTGTCGCCGCTGAGCAATTTCAGCACCGCGGCGAACAGCAGGGTGCCGCACAATGCGCTGCACGACGCGCGCGCGCTTCGCGATCACATCATGGCGATGGAGTGATGCTCATTCTGCGGCGGTGCTGAACAGGCTTTCGCCGTCACGGTCGATCCAGGTCAGCTCGCTGAGACTGAGCTCGCGCCCGTCATGCGCCTGCACGCAGATCTTGCGAACCGGCTTGAGGTCGCGCCGGTCGGCGAGCAGGACCTTCATGTTGCCGTAACCCCATTGCTCACCCCATTGGCGAAGCGCGAGCACGACGGGAAGCAGTCCCTCGCCCTTCGGCGTCAGCGAGTAGATCACGCGGCGCTTGTCGGCGGGATCGGCCGAGCGCTCCAGAATTCCGCCCGCGACCATTTTGGACAGGCGATCGGAGAGGATGTTCCGCGCGATCCCGAGTCCTGCCTGAAACTCTTCGAAATGATGGAGGCCGTTGAACGCGCCGCGCAGGATCAGGAATGCCCATTTCTCGCCGATCAGCTCGACTGCAGCTGGGATTGGGCACGTCAGCGCGGCCTGCTTGAACCGATCGATATCCGACGTGAGCGTGGCTGTCGGCATTCGTCGCTTTCTCTCCCCTGTCGAATCTCATCAAAGCACAGAAGAGTTCCAAAAAATAGTTGCAATGTGAAACTTGGTCGATTATCAGTTTCAAATCGCAACTTTACTAAAGGGGTGCTGCGATGATCCGGTCCACATTCTTCCTCCTGAGCCTTGCCGCCGCCACGCCGGCTGTCGCGTCGACCTATTCTGCGACCTTGGCTGCGCCGCAAAGCGCGCACTTCATCGCTCGCGACATCACCTGGAACTGCGGCGCCGCAGCGTGCCAGGGCGCGACTGACGAAAGCCGTCCGCTCGTCTTGTGCCAGTCACTCGCCAAGCGCGCCGGTCATGTCGATCGCTTCCTCGTCGACGGTCGCGCCTTCACGCCGGCGGAGCTCGAGCGCTGCAACGCTTCGGCCAAGCCAACGTCGAACACGGCGCTCGCCGCGCAGTAAGTCTCCCCGGGGGCCCTTCGACTCCCTTCGAGGACCCCCACCTTTTCGCGCTTGCACAATGGCGTTGCCGTCCCCCATCTAGAAGCGTGCTGCGACAGTATGAACTGGTCGAGAAGGTCCGCTCCTACGATCCCGACGCGGACGAGGGGCTGATCAACCGCGCCTACGTCTTCTCGATGAAGGCGCACGGCGACCAGCAGCGCGCCTCCGGCGATCCCTATTTCAGCCACCCGATCGAGGTCGCCGGCATCCTCACCGACCTCAAGCTCGACGACCAGACGATCGTCACCGCGATCCTCCACGACACGATCGAGGACACCGTCGCGACTCCGGAGGAGGTCGAAAGGCTCTTCGGCAAGGAGGTCGCGCGGCTGGTCGACGGCGTGACCAAGCTCAGCAAGATCGAGGCGCAGTCGGAGAACGAGCGCGCGGCGGAGAATTTGCGCAAGTTCCTCCTCGCGCTCAGCGACGACATCCGCGTGCTGCTCGTCAAGCTCGCCGACCGGCTGCACAACATGCGCACGCTCCACCACATCCCGGCCGAGGAAAAACGCCGCCGGATCGCGCGCGAGACGATGGATATCTACGCGCCGCTCGCCGAGCGGATCGGCATGTACGAGATGATGACCGAGATGCAGTCGCTCGCGTTCAAAGAGCTCGAGCCGGACGCTTACGCCTCGATCACCCGGCGGCTGCAGCAGCTGACCGAATCCGGCGGCGACCTCGTCAACCGGATCGGGCTAGGTCTCCAGCTCTACCTTGCCGACAACGGCCTCGAAGCCGAGGTCACCGGCCGCCAGAAGCATCCTTTCTCGATCTGGAAGAAGATGGCCGAGCGCCACATCAGCTTCGAGCAATTGTCGGACGTGATGGCCTTCCGGATCATCGTCGACGATGTCGGCGAATGCTATCGGGCGCTCGGCCTGATCCACCAGCGCTGGCCGATGGTCCCCGGCCGCTTCAAGGATTACGTCTCGACGCCCAAACGCAACGGCTATCGTTCGCTGCACACGTCGGTCATCCATGATTCGAAGATGCGGATTGAGATCCAGATCCGCTCCCGAGACATGCACGAGCAGGCCGAGCGCGGCCTCGCCGCCCATTGGGCTTACAAGGAAGGCAAGCCGCAGGGCGAGATGAACATCCCGTGGGTCGACGACCTCGTCGAGATCCTCGACCACGCCGAGAGCCCCGAGGAGCTGCTCGAGCATACCCGCATGGCGATGTACCAGGACCGGATCTTCGCCTTCACCCCCAAGGGTGAGCTGATCCAGCTGCCCAAGGGCGCGACGCCGGTCGATTTCGCTTATGCGGTTCACACCGATCTCGGCGACCGCACCGTCGGCGCCAAGGTCAACGGCCGTGTCGTGCCGTTGCGCACGATGCTCGAGAACGGCGACCAGGTCGAAATTCTCGCGTCCGAAGCGCAGCATCCGCAGCCGAGCTGGCTTCGCTTCGTCGCGACCGGCAAGGCGCGGGCGGGAGTGCGACGCTTCGTCCGCCACAAGGAGCGCGAGGAAACGGTCGAGCTCGGCCGGAAGATCTACGACGAGATCGTCCAGCGCCTTCCCGCGGAGCTCGACAAGGACTCGCCCAAGCGCGCGCTCAAGAAGCTCAAGATCGAGAATCAGGACGAGCTGATGATCGCGATTGCGCGCAAGCGCATCAGCGACGAGGCGCTGATGGAGGCGCTGATGCCGGGCTCGGCCGGCGACGATGTCGCACCGCGGCCGGTAGGCCAGCGCAAGGCGATCTCGATCAAGGGGCTGACGCCCGGCGTCGCTTATCACCTCGCCCAATGCTGTTACCCGATCCCGGGCGACCGGATCGTCGGGCTCAGGCGCGAGGACGAGGAGATTGAGGTCCACGTCATCGGATGCGAGACTCTCGCGAGCGGGATCGACGCCGACTGGCTCGACCTCGCCTGGGGCGAAGGCTCGGACGGCGGTGCGGCGCGGCTTGCCGTGATCCTGCGCGACATCCCGGGCGCGCTCGGCACTATGTCGAGCATCCTCGGCGCGAAGCACGCCAACATTATCAACCTCCAGCTAGTCCACCGCGACGGCAGCTTCCAGACCTTCCACCTCGACATCGAGGTTCACGATCTCGCCCACCTTCACGCGATCATCGCCGCGCTGAGAGAGGCGGATCCGGTGTCGAGCGTCGAGCGGATTTAGCGCAGCCGTCACCCCCGGACTCGATCCCGGGTCTGCATGCCTTCCGACCGACGAGGAAAAGGCGGGTCCCGGCTCCAAGCCGGGATGGCGCTAAACCCGCGCCGCCTCTCTTTGCTGGTGCGCATGGGCATCGCCGGCGGCGAGCACCGCGAGCATCACCAGGTCCGAGGCGCTTGCGGTCATCGGCGCGATCTGAACCGGCAGCTCCAGCCCGAGGATGTACGGACCGAGCACGCTTTCCCCGCCGACGGCGCGGAGCAGCTTCGCGGACAGGCTCGCCGACTGCAGGCCGGGCATGACGAGTATGTTCGCCGGGCCCGAGAGGCGGCTGAACGGATAATATTGGCGCTGCATGTCGTAGTTGAGCGCGACGTCCGGCGCCATTTCGCCTTCATATTCAAAATCGGCGTGGAACCCGTCGAGCAGCTTCACCGCCTCCCGCAGGCCCTCGACATGCATGCCTGGCGGGTTACCGAACGTGGTGTAGCTGGTGAAGGCGACGCGCGGCTCAAGACCCATGCGCCGGGCGAAGGACGAGGCGCGCAGCGCGATCGCCGCATATTGCTCAGCCGTCGGCCGCTCGGTGACCGCGGTGTCCGCGATCAGCACGGTGTGGCTGCGGCTGACGATGACGTTGATCCCGAACGGAGTCGCGCCGGGCTCGTCCTCGATGACGGTGCGGACTTGCTTGAGCGATTCGCTGAACGGCCGCGTCGTGCCGGTGATCATCGCGTCCGCTTCGCCGAGCGAGAGCATCGCGGCCGCGAAGAAATTGCGGTCCTGGTTGACCATTCGCTCGATCTGCCGGCGGAGCATGCCGTGGCGCTGGTGCTTGGCGTAGATGAACTCGACCGCGCGGCCCACCAGCGGCGAGTTGCGGCTGTTGAGGACCTCGTAATCCTTCGGATTGTCGACGCCCATTTCCCTGAGGAGATCGTACACGTCCTCGCGCCCGACGAGCACGGGCGTTCCGTAGCCGCCTTCCTTGAAGGCGATCGCCGCGCGCAGCACGTTGGGCTCCTCGCCCTCGGCGAACAGGACGCGCTTGGGGTTCGAGCGCGCATTCTCATAGGCGAGGCTCATCACCGACACCGTCGGGTTGAGCCGCGCGCGAAGCTCCTGCCGGTAGGCCTCCATGTTCGCGATCGGCTTTTGCGCGACTCCGCTCTGCACCGCCGCTTCGGCAACCGCGGAAGCGACCACTTCCATCAGCCGCGGATCGAACGGCGCGGGGATGATGTAATCGCGCCCGAAGCTCTGCGCTCGCCCGCCATAGGCGGCGGCGACTTCCTCCGGCACCGGCTCGCGCGCGAGCTCGGCCAGCGCCTCGGCGGCGGCGATCTTCATCGCGTCGTTGATGGCGGTCGCGCGCACGTCGAGTGCGCCGCGGAAGATGAACGGGAAGCCCAGCACGTTGTTGACCTGGTTAGGGAAGTCCGAGCGGCCGGTGGCGATAATTGCGTCAGGCCGCACCTCGGTCGCGTCCGGCGGCCAGATCTCGGGGTCGGGGTTGGCCATGGCGAAGATGATCGGCTCCTTGGCCATCTTCTTGACCATCTCCGGCTTGAGCGCCCCGGCGGCCGAAAGCCCCAGGAACACGTCGGCGCCTTCGAGCGCGTCAGCCAGCCTTTTGGCGTGCGTCGCAACGGCGTGCGCCGACTTCCACTGGTCGAGGTCCGTCCGCTCCTTGCTGATCACGCCCTTGCGGTCGCACATGATTACATTGTCACCCCGAACGCCCATCGCCTTGATGAGCTCGGTGCAGGCGATCGCCGCGGCGCCGGCGCCGTTCACGACGACCTTGATGTCCGAAAGCTTCCGCTTGGTGAGCAGGCAGGCGTTGATCAGACCCGCGGCGGTGATGATTGCCGTGCCGTGCTGGTCGTCGTGGAAGACCGGGATATTCATCCGTTCGCGCAACGTCTGCTCGATGATGAAGCAGTCGGGCGCGGCGATGTCCTCGAGATTGATGCCGCCAAAGCTCGGCTCCAGAAGCTCGACGCACTCGATGAAGCGCTGCGCGTCTTCGGTCTTCACCTCGATGTCGATCGCGTCGACATCGGCGAAGCGCTTGAACAGCACCGCCTTGCCTTCCATCACCGGCTTGGCGGCGAGCGCGCCGAGATTGCCCATGCCGAGGATGGCGGTGCCGTTGGAGATGACCGCGACAAGGTTGCCCTTGCTTGTGTAATCGTAGGCGCAGGCCGGATTGTCGGCGATCGCGCGCACCGGCACCGCGACTCCGGGCGAATATGCGAGGCTGAGGTCGCGCTGTGTCGCCATGGGCTTCGAGGCGATGATCTCGAGCTTCCCCGGCCGCCCGCGCGCGTGGAAGTCGAGCGCTTCGCCTTCGGTATATTTGACATTGGATTCAGACATGGCCGCGGCCTTAGTCCATTTCGCCACGGTCGTGAAACCGCTAGGCAAAGCCGATGGCCCGCGCTGACGCCCCAACCCCGATGATGGCCCAGTACCGGCGACTCAAGGACGAGGCGGGCGACGCTTTGTTGTTCTACCGCATGGGCGACTTCTTCGAATTGTTCTTCGACGATGCGAAGGCCGCTTCGGCAACGCTCGACATCGCGCTGACCAGGCGCGGCGCCGACGCGGGTGAGCCGATCCCGATGTGCGGCGTGCCCGTGCACTCGGCGGAATCGTACCTCGCGCGGCTGATCAAGGGCGGGCACAGCGTCGCCATCGCCGAGCAGACCGAGAGTCCCGCCGAAGCGCGCAAGGCGCGCGGCTCCAAGGCTTTGGTCGATCGCGCGATCATCCGCCTCGTCACGCCCGGCACGCTGACCGAAGAGACTTTGCTCGAATCGTCTGCCGCCAACTGGCTGGCGGCGATCGGCCGCGCCGGCGACGAATGGGCGATTGCCGCCGCGGACATCTCGACCGGCCGCTTCGAACTGGTGAGCTGCGGCCCCGGCGATCTCGCGGCGGAGCTCGCGCGCCTGTCGCCGGCCGAGACGATCGCCGATTCCAGCGTGCCGGGCGTCCGCACCTCTGCGGGCAAGGGCGGGTTCGACAGTCTTGTGGGCGAACGGGCGCTGAAAACGCGCTTCGGTCTTGCGACGCTCGAAGGCCTTGGCTCGCCGTCGCGCGCGGAGCTGGCAGCGGCGGGCGGGCTGCTCGCTTACCTCGACGCGACTCAAAAAGGCGCGGGCATCCTCCTCGATGCGCCCCGGCGGGTGAGCCGCTCGGGCCACATGGGAATCGATGCCGCGACCCGCGACAGCCTCGAGCTCACGCGCGCCACCAGCGGCGGGGTCGCCGGAAGCCTGCTCGGTGAGATCGACCGCTGCCAGACCGCGGGCGGCCGCCGCTTGCTGTGCG
>NZ_WJSQ01000060.1 GCF_009720245.1 Sphingomonas segetis | reverse complement strand
CCGCCGAGATCGCGGCCCACCGTGGCCGTCGCCGAGCCGTCGCGGCAGGTGGCCCCCGCCGGTCGCGGCAGGGACCGCAAGTCGGTCGCTCAGCCGAGCCTCGCGCTTGGCGACAATTATCAGCTCCCGACTCTAAACCTGCTCGCGCCCGCGCCGAAGGACGGACGCCAGCAAATCGACCGCGCCGGGCTCGAGCGGAACGCGCGCCTGCTCGAATCGGTGCTCGACGACTTCCACGTCCGAGGCGAAATCGTCGAGGTTCGGCCTGGGCCGGTGGTCACGATGTACGAGCTCGAGCCCGCGAGCGGCATCAAGGCGAGCCGCGTGATCCAGCTCGCCGACGACATCGCGCGCAACATGTCCGCGCTTTCCGCCCGCGTCGCCACGATTCCCGGGCGCAGCGTCATTGGGATCGAGCTGCCGAACCCGAAGCGCGAGATGGTCTCGCTTTCCGAGCTCATCGGGAGCCAGGCGTTCGAGGACCAGAACATGTCGCTTCCGCTGATCCTCGGCAAGAACATCGCCGGCGACCCCGTCATCGCGGATCTGGCGCCGATGCCACACCTGCTCGTTGCCGGCACGACTGGATCGGGCAAGTCGGTCGGCCTCAATTGCATGATCCTGTCGCTGCTCTACCGATACGGCCCCGACCAGTGCAAACTGATCATGATCGACCCGAAGATGCTCGAATTGAGCATGTACGACGACATCCCGCACCTGCTGGCGCCGGTCGTGACCGAACCCGGCAAGGCGATTCGGGCGCTCAAATGGACCGTCGAGCAGATGGAGGAGCGCTATCGCAAGATGGCGAACCTCGGGGTGCGCGCGCTGCCGAGCTTCAACGCGAAGGTTCGCGAAGCCAAGGCCAAGGGCTCGAAGCTCAAGCGGCGCATCCAAACGGGCTACGACGCCGACACAGGGCAGCCCGTCTATGAAGATGAAGAGTTCGACTATGAGGTCATGCCGCAGATCGTGGTCGTGGTCGACGAGCTCGCCGATTTGATGATGACCGCGGGCAAGGAGGTCGAATTCCTGATCCAGCGCCTCGCGCAGAAGGCCCGCGCGGCCGGAATCCACCTGATCATGGCCACCCAGCGCCCCTCGGTCGACGTCATCACCGGAGTCATCAAGGCGAACCTGCCGACCCGCATCAGTTTCCAGGTGACGAGCAAGATCGACAGCCGCACGATCCTCGGCGAGCAGGGCGCCGAACAACTTCTGGGCAAGGGCGACATGCTCTACATGCCGGGCGGCAAGCAGATCATCCGAGTCCACGGTCCGTTCGTGTCCGACGAGGAGGTCCGCGCGGTAGCCGAGCATTGGCGCAAGCAGGGCGCGCCGGACTACGTCCAGGCCGTCACCGAGGAGCCGGAGGACGGCGGCTATCTGTTCGACGGCCAGCCGACCGGCGAGGACGATGCAGAGACCCAGCTCTACCGCAAGGCGGTGCAGATCGTCGCGGAGAGCCAGAAGGCATCGGTCTCCT
Source organism: Sphingomonas segetis (assembly GCF_009720245.1). Taxonomy (GTDB): domain Bacteria; phylum Pseudomonadota; class Alphaproteobacteria; order Sphingomonadales; family Sphingomonadaceae; genus Sphingomicrobium; species Sphingomicrobium segetis. The sequence continues at coordinate 14,039 of NZ_WJSQ01000060.1, read as the reverse complement.
ACCTCCAGCGCCAGCTGCGCGTCGGCTACAACAGCGCCGCACGGCTGATCGAACGCATGGAGAAGGACGGCCTCGTCGGCCAGCCGGACCACGTCGGCCGCCGCGAAGTCCTGATCGACCCTGACGGACACCCGATCTGACTCCTGAACGCTTCGGAACCGCAAGGTTCAGTGCGCATTCAATGGCTAAACGCCAGTTTCCGGCGCAAATCTCCAGGAGCTTCGACATGAACTTCCCGACGAAATTCGTGCGCGCGTTCGTGCCGGCGGCGATCGTCGTCTGCGCGGCGCCGGCCGCCGCCAAGGACTCCGCCGACATGGCGCACCTCAAGGCCCACATCGGCAGCGTCCACACGATGACCGCCAATTTCACGCAGACCGATTCGCGCGGACGCTCGTCCGCGGGCAAGATGCAACTCGAGCGGCCGGGCAAGGTCCGCTTCGAATATGGCAGCGGCGACCTGCTACTGGTCGCCAACGGCAAGACTCTGACGCTGATCGACTACCAGGTTGGGCAGAAGTCGAGCTGGCCGCTCAATCGCACGCCGCTGGGCGTCCTTCTGTCGAGCTCGCCCGACCTCAAGGGCCGCGCGCAGATCGTCCCCAGCGACAACAAGAATGTCGTCTCGGTGCGTGCCCGTGACCCCGCGCAATACGGCTCCGTGACGCTCGTTTTCCTGCGCAGCGGCTCGGCGCCCGGTGGCTTGCAGCTCTATGGCTGGACCGCGATCGACGGGCAGAATCGCCGGACGACCGTGAAGTTGTCGAACGTCCGCTACAATGTCGCGGTCCCGGACAGCGCCTTCACCTATCGCGAGCCGAAGAAAAGATAGCGCTAACGGGTTTCAATTTGCGACTTGTTCATCGCCGCGTCAGGCATGGCAGCCTAGATTGAAGAGCGATTCTGAAGACTTGGGGTTTCCCCCTGTTACCCGGGTCCCAGGATCCCTTGCGTGACGAACGCTTGGCGGCCCTCGCTCCATGCCCCCGGAGCGAGGGCCTTTTTCGATTTCGCTCGCGCTGGCATGCGAGCGAGGTGCTCGCTTCGCTCGCAAAGGCAGAAGAGCCTAGCTACATCGGACGTCGTGACGGCAATCAAAATCGCTTCCTGGAACATCAACTCGGTGCGCGCTCGAGCTGCGCTCGTTGAGCGGCTGATCGCCGATCAGCAGCCGGACATCTTGTGCCTCCAGGAAACGAAGGTGCTCGACGACATCTTCCCGGCCGAGCTGTTCGACCGCCACGGCTACATCCACCGCCACCTCAACGGCCAGCGGATGCATCACGGCGTCGCGATCCTCAGCCGGGTGCCGCTGAAGGATCCGGGCAAGCACGATTGGCAGGACAATGGCGAGGCGCGCCACATCGGCGCCCGTCTCGAATGCGGAATCCGGATCGAGAACGTCTATGTTCCCGCTGGGGGCGACACCCCGGATAGGACCGTGAATCCGAAGTTCGGCCAGAAGCTCGACTTCATAGAACGGATGACCCGCTGGTCCGACGCGCTGCGCGAGCCGACCATCATCGTCGGCGACTTCAACGTCGCCCCACTCGAGTGCGATGTCTGGAGCCACAAGGCGCTGCTCACGGTCGTCAGCCACACGCCGATCGAGGTGGAGGCGCTTGGCCGGCTCCAGCAGGCGCACGGCTGGGTCGATATCGGGCGTCGGTTCGTCCCCCCGCCCGAGCGCTGTTTCACCTGGTGGAGCTATCGCTCGCCCGACTGGACGAAGAACGACCGCGGCCGGCGCCTCGACCACATGTGGTGCTCACCCGAAATCGGCCGCCATGTCGCCTCACATCGCGTCCTCGAGCCTTGCCGCAACTGGGAGCGGCCGTCCGACCATGTGCCTCTGATCTGCGAGCTCGAGGTTTGAGCGGGTCGGGCGCCGTGCGGCTCGCTGTCGCGATGCTGCGGTTGGGGCGCCCGGTTCGTATCGCCGGCGATCGGGAGCTGACCGTCGCCGCAGTCGAAACGACCACGCATGAGATGCTCGACCTGCGTGATCCCGAAACCACGGCGCGGTTGATGATCAGCGGCAACCGCGCCGCTGCACTCAAGCTCGCCAACGAGCGCAATGCTGCCGACCCGCGCGCGCCAGTCGTGATCGAGCGCGCCGCGTGGCTGGACGCGCGCACCGCACTTGCGATCGCCGATCCCGGAAGGGATCTCGACCGCGGGCCCTTCGGGCCACTCCAACCCATTCCACTCGACGCGGCCGTCGAAAGCGGGGCAGCGCTCGCGCTGGTGCGCTTGGCGGGGCTGCTGCCAGCACTGTGGCTTTTCGGAAACGATTCCGGTGATGCCGTTGTCCGCGCAGAGGCGATTCTGCAGCAGCGGTCGTCGGTCGGGATCATCGCGCGCGCTAAGCTGCCGCTCGACGATATGCCGCCGACGCAGATCGTTGCCTTTCGCGCGTCGGATGACGGGCAGGAGCATGTCGCGCTCGTCGTCGGCGCCTTCGCCGGCAAGCCGCCGCTCGTGCGCCTGCACAGCGAGTGCCTGACGGGGGACGTGTTCGGGTCGCTGAAGTGCGATTGCGGGCCGCAGCTCAGGGAGGCGCTGCACATCATCGGTAAGGAGGGCGGCGGCGTTCTCCTCTACCTGCGGCAGGAAGGCCGCGGGATCGGCCTTGCCAACAAGCTCCGCGCCTATTCGCTGCAGGACCGCGGGCTCGACACGGTCGATGCCAACCGCAGGCTCGGGTTCGCGGACGACGAGCGCGATTACGGCGACGCCGCGGCGATGCTTCGGGCGCTCGGGATCGACCGGGTGAGATTGCTCACGAACAATCCGCAGAAGGTCCAGGGCCTCGACGCTGCGGGGATCGAGGTGACGGAGCGTGTCGCACACCAAATGCCCGCAAACCCTCACAACGCCGATTATCTCGCGACCAAGCGCAGGAAGAGCGGTCACCTGCTGGTCTGATTGAGCCCGAGCAGTCGTGCCACCTCGTCGAAGCTGCGCGCGACGTGGTCGATCCCGGTCCCGCGAAGCATTTCATCATGTCCGTCGAAGCAGTGACGCCCTGCCGCAAGGCCAATCACGGTCGCGCCCGATGCCAACGCCCCTTTGGCACCGACCTCGGAATCCTCGAGAATGACGGAGCGGTGGATTGCAACGCCGAGTTGCTCCGCAGCGTGGAGGTAGATGTCGGGCGCCGGCTTGCCGCGGGTAACATGCTCGCGGCCGCTGTAGATGTGCTCCCCGAAAGCGCCGGCGAGACCGAGATGGTCGAGATGGCCGCGAATCCACTTCGTCGAGCTGGACGATGCCACTGCCTTTGACAGCTCCGGTGGAAGCGAGCGGACGAAATCGATCGCTCCTGCGACCGCCTCGATTCCTTCCCCAAGCGCGCGAATGCTCTGCTCCTTCATGCGGTCGTGGAATTCGGTCGGGAGGGGCGACCCAATCCGCCCTTCGACGGCCGCGATGAAGTCGTCGCCGCTGAGACCGGTGTAGTGCCGGATGGCTTCTGCCGGCGTGTGGAGGTGCCCCAGGTCCGTCAGAAGCTGCGCGAGCTGGACATTGGCCTCGAACTCACTTTCGAGCAGGACCCCGTCGAAGTCGAAGATGATTGCGTCGAAGCTCGTCATTCGTCGTCGAACAAGGCTGTGCCGATTCGAACGGCGGTTGCCCCGAGCATTACGGCGGTCTCGAAATCGCTCGACATTCCAATGCTCAAGCCTGCGACGTCATGGCGCCGGGCGAGCTTTCCCAGCAGGGCGAAATAGGGTGCTGGCTCCAGCCCGACCGGGGGAATAGCCATGAGTCCGGCAAGATGCAGCGGTGACGCACGCACCGCCTCCACCAGCATATCGACCTCGCCAATCGCGCAGCCACCCTTCTGCTCTTCCCCGCCGATGTTGACCTGGACGTAGACCGCGGGGGTGCGGCCCGCCTTCTCCCCTTCCTTCACCAAAGCGTCGAGCAGCGAGCGGCGATCGAGCGAGTGGATCGAGGTAAACAACTTCACTGCTTCAAGAACCTTGTTCGACTGCAGCCGGCCAATTCCGTGCAGGCGTACGCCTGGATGGCGGGTGAGAAGCGCTGGCCACTTTTCGAGCGCTTCCTGAACACGGTTTTCGCCGAAGTCCCGCTGCCCCGCGGAAATGAGCGCCTCTATCTCGTCCGCCGAGCGGCCCTTGCTCACCGCGATGAGCTGGAGGTCCGAAGAGTCGCGCCTGGCGAGTGTCGCCGCGTGCGCGATGCGAGCGAGAATTCGCTCTCGTCTCTGTGCGGCACTGCTCATCGAGAGGCGCTATAGGAACGGCCATGCGCCGCCGCCAGAGAGTCCCGCGCCAGTGGCTGATCGTTGAATCCGACAGCGCGGACCCGACCCGCGCCATGTCACGCCTGGATCGCGGCAGCGGCGTACTGGTGCTCGGATCGCTGCCCGCGGGTCGGATGCGGCAGCTGCGACGCGTAGCACGTCAGCGAGAGCTAATGATCGCGAAGGAACATCCGGGGACGGCCACTCGTGTCCATGACGTGCGTGAGCTCCGCGGGGCAGTGCTTCGCCGAACGCCGCTCATCCTGCTTTCGCCGATATTCCCCACGCCCAGCCATCCAGACTGGCCACCGATTCCGCGGATGCGCGCGGCGGCGCTCGCCCGGCTGGCCGGCCGGCGATTGATCGCTCTAGGCGGGATGGACGCGCGCAAATTCGCGCGCATCGAGAATCTGGGATTCCGAGGCTGGGCCGGAATTTCGGCGTTCAGAACTTGAACGCGGTTCCGATGTAGACTGCCTGGCTGTCGCGGCGGTTGTCCTGAAGCGCCGACAGGCGGTCGCGCTCGACATTGTAGCGGACGCCGCCAGTCAGAGCGACGCGACGGGAGAGCGAATAGGAGCCGCCGACGTCCAGCGAGTAGGTGTCGCCCTGGCGGAGCGCCGGGAGCGCCTTGCCGTCTGAACGGTCGGCGCCGACGGCGACTCGGCCCGTGAATTTCTTGAGCGAGTAGCTAACGCCGACGACCGCGCTCTCGCGGCCTCCGATCGCCGGATCGGGCTGCTTGGTCTTGGCAACATCGCCCGAGACCGCGAAGCGGCGCCAGCCGACGGCGACGCCGAGATTGTAGCTGGTCGGGGTCAGCGCGTTGACCGCTGCGGTCGGCGCGCTCGCCTGCGCCACCGCTGCCTGGGCAGGCGCATTGACACGCGCGCGGATCGCGACCCGGACCTGCGACGGGCGGCCCTTGGCCGGTGCCGGCGTGAACTTGAAATCGGTCAGCGACAGGCTCTTGCCGGCAAGCGCGGCGGCGAGCTTCGGATCCGCATTAGCGGGCGTGAATGAAGAGAGGCTGTCGAAGCTCAGTGAAACGGCCGGCGGCCGCTTCTCGCCACTGGTCGCCGCGAATGCCGGAGTCAGCACGAGACCGGCCGTGGCAACAGCCGCAACCCATCTGGCCTTCCTGCTTCTCGCGAGACTCAGCACGAACAATCTCCCCGTTCGTGAGTCGATATAGTCCGGCCAAGCTGAAGGTTCCATGAGCGGAGTCGATTCGTTCATCCCCTGTTGCCGCGGAAGCACATAATCGACTGCCGGCGGGCCGCGCTTGCGAGACATACGCCAGCACTATAACGCCCGCATGAAGCTCCGCTGACCAAGGATCGCCGATGAATCGCCTGCACTCGACCGCTGCTGCTCTCCTGATATTCGCGATTGTTGGCACCGGCTGTGCCCGCAACAGGAATCTGCCGACCCGCCTTGCGCCGTCGCGGGTGACGACAATCGCGGTGAACAGCTATCTATGGAAGGCGGCGGTCGACACGGTCTCCTTCGCCCCCCTGCTCCAGGCCAACCCGAACAGCGGCGTCATCATCACCGACTGGTATGCCAACCCGAAAACGCCCGGTGAGCGGGTGAAGCTGACGGTCGCGGTGCTTGACCCTGATCTTCGTGCCGATGCGCTCCGCGTGTCGGCTGCCCGGCAGGTATATCAGAACGGCATCTGGGTCGATGCACCGGTTTCGGCGGCGACGGTTCAGAAGCTCGAGGACATCATCCTGACCCGGGCCCGCGACCTGCGCCGCGCAACCGTTCCGGGTTAAGCCAGGGACGTGCCATGACCGGGCGTTTCGACCCGAACGAGGCCGACCGCCGCTGGCAGGCGCGGTGGGCCGAAGAAGCCTGTTTCGCAGCCGACAGCGACAGCGACAAACCCAAGACCTACGTGCTCGAGATGTTCCCCTACCCGTCGGGGCGGCTCCACGTCGGCCACGCGCGCAATTACACCATGGGCGACGTGCTCGCGCGCTACCGCCGGATGCAGGGCCACGAAGTGCTCCACCCGATGGGCTGGGACGCGTTCGGGATGCCGGCGGAAAATGCGGCGATGGAGCGCGGCATCCACCCCGGCACATGGACCCGGTCGAACATCGCGGCGATGCGCGAGCAGCTGAAGCGGCTCGGCTTTGCGCTCGACTGGAGCCGCGAACTCGCGACCTGCGATCCGGCTTATTACGGTCACGAGCAGGCACTGTTCCTCGACCTGTTCGAGGCGGGCCTCGTCTATCGCAAGGAGAGTGAGGTCAATTGGGACCCCGTCGACATGACCGTGCTCGCAAACGAGCAGGTGATCGACGGGCGCGGTTGGCGCTCCGGGGCGCCGGTCGAGCGGCGCAAGCTCGCGCAATGGTTCCTCAAGATCACGGACTTCGCGGACGACCTGCTCGAGGGCCTCAAGACGCTCGACCAATGGCCGGAGAAGGTCCGGGTCATGCAGGAGAACTGGATCGGGAAGAGCCGCGGCTTGCAGTTCCGCTTCCGCCTGACCGAGCCGGTTGGCGGCACCGAGGACGTCGAGGTCTTCACGACGCGGCCCGACACGATTTTCGGCGCGAGCTTCGTCGCCGTTGCCGCGGATCATCCGATTGCCCGGTCGCTTGCCGCGACGGATGCAAAGGCAGCGGAGTTCGTCGCGGAGTGCAAGGCGGGCGGCACGAGCGCCGCCGAGATCGAGACTGCAGAAAAGAAGGGCTATGCGACCGGGCTCGAGGTCGTGCATCCGCTCGACCCGGAGTGGCGGCTACCGGTCTACATCGCGAACTTCGTTTTGATGGATTACGGCACCGGCGCGATCTTCGGGGTGCCCGGACACGACCACCGCGATTTCGAATTTGCGACGCAATATGACCTGCCCATCCAAAGGGTGGTGGCCGCAAGCTCCGAGCTCGCCTCCGAGCCCATCGGAGAAGAAGCGGCGTGTTCGCCCGGAATTGCGGTGAATTCCCGGTTCCTCGACGGGTTGACGACAACGCAGGCCGCAGCGGAAATCATCCGCCGGGCCGAAGCGGCGGGCTGGGGCCACGGCACCGTCCAGTATCGCCTGCGCGACTGGGGCGTGTCGCGCCAGCGCTACTGGGGCACGCCGATCCCGATCATCCGTTGCCCGAGTTGCGGGCCGGTTCCGGTTCCTCGCGACCAGCTGCCGGTTGTCCTGCCCGAGGACGTCAGTTTCGATTCGCCCGGCAACCCGCTCGACCGGCACCCAAGCTGGAAGCATGTCAAATGTCCGGCGTGCGGCGGCGCGGCAATGCGCGAGACCGACACGTTCGACACCTTCGTCGATTCGAGCTGGTATTTTATCCGCTTCGCCAGCCAGCCCACGGACGCGCCGTTCGATCGCGCCGAGGCCGAGAAGTGGCTCCCGGTCGCGCAATATATCGGCGGCGTCGAGCATGCGATCCTGCACCTGCTCTACGCCCGCTTCTGGACCCGCGCGCTGCAGCGCCTCGGCAAGCTCGACATGGCCGAACCGTTCAACGGTCTGTTTACACAGGGGATGGTCACCCACGAGACCTACCGCGCCGGCGACGGGAGCTGGCTCAGCCCCGATGAGGTGAAGCGTGACGGCGATGATTGGGTGCATATCGAGGACGGCCACCCGGTCATTGCGGGCCGCGTCGAGAAAATGTCGAAGTCGAAGCGCAACGTGATCGATTCGGACACGATCGTGCAACGCTACGGTGCTGACGCCGCGCGCTGGTTTCTGCTTTCGGACAGCCCGCCCGAACGCGACCTCGAGTGGTCCGAAGGAGGAATCGAGGGCGCATCGCGTTTCGTCCAGCGGGTGTGGAAGCTCGCCAACAGCACCGGCACCGACGACGGCGAAGACGCAGCGCTCGGACGCAAGCTGCACCGGACGATTTCCGGCGTGAGCGACGCGATCGAGGCGCTCCAGTTCAACAAGGCGGTGGCGCAGCTTTACGAGCTCGCCAGCACCATCGAAAAGGCCAGGCCGTCCGCCACGAGGGCTGACGCAATCCGTACGCTCGTGCTGCTGATTGCACCAATGGCGCCGCACCTGGCGGAGGAATGCTGGTTCGTCCTCGGCCGCGAAGGACTGGTCGCAAACGCGCCGTGGCCGAGCTTCGACCCCGCGATGCTCGTCGATGATCAGGTGACACTGGCGGTGCAGGTCAACGGCAAGCTGCGCGACACGGTCACTGCTCCGCGCGGCCTCGACCGCGCGGCCGCGGAAGCTCTCGCGCTCTCTTCGGAAAACGTCCGGCGGCAGCTCGCCGGCGCGGCCCCGCGCAAGATCATTGTCGTTCCCGACCGGCTGGTGAATATCGTCGCATGATGCGGCGCCTCGCTATTGTTCCCTTGATCCTGCTCCTCGCGGCATGCGGGCTTCACCCGCTGTACGGAGGCGGCAGCACCGGTGCCGTGTCAGGCCTGCTGCGCTCCGTGGACGTCGGCCCGATCCCCGGGCAGCAGGGCTGGCTGGTGCGAACCAAGCTGATCGACCGGCTCGGCGAGAGCGGCAGTGGCGTGCCGCAATACCGGCTCGACGTCACGCTCGACGACAATATCACCACCTACGGGCTGCGCGCCGACCGGGCGGCGACCCAGGAGCGGCGGACGCTCCGCGCGCGATATCAGCTCGTCGATCTTTCCAGTGGCGCGGTGTTGCTCGACGAAACCGCCGGATCTGACGCCAGCATTGACAGTGTCAGCAGTGAATATGCGACCGTCGCGGCGGAGCAATCCGCGCTCGAGAACCTGTCGGCAATTGTTGCCGACCAGATCGTCGCACGGCTGGCGATCTACGCAGCGCGAACGACGCATTAGACATGAAGGCCAGCAAGTCAGCGATCCGTCGCGCGGTCGAGCAGCCCGATCCCAAAGTCCGCTTCTACCTTTTCCTCGGCCAGGACGAAGGCCAGTCACGCGCGCTCGCCGCGCGGCTGCTCGAAGCGCTCGGCGCGGCCAAGCTCGTGCTCTCCTCCGGCTCGATCAAGGGTAATCCCGCGCTTCTGGCGGATGAGGCGGCGGCGCTAAGCTTGTTTGGAGAGAGGCGGCTCATATGGATCGAGCCCGCCGGCAACGACATTGCCGAGGCGATCGAGGCGCTGCTCGCGGCCGACGCGGTCGAAAGTCCGGTCGCCGCGATCGCCGGTGCGCTTGCCAGGTCTTCGCCGCTGCTCAAGCTTGCCGAAGCGTCCCCACATGCGCTGGCTTTCACCGCTTACGCGCCCGAAGGCGAAGATGCAGCCCGGATGGTCGCCGATCTTGGCCGGCGAGTGGGCCTCAAGGTCGCCCCCCCGGTCGCGGCTAGGCTCGCGGACGCCTGCGGCAACGATCAGGCGATCGTTGCCCAGGAGCTCGAGAAGCTTGCCCTCTACATCGGCGCCTCGCCTCACTCGCCGCGGGAGCTCGAGCATGACGCGCTTGATGCCGTCGGCGCAGAGAGCAGCGAGGGGGATTTCCAGCGCTTGGCAGACCTCGCGCTCCTCGGGGATATCGCCGGAGTTGCCGAATCCGCGACGCGGCTGTCGGCGAGCGGGTCGGATGCCATTCCCGCCGTTCGGTCGCTGCAGCGCCGTCTGCTCTTCCTCGCACCGGCCCGGGCCCGGGTTGAACGCGGCGAACGCGTCGGCGCCGTCATGACATCACTCGGCAGATCCTTGTTCTGGAAAGACAAAGCTTCCGTCGAGCGAATGCTTCAGTGGTGGACGGCTGGCGATCTCGCGCGGATCGCGGAGCGCGCCGGGGCCCTTCAGCGTGAATTGCTCTTCTCGCAAGCGCCGCAGCGCGAGGCGCTCGGCGAAGAGCTGCTCGCGATCGCCCGCAAGGCGCGGAGCCGATCGGCCTAGATCTGCTCTCCCGAGAGCCGCTGACAGATCATGTCGAGCTGGTCGAGGCTCGAATAATAGAGCGTCACCGAACCGCCCTGGCCCCTGTTGCTGACCTGCACCTTGAGGCCGAGGATGTCGCCGAGCTGGCGCTCGAGTGCCTGGAGGTCCGCGTCCGCGGCCTTTCCGGCATTGCGCGCGCTTGCCCGGCCGATCGCGGCGCCGGGGCCGGGCCTGAGCTTTTCGCGCCGCGCCTGGTCTTCGGTCTGGCGAACCGACAGGCCCTTGCGGATGACCTCGCGCGTGAGCGCCTCCGGGTCGGGAGCATTCGCGGCGGCCCGCGCGTGACCCATGCTGATATCGCCTTGCAATAGCGATTGCCTGACAAATTCGGGCAGTTCCAGCAATCTCAGCAAGTTCGCGACGTGGCTTCGCGATTTGTGGACGAGACCTGCGACACCGTCCTGGGTGTGGCCATGGCGCTTGATCAGCTGCTTGTAGCCTTGCGCCTCTTCCAGCGGGTTCAAATCCTCGCGCTGGATGTTCTCGATCAATGCCAGCTCGGCCGTGGTGGACTCGTCGATGTCGCGGACGATCGCCGGGATCGCGTGCAGCCGCGCCCGCTGCGCCGCGCGCCAGCGGCGTTCGCCCGCAACGATAATATAGCCATCACCATCCGGTCGGAGCAGGATCGGCTGGAGCACGCCGCGCTCGCGGATCGACTCGGCGAGCTCCTCAAGTGCCGCCTCATCGAACAAGATGCGCGGCTGCTCGGGATTGGGTCGAATCCGGCCGATTTCGATCTCGCGCGGGCCGCCGCGGCTTTCGTTCTGTTGCCCTTCGGGCGCCGGCGCCCGCCCGGCTTCGCCAAGCAGCGCCTGGAGACCCATCCCAAGCCCCTTGGCCGGCCGCTCGCTCATGCCGCCTCCGCCAACTGCGGCAGGCGTCCGATCAGTTCGCGCGCGAGACGGACATACGCTTCGGAGCCAGCGCAGCGAAGGTCGTAGATCAACGCCGGCAGGCCATGGCTCGGCGCCTCGGACAGGCGGACATTGCGCGGCACGACCGTATCGAACACCGCCGGGCCGAGGCATGCGCGCACGTCTTCGGCAACCGCCTGCGAAAGGTTGTTGCGCCGGTCGAACATCGTCAGCGCTACCCCCAGAATCGAAAGCTGCGGATTGAAGGCCACGCGGATCCGCTCGACGGTTTGAAGCAGTTGGCTCAGCCCCTCGAGCGCAAAAAACTCGCATTGCAACGGCACGAGCAAATATTGAGCCGACACCAGCGCGTTGACGGTCAGCAGCCCGAGCGATGGGGGACAATCGATCAGGCAGATGTCCCAGCGACCGGCGGGAGCGGCGCCCAGCGCCTTTTCCAGCCGGTGCGCACGATCTTCGAGGGATACCATTTCTATCTCGGCGCCCGACAAATCCACGGTGGCCGGAAGCAGGTCGAGCCTCGGCACCCGCGTCGCAACGGCTGCCTCCGTCGCCGACGCGCTCCCGATGAGCACGTCGTAGCTGGAACGTCTGCGTTTGGAAGCCGCGACCCCGATCCCGGTCGAAGCATTGCCTTGCGGATCGAGGTCGACCAGCAACACCCGCCAGCCGATCGCGGCGAGCGCCGTCGCAAGGTTGATGCAGGTCGTGGTCTTGCCGACCCCGCCCTTCTGGTTGGCCACCGCGATGCGGATCATTTCCTCGCCCTCACCCCTGTCCCGACAACGACGAAGCTGTCCGCGCCGGTGACACTCGGTTCCAAGTAGAAGTCACCTTGCCATGACTTGCGCGCTTCGGCCAGTTCAGCCGGTGCGCTGCGCCCCTTCGGAAGCGCCCAAACGGTATTTCCTGTGGACAGATGTGCGGATATCTCAAGGACCCGCGTCAGCCGCGCGAGGGCGCGCGCAGTGATCACGTCGAACTTCTCCTCGACGCGCTCGGCCCTCGCGCACAGGACCGTCGCCCTCAAATCGAGCGTGGCGACGACCCTGTGGAGAAATTCGGCCCTCAACCGCCGCGGCTCGACGAACGTCACCGATCCGTCGACGATGCAGGCGATCACTACCCCCGGCAAACCTGCGCCCGACCCTATGTCGACCCACGAGGCGCCACTCCGCGGCTCGTGCCGCACGAGTTGCGCCGAGTCCAGAATGTGCCGATCCCAGACATGCTCGAGCGTCGCCGCGGAAACGAGGTTTTGCCGTGCATTCTCTTCGCGCAAAAGCCCGGCATAGCGTTCCAGCTGGTCGAATGTTTCACGTGAAACAGGACGCCGTGCAACTTGCGCCAACCGTTCGATCATGCGGCGGCGCGCCGGGAGGCCGCGACGTAAAGCGCCGACAGCGCCGCCGGAGTGACACCAGGAACCCGCGATGCCTGGTCCAACGATTCAGGACGAGAGGTGGAGAGCCGCTCCACCATCTCTTTGGAGAGCCCGGGGATCGAGGAATAATCCAGAGCCGTCAGCCGCACGCGCGAATCGCGCCGGACGGCATCCCACTCGCGTTGCTGCCGTTCGACATATGGTCGATAGAGCGCGTCGGCGCGCCCTTCGGCGGTTCCCGCCCAGGCCGCGCTCGAACGCGCCGCGAGATGCTCCTCGATCTGCCGGCGGCGGCGCTCCGACACGCAGCCGGCGGCAAGTGCCGCCTCACCGAGGCGAGCCGTGGCATTGTCCGCTCTCAGCGAAAGGCGAAATTCTGCCCGTGCGGTCATCATCCGATAAGGCTCGTTCACCCCCTGAAGCGTGAGGTCGTCGACCATCACGCCGATGTATGACGTGCGCCTGTCAAAGCGGACCGGAGCGAGCTCGAGCGCGACGGCTGCCGCGTTGAGACCTGCGGCAAGTCCCTGCGCCGCCGCTTCCTCGTAGCCGGTCGTGCCGTTGATCTGCCCCGCTAGGAACAGCCCCGGAACATCGCGCACTTCAAGCGTCTGGTTCAGACGCCGCGGATCGACGAATTCATATTCGACGGCATAGCCGGGTCGAACAATCCTCGCGCGCTCGAGCCCGGCGATGCTGCGGACGAACCTCACCTGAACGTCCGCCGGCAGCGAAGTCGAAATGCCGTTCGGATAGACCAGCGCGTCACCGAGCCCCTCGGGTTCGAGGAAGATTTGGTGGGTCTCCCGGCCAGAGAAGCGCTTCACTTTGTCCTCGATCGAAGGGCAGTAGCGCGGCCCCCGTCCCTCGATGGAGCCAGCGAACAAGGGCGAGCGGCCGAAGTTCCCTGCGATGATTTCATGGGTTCGAATATTCGTTCGCGCGATCGCGCACCGCAGCTGCGTCGGACGAAGCCCTTCCTCGAGCGCCGACATCGTCCAGTCATCCGGGTCGCTCGGTTGTTCTTCGAGCCGCGCCCAGTCGATGGTTCGACCGTCAAGCCGCGGCGGCGTTCCCGTCTTGAGCCGTCCCTGCCCCAGGCCGATGCCTCGGATCTGCTCCGCCAGCGCGCTCGAGGCACGGTCGCCGCGCCGACCCCCCTCCAAGATCTGCTCGCCAACGAACATGCGCGCATCGAGGAACGTGCCCGTCGCGACCACGACCGAGCGGCATGGGACCCTCCCGACACTGGTTTCCACGCCCACAACCCGCCCGCTGCGGAGGAGAACGCGGAGGACCTCGCCAACGAGCAGCTCGACGCCTGATTGCTGAATCAGCGCCTGAACGGCATTCCGATAGAGCTTCCGATCCGCCTGAACCCGCGGCCCCCACACGGCAGGCCCCTTGCTGCGGTTCAGCATCCGGCGGTGGATCGCGGCGCAGTCGGCGGATCGCGCCATAAGGCCGTCGAACACGTCGAGCTCGCGCACGAGGTGGCCCTTGCCGACACCCCCGATGGACGGATTGCAGGACATCTGACCGACATCTTCTTCGCGGAACGTCACGGCTGAGCGCCGCCCTCGGCTTAGAAATCGAGCGATCGAAGTGCGTCGGTCACCCGCGTCCTCACC
>NZ_WJSQ01000006.1 GCF_009720245.1 Sphingomonas segetis | reverse complement strand
CGCCTCGAGCTCGCGGATCCGCGCGCGCACGTCTTCGCGCTGGCTGAGGCTGACGAGCGCGCCCATCCGCGTGCCCTCGGCGCGCGGGTCGCCGACCTTCGTTTTCGCGAGCCGCTCCGCCAGCGCTCGCTCCACCGCATCAAGATGTTCGGCAGGCGCCATCGCGCGGCGGATCGCGGTACATTTCTGCCCTGCCTTGACGGTCATCTCGGTCACGACTTCCCTGACGAACAGGTCGAACTCGGGCGTGCCGGGCACCGCGTCGGGTCCGAGCAGCGAGGCGTTGAGGCTGTCCTGCTCGGCGACGAAACGGACCGATTCGCGCAGCACGGCCGGGTGCGACTTGAGCTTGAGCGCGGTCGAGGCCGAGCCGGTGAAGCCGACCATGTCCTGGCCGGTGAAATGGTCGAACAGGTCGCCGACGCCGCCGACGATGAGCTGGATGGCGCCGGGAGGCAGGATGTCCGCCTCGATCATCACCCGGAACGCGGCTTCGGCTAGGTAGGCGGTTGCCGACGCGGGCTTCACGATCGCCGGTACGCCGGCGAGCAGCGTAGGCGCCAGCTTCTCGAGCATTCCCCAAACGGGGAAATTGAAGGCGTTGATGTGCACCGCCGCGCCGTGGAGCGGGGTGTAGATGTGCTGGCCGACGAAGGTGCCGTTCTTCGACAGTCCTTCGAGCTGTCCGTCGAGCAGCACGTGCGCGTCAGGCATTTCGCGCCGGCCCTTGGACGAGAAGGAGAAGAGGGTGCCGGCGCCGCCCTCGATGTCGATCCAACCGTCCTTGCGGGTCGCGCCGGTCTGGTAGTTGAGCTCGTACAGCTCTTCCTTGCGCGCCATGACCGCGAGGCCGAGCGCTTTCAGCATCCGCGCGCGCTGGTGGAACGTCAGCTTGCGCAGCGCCGGCCCGCCGGTCTCTCGGGCGTGGCGCAGCATGGCGGCGAAGTCGATTCCGCCCGAACCGGTGGTCGCCACCGGCGTCCCGTCGATCGCGCTGGCGATCTCGACCGCATTGTCACCGGCGATCCAGCGGTCGCGTTCGTAATTAAGGAGCTTGAGAGTCTTCATGTGCGCCCCTTAGAGGAAGTTCGGGCCAAGCAGGAGAGGGCGAGCATGATCGAACCGGTGCGGCCGATTGCCATCGAGGACGTCGAACAAGCGCGCCAGCGCATCGCCGCCACGGTGCTGCGGACTCCGCTAGTTCGGTTCGACGAGCGCATCTGGCTCAAGCTCGAAAACCTGCAGCCGACCAATGCCTACAAGATTCGCGGCGCGACCAATGCCGTCGCCTGCCTGTCCGACGCGGAGCGGGCGAAGGGCGTGTGGACGATCAGCGCCGGCAATGCCGGGCAGGGCGTCGCCTACGCGGCGCGGCAGTTCGGCATACCGGCAACCGTCGTCGCGATCGAAACTGCGCCGCAGACCAAGCTCGACCGGATGCGCGCGCTGGGCGCCACCATCGTCCCGGTCTCCTATCAGGATGCCTGGAAAGCCGCGGAGTCGCACAGTTTCGAAGGGCTCGAGGGCACGTTCGTCCACCCGTTCGACAATCATGATTTCATCGCCGGCCACGGCACGATGGGGCTCGAAATCCTCGAAGACTTGCCCGAAGTGCGCACAGTCATCGCGGCGATCGGCGGCGGCGGACTGATCACTGGCGTCGGAAGCGCGCTCAAGGCCCGCAATCCCGACGTGAAGGTGATCGGCGCCGAGCCGGAAACCGCCGCACCATATGCGTATTCACTGGAGCAGGGCAGTCCGCGATGGTTCCCCGACTGGCAGGCGTCGTTCGTCGACGGCGCCGGCGGCAAGAGCGTCACCGAGCGCATGTGGCAGCGAATGCGGCCGGTGACGGACGGCACGATCACCGTCACGCTCGACGAGGTGCGCGATGCGATGCGGCTCATCGCCGAGAAGTCGCGGACGATCGCGGAAGGCGCGGGCGCGCTCGCGCTCGCCGCCGCGCTCACCGGCGAGGCAGGCGAGGGGCCGATCGTGTGCGTGGTTTCGGGCGGCAACATCGACCTGTCGAAATTCGCCGAGTTGGTCGTTAGCTAGGCCGATGGACTTCACCATTGGCCCGAACGAGACCGAATGGCGCGACCGCGTCCGCACTTTCATTGACGAGCAGGTCCGTCCGCGCGTCCGCTACTATGACGCGCAGCAGCGCCAGGGGGAGCGCTGGAAGGTGCTACCCGTCGTCGAGGAGCTGAAGGCCGAGGCGCGCGTCGAGGGGCTGTGGAACCTGTTCATGCCGCCCTCGCACGGCGGCGCGCAGGTCGACGACAGCTTCGAGTTCGACGGCCCCGGGCTCACCAACCTCCAATATGCCTTCTGCGCCGAGGAGATGGGACGCATCGGTTGGGCGTCGGAGGTGTTCAATTGCTCGGCGCCCGACACCGGCAACATGGAGGTGCTCCACCGCTACGGGACGCGCGAGCAGAAGGAAGCGTGGCTGGGGCCGCTGATGGAGGGCGAAATCCGCTCGGCCTTCCTGATGACCGAGCCCGACGTCGCCTCGTCCGACGCCACCAACATCCGCTGCACCCTCGAACGCGACAGCGACGACTATGTCATCAACGGGCGCAAGTGGTGGTCTAGCGGCGCCGGCGATCCGCGTTGCAAGATCGCGATCCTGATGGGGAAGACCGATCCCGCCGCGGAAATCCACAAGCAGCAGTCGATGATCCTGGTGCCGATGGATGCGGCCGGAATCGCCGTGGAGCGCCACCTCCCCGTGTTCGGGTACGACGACGCGCCGCACGGCCACATGGAAATCCTGCTCGAGAACGTGCGCGTGCCCGCCTCGTACATGCTGCTCGGCGAAGGCAGGGGCTTCGAGATCGCGCAAGGGCGGCTCGGGCCCGGCCGCATCCACCATTGCATGCGCACCATCGGCGCCGCCGAGGAGGCGCTCGACGCGATGGTCAAGCGGCTGATGTCGCGTACCGCTTTCGGTAAAACGCTCGCCGAGCAGGGCGTATGGGAAGAGCGGATTGCGGATGCCCGCATCAACATCGAGATGACCCGCCTGCTGTGCCTCAAGGCCGCGGATATGATGGATTGCGCCGGCAACAAGGCGGCGAAGGGCGAGATCGCAATGATCAAGGTAGCCGCGCCCCTCATGGCGCTCAAGGTGATCGACGATGCGATCCAGGCGTTCGGTGGAGCCGGGGTGTCGGACGATTTCGGGCTGGCGCGGGCTTATGCCTCGATCCGTACGCTGAGACTCGCCGACGGGCCGGATGAGGTGCATCGCCGCGCCATCGCCCGGTTGGAGCTGAAGAAGCACAAGTGAGCGGCGACTCGATCGATCAGGAACGGCTCGGGCACTGGCTCGAGGCCAATGTCGAAGGTTTCGGCGGTCCGTTCGAGCTCCGCAAATTCCCCTCGGGCCAGTCCAACCCGACGTACCGCGTCACTGCGGCATCGGGCGAATATGTGCTCCGCCGCAAGCCGTTCGGGCCGCTGCTGCCGAGCGCGCATGCGGTCGATCGCGAATTTCGGCTGATTGCGGCGCTGTACCCCCTCGACTTTCCAGTACCGGAGCCGCTTGCGCTGTGCGGTGACGCGGAGGTCATCGGCGCGATCTTCTACGTGATGGAACTGGCGAAGGGCCGCTGTTATGCCGACGGCGCCTTGCCGGACTTCGATCCGGCGACCCGCCGCCGCATGTACGACCAGCTGATCGACACGCTCTCCGACCTCCACGCCATCGATGCGGAACGGGCCGGCCTCGGCGATTTCGGCAAGCCCGGTAATTATTTCGAGCGGCAGGTGATGCGCTGGACGCGGCAGTATCGCGATTCCGAGACCGACTATCTGCCGGAGATGGAGCGGCTGATCGCTTTCCTGCCGGAAACGGTCCCCGAGCAGTCGCGGACTGCGGTCGTCCATGGCGATTACCGAATCGACAATGTACTGTTCGACGGCGACGGGACGCTGACGGCGGTGATCGATTGGGAGCTTGCGACCCTCGGCGACCCGCTCGCGGATTTCTCCTACCTGGCGATGCAGTGGGCGATGCCCGCCGACGGCGGGGCGGGTCTTGCCGGACTCGACCTCCCTGCGCTCGGCATCCCGACGCTCGGCGACATTGTCGCGCGCTATTCCGAACGCTCCGGAGTGCCCGTCGCCGGGCAGCTCGACTGGTATTTCGCCTACAACCTGTTCCGGCTCGCGGGCATCGTCCAAGGCATCAAGAAGCGTGTCATCGACGGCACCGCTTCGCACGCCGGGGCGGCTGAAATGGCGAAGCGCGTGCCGATGCTCGCGCAGGCGGCGTGGCGCTTCGCCGAACGGGCAGGCGCGTAACGTCTAAATTCGGCCGAGCAGCAGCAGTACGACAATGACGATCAGGATCAGGCCGAGAAGACCCGACGGGCCGTAGCCCCAGCCGCTGCTGTAGCCCCAGCGCGGCAGCGCCCCGATCAGCAATAGGATCAGCAGGATGATGAGAATGGTGCCGAGCATTGCTCGCCTCCGACGTTATTGTTCGGTACGCGTAACGAACGCGGCGCAGGTGAGTTGCAGTCGCTGCGTCTAACGCGTTTTCCAGAAAAGCACGGCTTCGACCGCCAGAAACAGTCCTACAGCGACTGCCGTCCCGGCTGTACCCGCGGCATCCTCGCCGATGCGCGCGACGACGTACAGCAGCATGATGAGCCCGATCGCCATGCTCGGCGCGCCGAGGCCGCGCATCGCCGCGCTTCGGTGATAACCGATCCAGAAGGCGTATCGGTTCAGGATCCAAACAACGCTGGTCGCAACCACAGCACGCATCGCCTCTCCGCTCGTCATGTAGGCGGCGAGGCCGAATAGCCCGACGGCAAAAATGACGAGCTGCTCGAGCGTGTTCTGGAGGAAGCGCAGGTTGACTCGCAGCCGCCTGGTCTCGTGACCGGCGAGCGGGTCGAAAGCGGCGCTCTGCAGCCGCTCGTGGGCGACGGCTTCCACCCCCGCGACGAGCGTGAAAAGCGTCGCGAACGCGAGACATTTGAGCGCCACGAGCATGCGTGCGCCAAAATCGTCCATGCCCTCGAGCGGCGGGAGCAAACGATAAAGGGCGAACCACAGGAGCAGGCTGACAGTCATCGACCCTGCTATGGCGGCCGATCCACTCTTCCGCTCCCGCCTCCAATCCCCTTGCCGTTCGGCCATTGGGTCGGCTCAGCGCGCGCCCGGCTGGAGGGCGGCGAGCCACTCCGGCTCGGGCTGCTCGAGGTCGAAATATTCGAAGATCAGGTGGATGCGGTCGGTCGAGCCGCGGTTCTGCACCGCGTGGAGTCCCATGTTGTTGACTTCGACCGCTTCGCCCTCGGCGAAGCGGTAGCCGGCGCCATCGACGAAGAAGGTGACGTCGTCATTCGTCTGAATCGGCACGTGAATCTTGTGCGGCCACTTCGCCGCCGGGTTCTGGTCCCGGTGCGGGTGAATGATCCCGCCCGGCGCCATTCGCGCCAGCATCACGCGTGGGAACGCGCCGCGGGCATAGCCATAGTCCGAGGTTGCGGCGGCAAGCACGGGCTCGAGCAGCGCTTTCCAATCGTGCCACAGGGGATAGTCGCGCGACTGCCGCCAGTCGCTGAAGTCGGAGACGAAGCGGAAGACGATGTGCCGCGTGGCATCCAGCGCTCCGAAGCGATTGGGCTTTGCAGCGTTCTGCGCGTCCCAGACTGGCTCGGGCAAGCCGAGCACCGCCTCGCGAAGGCGGCGGATATCGACATTGCCGAGCCGGCGGATGCTCGTCGTCTTGCGCGGGTTGGCCTGCATTGGGTTCAAAACTCGTATCCGAACAATTCGAGGTCGCGAGCATAGAGCCTTGCCACTCCTTCGACGAGCAAATCGTCGTAATAATCCCGGTAATCGCGCCGCTTCGAGCTGTTGACCCTCTCCAGCGGCGCGCTCGGAATGCCGATCCGGGCAGCAATCCGGTCATAGGATTCCTGCATCGCCTCGACCCGGCCGATCCTATCGGCCAGCATTGTCCCGTCCTCGTCCGTGACGAACCTGTGCTGCGGCTCGAACAGGATGTGCTGCCATGGCGGATTGTCGATGAAGTGGCGCATCACCTTCTTCGGATCGCGCTCAAATTGTCCCTGAACCCGCGTCATGAACGCGCAGTAGGAGATGAATCGGTCGAATGGATTCCGGACGAAGGCGAACTTGAACAGCCCCGCGAAATTTTCCGCGCTCATGAACGGCCGCACCTGGGCGAGGCTGAGGTGGCCGTGCTGAAGCCGCGCGAGTTCGGGAATGGGGAGCTTGCTTTGCACGAACAAGCCGACCTGCTCGAGGTCGCTCGGACCCATGTGCCGGCGCAGCGCCTGCCGCACCGAATGCGTGCCAGTCTTCGGGATCGCGACGAAAATGAAGCGGTGAAGCGAGGAGATGATCATCGGCCGGTGAAGGTGGCTTTCCGCTTCTCGAGGAAGGCGGCGACGCCCTCGCGATAATCCTCGGTGAAGCCGAGGCGCCGCATCGCGCCCGCCTGCCTCTCCAGCTCTTCGTCGAGGCTGTACTGCCAGCTGGTGCGGATCATGTCCTTGATCGCGGCCAGGCCGAGCGGCGGCAGCGCGGCAAGTTTCTGCGCAATGGCGTCGACTTCGCTGTCCAGTGCGTCATCTTCGACCGCCTTCCAGATCAGACCCCATTCCTCCGCTTTATCCGCCGCCAGCGGCTGCCCGGTGAGCGCGAGCCCGAGCGCGCGCGCCTGGCCGACGAGTCGCGGCAGGATCCACGTCCCGCCGCTGTCGGGGATCAGGCCAATCGCCGAGAAGCTCTGGATGAACTTCGCGGATTTGGCGGCGACGACGATGTCGCAAGCGAGCGCGATGTTGGCGCCCGCGCCGGCGGCAACCCCATTCACCCGCGCGATCACCGGCTGGGGCATGGACGTGAGAGTGCGCACCAGCGGGTTCCAGCAGGCCTGCACGGTATCGCCGAGATCGACTCGCTCCCCGGGCGCGACGGCGCGGTCGTTGAGGTCCTGGCCGGCGCAAAAGCCGCGGCCCGCGCCGGTCAGCACCACGACCCGCGCCTCGCCGAGGCTGCCGAGCGCATCCTGCAGCTCCTCGTGCATCTGCGCGGTGAAGCTGTTGAGGCGGTCGGGCCGGTTCAGCGTAATCCGGGCGATCGCGCCCGGTTCGAAGAGGATGGTTTCGTAGGCCATTCGGCGCCGCCCTACGAACAAAAGCGCTCTCGAAACAAGGTCAGGATCGCATCAGGCGACCGCCTTCCTGGTCGCCACCATCCGCGCGATTGCGCTCGCTTCGACTGCGGGCGTGAACAAATGACCCTGCGCGAACCGGCAACCCATCGCGCGCAAAAGCTCGAGCTCGGCGGGCTTCTCTACGCCTTCTGCGACGACTTCGATCGACAGGCTGCTGGCCAGCCGCACCACGGCCGTGACGATCGCGCAGATCTCATCGTCCTCGGTCATACGCTGGACGAACGACATGTCGATCTTCGCCACGTCGACGGGGAAGTCTCGAAGGTGCGAGAGCGAGGAGGCGCCGGTGCCGAAATCGTCGAGCGCGATCGTGACTCCGGCCTCCTTCAGCACACCGAGCGCCCGGGCGACATATTCGTTCGCGCGGCCGAGGAAGGCATGTTCGGTGATCTCGATCTCGAGCCGGTTGGCCGGGATGCCGAAGTCCGACATGATCGCCAGCAGGTGCTCCGCATAATCGTCGCGCAGGAATTCTGCCGGCGCGGCATTGATGGCGACCCGTCCGAAATCGAGATCTGAATCCAGCCATGAGCGCATGTCGCCAGCGACCTTGCGCTGCATCAGCTCGCCGATCTTTGCCGCGAGCTCATAGTCGGCGAACGCTTCCTCGAGAGTCGCGGGAAGCTGCAGGCCCTTGCGCGGATGGCGCCAGCGGAGCAGCGCCTCCAATCCCGACATCGAGCCATCGACGATGTCGAACTTCGGTTGATAGACGGGCACGACCGTCCGATCGGTGACGGCGCTACGGGCGAGCCGCAGCTGGGAGGCGCTGCGCTCGGCTTCGTCGAGCATGTAGTAGTCGAACAGCCGGGTCCCGCCGCGGCCGTCCTGCTTCAGTGCGTAGAGCGCAGTGTCGGCGTTCTTGAACAGGTCGTCAGCGCTGGCTGCATGCTTCGGGAATAACGCGCCGCCGATGCTTGCGCCGGCGCGGACTGCCCGGGCCGCTATCCGCATCGGCGACTGGATCAGCACCTGCAGCTCGTCGCCGACGCGCAGCATCGCGTCTTCGGAATGCAGGTCTTCGAGGACGATCGCGAACTCGTCGCCGCCGATGCGCGCGACGAAGTCGCCCTCGCGGACGCCGCGGCGCAGCCGCTCTCCGATGCTCTTGAGCAGATCGTCGCCGGCGCTGTGGCCGAGCGAATCGTTGACATGCTTGAAGTGGTCGAGATCGATCAGCAGAAGCCCGATCTGGCCCCCCGACGCCATCGCCCGCAGGACCGCCGCCTGGAGCCGCGACTGGAATGCGCGGCGGTTCGGCAGTTGCGTGAGCGGGTCGTGCTCGCTCGCCCATTTGAGCTGCTCGGATCGCTCGCGCTCGCCGGTAATGTCGCGAGCGATTGTCAGCATGCCCTTGAGGCTTCCGTCGTCGTGGCGCATCGCCGCGACGACGACATCCCACCATTTCGGCGTTCCCTTCGACGTCGCGCAGAAGCCGCGGAACCGCGCGGTGCCGTTGCGCTCCGCTTTCTCGAGCTCCGCCCCGACGAGCTCTCCCGACTCGTCGCGCCACAGCCGTGTCCAGTGCTTGCCGACCACGGCGTCGGCGCTGTCGAGCTCCATCGCCTCGAACGCGGCGTCGTTGACCAGCTTAACATAGCCGCAGTCGTCGAGGAGCACGATCGCATCGGTCGATGCCTGCATGATTCCCCGGTAGAGCTGCTCGCTGGCCCGCAGCGCTTGTTCGGCGGACCGACGCATTCCGCGCAATTGGCGGCGGCGGAACAGAAGGGTGCTGGCGATCAGCAACAGCCAGAATGCGATAATTCCGCCGTACCAGGCTTGGGCGCTGACGATCTGCCGCCGAAAGCTGATCCTTTCGACCCGGAATTCCTGCACGCCCGTCTTGCCGTCATTGCCCGCGATCAGCTCCATCGCGACGACGTTTCCGAACGACGGCCGGGCCAATTCGCCCGACGCTCTTGTTGCGTCTTTCCACCATTCGGCGACGGCGAAATCGGCCAGGTTCAACGGGATCGTCTGCTCGCCGTCGCGCACCGGATAGGTCGCCTGGTTGACCTTGTCCGATCCGCCGGCGAGCATCGCATAGCGCGGGTCGTGGTCCTTCAGGACCAGGCGGACGACCCCCGCCGAGCCCCGGTACCACAAGCGCACGTTAATTTCGCCATAGCGAGAAAGATCGATCCCGCGGCCCTCGTGTTCCCGGTCGAACAGGAGTCCGAGTCCGCAATAAGGCCATTGGTACGCAGCAGTGAGGGTGCAGCGGAGGGCGAGCGGGTTTTTGGGATCGGTTTCGACCGTCGACGTGCCGCCACTAGGCTGGTCGCCGTAATCGTAAGCGAAGAAGGCGGCTCCCTGCGATTTGGGCCCGAAATCGAGGTCGCGCGTGGTCAGCGGTTCGCGCAGCCAGACCGCCGCAGCCGTCAGTGCTAGCGCCGCTGCGACGATCGTCTCGACCGCAAAGGTCCAGCGCAGCAATCGCGAGGGCAGATGAAAAGCGCGCGTCACGAACGCGACCTGCTCATTCGCTCGAGTTCCAGCACGCCCTTCTCCCCCGGAGCACCCTCTTCAACGGAAGGGTTTAAGGCTCGGTTACCGCCGCTCCGAATCGGCGCTCTAATCGCCGCTTTCCGGCGGCGACTGCAGCGCCTGATTTTGCTACTCCCGCCGCCATGGATGCCGATGAGCTTGCCGAGAAGATCGCCCGGAGCATGCTGGCTGCCGAGGGGACGGGGCCTTCGTGGGGCCTGACGATCGAGGAAGTGCGCGAGGATTATGCCCGCGTGTCGATGCCAGTGCGCGCCGACATGCTCAACGGCCACGGCTTCGCGCACGGCGGGATGATCTTCGCGCTCGCCGACAGCGCCTTTGCTTACGTCTGCAACGGCGCCAACCACGCCAGCATGGCCGCCCAGGCGTCGATCGTCTTCCTCGACAAGGTGCGCGAGGGCGAGACCTTGGTCGCCGAGGCGAAGGAAGTCGCGCGCGAAGGCCGCGCAGGGGTGACGCGGGTCACCGTTCGGGCGGACGACGGCAGGACCGTCGCCGAGTTCACCGGCTATTCGCGCACGCTCGGCGGAGCGGTCGTCGAGATTTGAACGTTAGGCAGGCACCGACTACATCGAGGCCATGTACACGACCGAGCTTCAGAAGACCGGCAAGATCGAGAATCTCGAGGACCCGCAGCTGCTCGACGCGTTCGAGGCGCGGGTGGCGGCCGACGAGTTCATCGAGCCCAAGGACTGGATGCCCGAAGCGTATCGGCGGACGCTGACCCGGCAGATCAGCCAGCATGCGCATAGCGAGATCGTCGGCATGCTCCCGGAGGGCAACTGGATCACGCGCGCGCCGTCGCTCCGCCGCAAGGCGATCCTGCTCGCCAAGGTCCAGGATGAGGCCGGGCACGGGCTCTACCTCTATTGCGCCGCCGAGACGCTCGGCACGAGCCGCGAGCAGATGGTCGAGGCGCTACACTCGGGGAAAGCCAAGTACAGCACCATCTTCAACTATCCGACGCTGACCTGGGCGGACATCGGCGCGATCGGTTGGCTGGTCGACGGCGCGGCCATCATGAACCAGGTGCCGCTGCAGCGGACATCATATGGGCCCTACGCCCGGGCGATGGTCCGAATCTGCAAGGAAGAGAGCTTCCATCAGCGCCAGGGCTACGAGATCATGATCGCCATGGCGAACGGCACGCCCGAGCAGAAAAGGATGGCGCAGGACGCGCTCGACCGCTGGTGGTGGCCGAGCCTGATGATGTTCGGCCCGCCGGACGAGAATTCGCCCAACACGGCGCAGTCGATGCGCTGGCGGATCAAGCGCGACACCAATGACGAGCTCAGGCAGAAATTCGTCGACGTCACGGTTCCGCAGGCGGAATTCCTCGGACTCACGGTTCCCGACCCGGACCTCGCGTGGAATGAGGAGAAGGGCGGTTATGATTTCGGCGAGATCGACTGGGAGGAATTCTACGCGGTGGTGCGCGGCGAAGGCCCGGTTGCGAAGGAGCGGATGAAGGCTCGGCGCGAGGCTTGGGACGACGGCGCCTGGGTGCGCGAGGCGGCGGATGCGCACGAGGCGAAGCGGAAGCAAAGGAAGGCGGCGTGATAGCCTCTTTTCGTCATACCGGCCTTGAGCCGGGATCCACCTTCCTTCTTGCGATGGTGGAAAGAACAGGTGGGCCCCGGGTCAAGTCCGGGGTGACGGGTTGATGTCCAGTGACTGGCCGCTCTGGGAAGTCTTCGTACGCAGCAAAGGCGGCCTTGCGCATCGCCACGTTGGCAGCGTTCATGCTCCTGACGCGGAGCTCGCGCTTGCGCATGCACGCGACACCTACACGCGGCGGCTTGAAGGAGTGAGCCTGTGGGTCGTGCCGTCGGCCGAGATCGTCGCCAGCGATCCCGACCAGGCCGGAGAGCTGTTCGAGCCGGCGGAAAGCAAGATCTACCGCCACCCGACCTTCTACGACATCCCCGACGAGGTGAAGCACATCTGATGGCGACCATCGCTGTTGATCCGCGCGAGGATTATCTCCTGCGCCTGGGCGACGACGCGCTCGTGCTAGGGCAGCGGGTCAGCGAATGGTGCGGGCACGGGCCGGTGCTTGAGGTCGACATCAGCCTTGCAAACCTCGCGCTCGATCTCATCGGGCAGGCCACGCTTCTGCTGGATGAGGCAGGCGACGGCGACCAACTCGCTTTTCACCGCGACGTTCTCGATTTCCGCAACTGCCTCCTGGTCGAGCAGCCGAACGGCGATTTCGCCCAGACGATTGCGCGGCACCTGCTCTACACGACCTGGCAGCATATGCTCCTTCAGCGGCTCCAGCAGTCCAGCGACAAATTTCTCAGTGAGTTCGCGCACAAGGCGGTGAAGGAGGTCGCATATCACCGCGACCTGGCATCGGAATGGACTATCCGCCTGGGCGATGGCACCGAGGAAAGCGCGCGGCGCATGGCCGAGGGCCTCGCGTGGAACTGGCGCCTCATTCCCGAGCTGTTCGAAGTCGACGACGCGATGCAGGCGGCAATAGACAGCGGAATCGCCCCTGACCCGCGCGAATTTGAGGAGGAATATCGCGCTGCGATCGCTTCCGTTCTTGCCGAAGCCCGGCTCGAGCCTCCCGCCGACCAGCGTCCGATCCTCGGCGGCCGGCGCGGGCACCACAGCGAGCATCTCGGGCACCTTCTCGCGGTGATGCAGTTCCTTCCGCGCACCTATCCCGACGCGAAGTGGTAGGTTAACGCGGCGCCCATGGCCGAGCATTTCCACGCGCTCCGCGTCGCCGAGATCGTTGCCGAGACCAGCGAAGCCAATTCCATCCGTTTCGACGTTCCGCCCGAGCTTCGCGAGCGTTTTGCGTTCAAGGCCGGGCAGCACCTGACGCTCCGCGCCACGATCGACGGCGAGGAAGTGCGCCGCAACTATTCGCTGTGCACCGCGCCCGACGAGCAGGACTGGATGGTGACCGTCAAGCGCATCGCGCGCGGGCTGTTCTCGAACTGGGTCGGCGACCGGCTCCAGCCCGGCGACACGCTCGACGTCATGCCGCCGCACGGCAGCTTCACCACCGAGTTTCACCCGGCAAGGTCGCGGCATCTTGTCGGGATCGCCGGCGGGTCGGGCATCACGCCGGTCCTGTCGCTGATCAAGAGCACGCTCAAATACGAGCCAAGCAGCCGCTTCACCTTGCTCTACGGCAACCGCGACAGCAGCTCCGTGATCTTCCTCGAAGCGCTTGCCGGCCTCAAGGACAAGCACCTGGCACGCTTCGAAATCTATCATTTCCTCGATGCCGAGGAGCAGGATATCGAGCTGTTCAACGGCATGCTGACACGGCAGCGGCTCGAGGAGGCGATTCCGGCGCTCGTGCCCGACGCTGCGCAGGTCGACGGCTGGTTCATCTGCGGCCCCGGTCCGATGATGGACGCGGCCGAGGGCGCGCTGCTCGACCGCAACGTCCCAAAGGAGCGTATCCGCATCGAGCGCTTCACCGCCGACAGCCCCCCGGGCGCCGTCTCAAATGAAATCGCGAAGCTGCAGACGGAGGCGGAAGGGCTCAGTGTCGCCGTCACGCTCGACGGCCGCACGCGCCGCGTGCCGTTCACCGCCGGCAACATCCTGGACAGCGCACGCGCCGCCGGACTTCCGGCTCCCTTTGCCTGCAAAGCGGGGGTTTGCGCGACCTGCCGTGCGAAAGTCACCGAGGGCAAGGTTGAGATGGCGGCGCGTTACGGTCTGACCGACGAAGAGGTCGCCGCCGGTTACGTGCTCACTTGCCAGTCGGTGCCGCTCGGCGACGGCGTTGCTGTGGATTACGACGCCTAGTCGCGCTAATCGCCAATCATGCTGACGCGCACCGAAGAAAAGGCCCGCGGCCTCGCCGACCTTCCGCCCGCCCAGAGCGACACGCTGATTGCGCTGATCGCGATAGTCCACGCCGATCCGCGGCCCGACAAAATCGACGTGGGCGTCGGAGTCTTCCGGGACGGCGCGGGCAACACGCCGATCCTCAAGGTCATCAAAGAAGCGGAGCAGCGGCTCCACGACACTCAGGTGACCAAGTCTTACCTCGGAAGTGCCGGCGACAAGCGGTACACTGAGCTCCTCCGCCCGATCCTGCTCGGCGACTATGCCGACGACGAGCGCATCGTTGGCTTGCAGACCCCGGGCGGCTGCGGCGCGCTAAGGCTCGGGTTCGATCTGCTGGCGCGGGCCAACCCGCAGGCGCGAGTCTTCATCGGCGGGCCGACCTGGCCCAATCACCCGCCGATCATCCGCGCGGTCGGCCTCGGCATCGTCGATTACCCTTATTACGAGCGCGGGCAGGGCGCGATCCGGTTCGAGGACATGATCGAGGCGTTCCGGTCGGGCGAGCCTGGCGACATCGCCTTGCTCCACGGCTGTTGCCACAATCCGACGGGCGCGGACCTCGACGAGGACCAGTGGCGTGAGGTCGCAAAAGTCGTCGTCGATCGCGGGCTCGTCCCGTTCATCGACATTGCCTACCAGGGTTTCGGCCGCGGGCTCGACGAGGACGCGTTCGGCGTGCGGCTCATGCTCGACACCTGCGACGAGGTCGTCATCGCGCAGAGCTGCGACAAGAATTTCAGCGTCTATCGCGACCGCGTGGGTTCGCTGTGGATCAAGAGCGCGTCGCGCGAGGCGAGCGCGAATGCGATGGCACACGTTTTTCAGATCGCGCGCGAGATGTGGTCGATGCCGCCCGATCACGGCGCCGCCGCGGTGCGCATCGTCCTCGACGATCCCGAGCTCAAGCAACGCTGGCTGGGCGAGCTCGCCGCGATGCGCGACCGGATCAACGCGGTGCGTCAGCGGATCGCCGCCGCCGACCCGCGTCTCGCCTTCATCGGCCGGCAGTACGGCATGTTCTCGATGCTCCCGCTGAGCAAGGAGCAGGTGCTCAAGCTGCGCGAGGACCACGCGATCTACATGGCGGAATCGGGTCGGTTCAACATCGTCGGCATGGGCGACGGACAGATCGACCGATTTATCGCCGCCGTGGTCGAGGCGATGGACGCCTGACCGTGGCCGAGCGCGATCCGGGCAAGGTATCCGTCGACGTGGACTGGCGTGAGGTCGCGCGGCTGGTCCTCACCAGCCGCGAAATGGACCGGATCGAGGAAGAGGAACTCGTTCCGGCCAGGAAGGTCCTCTATCAGTTCAGCGCGCGGGGCCACGACCTGGCGCAGGTGCTGCTCGGGTTGCGGCTCAAGGACGGCGACGGCGTGTTCGGCTATTATCGTTCGCGGCCACTGCTTCTCGCGCTGGGGGTCCCGCTCGCCGACGCGCTCGGTTCCGGCATGGGCCTCGCCGGCGGTTATTCAAATGGCCGCGATATCGGCGTGGTCTTCAATTACCCGAACCCCGGCGGCGCCCATGCGCTGCCGATGTGCGGCGGGGTCGGGGCGCAGTACACGCCCGCGGCGGGATGGGCGCAGGCGATTGCCTACAGGCAGCACGTGCTCAAGGAAGGGCCGCTCGACGCGATCGCGGTGGTGCTCGGCGGAGACGCGAGCTGCGCCACCGGCGGCTTCTGGTCGGCGCTGACCATCGCCACGACACAGCAGCTCCCGCTGGTCATGTACGTCGAGGACAATGGCTACGGAATCTCGGTCCCGTCCGAATATCAGACGCCGGGCAAGGATATCGCCGCGAACCTCGCGAGCTTCGGTGGGCTGACCATCTTGAACGGCGACGGCACCGATCCTGCCGAAGCGGCGACAATGATCGACCGCGCCGTGGGCCACGTCCGAGAGCATCAGGCGCCCGTCCTGCTGCGCCTCACAGTGCCGCGGCTTGAGGGCCACAGTGCGCAGGACACGCAGGCCTACAAGACGGAAGCCGAGATCGAGGCGGAATGGGCGCGCGATCCCCTGCCCAAGCTCAAGAAACATGTCGCACGGCTCAAGCTCGGCGATGGGCAATGGGCCGACCTGGAGCGCGAGACCGCCTGGCAGGTCCAGGCCGCGGTCGCCGAGGCGGAAGCGCGCGGCGTGTCGTCGGCCGACGAGGTCACGAGCAACGTCTTCTTCGAAGGCGAATTGCAGCAGGTTGGCGGCTTGTGGGGCAGCGGCTACACGCCGCCGCCGTCGACCGAGGACCCTGCGCCGTCCGGCCAACGCATCAACATGGTGACGGCCATCCGCCGCGTGCTCGAGCAGGAGCTGGAGGCGAACTCGCGCGTGCTGGCGTTCGGCGAGGACGTCGGCCCAAAGGGCGGGGTTCACGCCGTGACGCTCGGCCTGCAGGAGAAATTCGGCCGCGAGCGCGTGTTCGACACTTCGCTCAACGAGGAAGGCATCGTCGGCCGCGCCGTCGGCATGGCACTGGCCGGCCTCATGCCCGTGCCAGAAATCCAGTTCCGCAAATATGCAGAACCCGCGACCGAGCAGATCCACGATGCCGGGACGATGCGCTGGCGAACGCACAACCGCTTCGCCGCGCCGATGGTGCTGCGCGTGCCCGGCGGCTTCTTCAAGTGCGGCGACCCGTGGCACTCGATGACCAACGAGGTCGAGTTCGTGCACAACCCGGGCTGGAAGGTTGCCGTGCCGAGCAACGCCGAGGACGCGGTCGGGCTGCTGCGCGGCAGCCTTCGCGGCAATGACCCGGTGTTGTTCTTCGAGCATCGCGCAATGCTCGACGATGCGTGGGCGCGGCGGCCGTGGCCGGGGGACGAATATGTGCTGCCGTTCGGCCGCGCGAAGAAAACGCGCGAAGGCGACACGATCACGATCGTGACCTGGGGCGCGATGGTCCCGCGCTGCGAAGCGGCGGCGGAGGGCTACAGCGTCGACGTCATCGATCTCCGCACGCTGCAGCCTTGGGATAAGGACATGGTGCTCCAAAGCGTCCGTCGCACGCGGCGCTGCCTGATCGTGCACGAGGATCTGCGCACCGGCGGGTTCGGCGCGGAGATCGCCGCCGTTGTTGCCGACGAGGCCTTCCTCGACCTCGACGCGCCGGTAGCGCGGGTGACGATGCCCGATATCCCCAGTCCGCATCATCCCAGGCTGATGGAGGCCGTGCTGCCGTCGCCGGCGAGCATTCGCGCCGAGATCGACCGGCTGGTCGGGTTCTAAAGTGATCGAAGTTCGAGTTCCCGACGAGCAGGAGGGTACGAAAGCGGTGGTGCGTGCCTGGCTGAAAGCGGTAGGTGACGCGGTGGCCGAGAACGATCCGCTGGTCGAGCTCGAGACCGACAAGGTGACGCAGGAAGTGCCCGCACCCGCTGCGGGGGTGCTGGCGGAGATTGTGCTCGACACCGATGCCGAAGCGGTGCCCGGCGCGCTGCTGGCGCGGATCGAGACAAAAGGCACCCCGGCGAACGCCGGAACCCAGGAGGCGAAGCCTTCATTGAATTCGGAAGATGCAGCGGCCGGTACCGCTCCTGGGCCCCGGCCTTCGCCGGGGAACGGTAACGAGTCCCGCCTCTCCCCCTCCGTCCGACGGGCCTGCCTCCAGCACGGCATTGACCCCGCGCGCATCGCAGGAACCGGCCGAAACGGCCGCGTAACCCGCGAAGACGTCGACCGCGCGATCGCCGCCGCCACGGTCGTTGGCATCGGCGAGCCCGCCACCGTGCAACCTCGCCAGTTCAGCGCGCAGGATATCCCGCACGACCGCATGCGCCTGACGATCGCCGAGAACATGGCGCGCGCCGTCGCCGAGCAGCCGCATGTCACCGCGGTGTTCGAAGCGGACTTCTCCGCAATCGCCGCGCACAAAGCAGCCATGGCCGAACGCGGCGTGAAGCTGAGCTACACCGCCTACATCGTCAAAGCAGCCGCCGAAGCGATGTCTGCCGCGCCGTCGATCAACGGCCGGTGGGAGAAGGACCGCATCGCCATCTCGCCGACAGTCGACATCGGCGTCGGGACCGCGCTCGGCGAGAAGGGGCTCGTGGTCCCCGTCGTCAAGGACGCAGGCAAGCTCAGCCTCGAGCAGATCGGAGCCAAACTGGGCGATCTCACCCGCAGCGCCCGCGACGGAAAGCTCGAGCGCTCCGAAGTGTCGGGCGGAAGCTTCACCATCTCCAACCATGGGGTTTCCGGCTCGCTCCTCGCGGCGCCGATCATCCTCCATCAGGGGCAGGCTGCGATCCTCGGCATCGGCAAGCTTCAGAAGCGGGTCGTGGTGCGCGAGATCGGCGGCCAGGACGCGATCCTCGTGCGGCCGATGGCCTATGTGACGCTCACCATCGACCACCGCGTGATCGACGGCCATCAAACCAATGCATGGCTTAGCCGATTCGTCGAGATTCTGGAGAGCTGGCCGCAAGACTGACTCGCAGCAACCATGTCTTCTGCCCGGCGTTCATTCAAACGGACGAGGAGTGGGCAATGGAAATTCCACACGATGCATTTGTCGCGGTCGCCGACGGTGAGAAAATGCTGCTGTTCCGCAACCAGGGCGACAGTGACTTTCCGCACCTGATTCTCGTCGAGCAGGACGAACAGGAAAGCCTCGCCAACAGCGAGCTGCGGCGCGATGTGCCGGGTCGGTCGTTCTCGAGCGTCGGTCCCGGCCGGAGCGCCTACGACGAGGCCGATTCCCGTCAGATCGGAGAGGACCGCTTCGCCATGGCGACGGCCGAGATGCTCAATCGGCGCGCGCTCGGCAACGAATTCGAATCGCTGATCATCGTTGCGCCGCCTCGCACCCTGGGTGAGCTGCGCAAATATTATCACGGCGAGCTGGAGCGACGCCTGGCCGGAGAGGTGCCAAAGAATGTCACCAATGTGCCGGTGAGCGAGATCGAGCGGATCATCCGCGCCAGCTGAGAAGCACCGGACTAGATATTCGTTTGCTCCGGCGGCACATGCTCGGGGATCGTCGCCGCGCCTTGCTCTTCGCGGCAGGCAAGGCCTGATCCGACGTCGAAGCAGCTCATCGACAGCGAGCCCATCGCGTAGCCGCGGATGAGCGGCTCCACCGGCTCGCCCGATTCCGCCGCCAGACCGGCGATATAGAGCAATGGAATAAAGTGATCGGGAGTCGGCACGGCGAGCTCGTAGTCGGGATGCGCCGTCACTTTGAGGATGTCGCCGGGGTCGCTCGCGAGTTGCTCGGCCACGGCTTCGTCGAACCGCTCGGCCCAGTCGAACGCGCCATCCGGATTGTCCCACTGCACGCGTCGAAGATTATGCACGACATTGCCGCTGCCGAGGATCATCACTCCGCGCTCGCGCAAGGGTGCGAGCCGCCGCCCCAGATCGACATGGTAATCGAGCGGCTTGAGCGCATTGATCGACAGCTGGACGACCGGAATGTCCGCTTGCGGATAGACGTGGGCGAGCACGCTCCACGTGCCGTGGTCGAGGCCCCACTGGTCGCCGTCGAGCCCGCACCAGACCGGCGCCAGCGTGTCGACGACTTCGGCAGCGAGTTCAGGGTCGCCGGGGGCCGGATAGTCGAACGCAAACAGTTCGGGCGGGAAGCCGTAGAAATCGTGGATCGTGCGCGGCTGCGGCATCGCCGTGACCGCCGTCGCTCCGAAGAACCAGTGGGCTGAGACCACCAGCAGCGCTCGCGGCCTGGGCAGTTTCTGCCCGAGCGAGCGCCACGAGGTCGTGAACCCGTTGACCTCAAGGGTGTTCATCGGGCTGCCGTGTCCGATGAACAGTGCCGGCAGTCGACTCATCGGCCCGCTCTCCTTCGCAAGGGCAGGAACGCGCCCTTGTCTCGACGGTTCATCTACCACCCAACGGAGGCGAGCCATGGCGGATAACGGCACTCTTGGCAAAGGCACCCAGTGGGCCCCGATCGGCGCCGGAATCGCGGCGGCCGGAGCGGCTGCATTCCTGCTGACTCGGCGATCGGCCGACGCTCACGACGACGGCATCAATATCAGCGACGCGCCGGAGCACGTCTTCCGGCGCGAGAAGATCGTCCTGAAGACCGAAATGGCCGCGTCGAAGACAGAGCGCGCCATGCAGGAGCGCGAACCGGCCTAGCAGCCGTTCCGGAACGCTTCGGCCGCGCAAGCGCTAGTTGCGCCGTGGCAAGCAGCAAGCAACCGGACGCCGAGGCGAAATTCGTCCGCCGAGCGCTGATCGTCATTGGCCTGGCCGCGCTCGCGCTGCTCATGTGGCAGCTGCGCACCGTAATCGTCCTGCTGTTCGGTGCCGTAGTCATGGGGACCATCTTCCGCGCGATCGCCGACCCCCTTTCAAAACATCTGCGGCTTCCGGGTCAGGTGGCGATGTTGACTTCCGTACTCCTCATCGTCGCCGTTTTCGTCGGAGTCGGTTGGCTGCTCGGGCGGCAAATTGCGGCGCAGACCGACGCGTTGACGCAGACGCTGCCGAGAGCGCTCGCGCGGGTCGACCAGTGGCTCGGCAGCTTCGGGCTCGCGCACCCGTTCCAGGCGTGGTTCTCGCAGCTCCACAACAGCGGCGGCACGCTCGTATCGCGCTTCGGCACCTGGCTCTCGACCGCAAGCAACGGCCTCGCCAATTTCCTGATCGTCCTCTTCGGCGGCATCTTCCTCGCCGCCGAGCCGGGCTTTTACCGCACCGGCGCGATCAAGCTGGTGCCGCCGGCCAAGCGCGCCCTCATCGCCGAGGCGATGGACGAATCCGAGCGCGCGCTGCGCCTGTGGCTCAAGGGCCAGCTCATCGCCATGATCGTGATCGGCGCGATGACCGCCACGGGCCTGTGGCTGCTCGGCGTTCAGTCGTGGCTGGTGCTCGGAATACTCGCAGGATTTTTCGAGTTCATCCCGTTTGCCGGACCGATCCTTGCGGCGGTGCCCGGCATCTTGATCGCGCTGGTGCAGAGCCCCGAGCTCGCGCTGTGGACGACGCTGATGTACGTTTTCGTCCAGCATTCCGAAGCTTATCTGATCCAGCCGATCATCCAGCAATATGCGGTGGATGTGCCCGCCGTCGTCCTGCTTTTCTCGCTGCTCGCCTTCGCGGTGCTGTTCGGACTCATCGGCATCCTCTTCGCCGCGCCGCTGACCGTCGTCACCTACGTGCTGGTGAAGCGGCTCTACGTCATCGAGACGCTCGACACGCCGACGCCGATCCCCGGCGAGGACAAATAGACTCTCAGAATGTCCAGCGGCCCGCGACAACCGCGCGGCTGCGATAGATTCCGTCGAGGTTGCCGCGGTTTGTCCGGTAGTAGCGCAGATCGATCGCGAAACCGTCGGCAATGGTTTTGGCCGCACCGAAGTTCATCGCCGTATAGTCGACGTTGTTCTCGCGCGTGCGGCGGCCGAGATTCGCGGACAGCCTGAGAGTTTTCGTGAGGTCGAACGATGGGCCGCCCTCGACGTAGAGCGACTGCTTCGTGCCGCCGAGGTCGTCGGGGCTGTAGACCGCACCGAGCTTGAGCGAGAGCCTGCCGACCTTGCGACTGAGCGCGGCGGAAAATTCGAATGAGTCCGAATCCGTGCCGTGCCTCGCGTTTGTCTGAAACTTGTACGCCGCACCGATCGCCAGGGAGTTGGGGCCAAACTTGCGGCTGGCGTTGACGAAGGCTGCCGACTCGCCTTCTGCACTGGTCGAGGTTACGTTCTTCCACTGGCCGCCGAGCTGAACGTCGCCAATCTGCACATAGGCCTTGGGGATGACCTGCGGCCCTTTCGTTTGCTCAATGCCCTTCGACATCCCGCGACTGGAGACGACCATCTCGACGCCCGGGTCGAGGAAGAGCAGGAAGAGCATGGCTTTCTCCGGTTCAGCCGGGTGTCAGGCGACTGCCCGGTAGATCCCGTAGGCGCTGGTCAGCGTGAGCAGGATACCGACCATCACCAGCAGCGGCCTGGGCGAGATGCGCTTCACCAGCCATGCACCGAGCGGCGCGGCGATAATTCCGCCGATGAGGAGACCGAGCGTCGCGGCGGTGAACGCCGCCCAGCCGAGCGCGACCACGAAGGTGATCGTCGAGGTGAGCGTCACCAGGAACTCGGCGCTATTGACGGTGCCGATCGTGCGGCGCGGCTCGGCGCCCTGGGCGAGCAGGTTGCCGGTGACGACGGGACCCCATCCGCCGCCGCCGGCAGCATCGAGGAACCCGCCGACTAGGCCGAGCGGCTCGACGATCCGCGCCGGCTTGTGGTGCGGCGGGTAACGCACACCGCGCCAGGTGAGAAACAGGCCGATCGCAGCGAGGTAAGCGAGGACGAACGGCTTGGCCGTTGCTCCGTCGATCTGGGTCAGCACGTAGGCGCCGATGGCGGCGCCCACGATGCCGGGAACAGCGAGGCGGGCGAGCAGCTTCCAGTCGACGTTGCGGTGGGCGATATGGCTGAGCCCGGACACGCAGGTGGTGAAGGTCTCGACCGTGTGGACGCCCGCCGACGCGGCGGCCGGCGCGACCCCGAGGCTGATCAGCAGCGTGTTGGAGATCACGCCGAACGCCATGCCGAGCGCGCCATCGACGATTTGTGCGGCCATCCCCGCGGCAATGAACGGCAGCAGATCGAGAAAATGGAATGCGCCCACGTCGATTCCCCCGTGATCGATTTCGCGCAGCCCTAATCTCTAGTCACTTACTAGACAATATGATCGTAAATCCATTCGGCGCTGGCAAATGTCGGATCAGCGTACGCCAACGCTAGATTTCGAGGACCGTGTACGCCTTGCCGAACAAAGGCCTCAGGACGAACTGCGCGACATTGTAGACCGGCTTGCCCATCGGCGTACGGCCTTCGTACGTGCCGTGATGGGCGTGGCCGTGGACGACGGCTTGCACATGATCGAAGCGGTCGATCGGCTCGCACAGGCGTTGCGAACCAAGGTACTGGAAAATCTCGGGCGGCTCGCCTTCGATCGTGCCGATGATCGGCGAATAATGGAGCACGGCGACGCTGCGTTCGGTGCGCAAGGTGCGCAGCTGGTTCTCGAGCTTGCGCGCCTCGCTCAGCACCTCGTCGACGAAGGCCTTGACGATCGGCTCGCCGAACGGCGCAAGCTCGCCGCGTCCGAACCCGCCGAGGAAGCCCTTCACGCCGGCGAACCCCACGCCTTCGATCTCGACAGCCTGCTCGTCGAGGACGGTCATCCCCGCCTCTTGCAGGATCGAGCAGACCTGCTCCGGCTGTCCGCATTCGTAATCGTGGTTGCCGAGCACGCCGAGCACAGGGATGGAGCAGGCGCGGATATCCTCTGCGAGGATCTCCGCCTCGGAGGTCTTGCCGAAATTCGTAAGATCGCCGCACAGTACCAGCACGTCGGCCGCGTTGGCGATCTCGGCGAACATCTCGCGGTAGGGTGTGACGCTATCCTCCATCACGTGGAGATCGCCGATCGCCGCTAC
This sequence comes from Sphingomonas segetis, assembly GCF_009720245.1. Lineage (GTDB taxonomy): Bacteria > Pseudomonadota > Alphaproteobacteria > Sphingomonadales > Sphingomonadaceae > Sphingomicrobium > Sphingomicrobium segetis. Next base: position 15,037 of record NZ_WJSQ01000006.1, on the reverse strand, counting down.
CCGGAGCTTGCCGCTGGGTCCGTCAGTCGCTGCCATATTGCTCTTCAAGATTGCCGACGGCTTCGGAGAATCCCCATTGATCGACGTCAATCGAATAATCACGCGGGGAAAAGATGCGTCCGCGGCAGACTCGCTTGCCGGGTCCTTTCACGTCGGCCTGGTCCTTGAGCCGCTCGAGCAGCTCGTCCATCAGCCACTTGGGCACGACTTCGCGCTCGCTCGGGTAGATGAAACGGAAGTTGAGAAGCGCGATCAGGAGAACTTCCCAGTAGAGCTCCATGTGCGAGAGGAGCTGCTCCCAGTTGATCTCCTTGTGGCGCTTCAGAATCATGTGCGCGACGTCGGCGCCGTCATAGCGGTGATGGTCCTGGACGAAGATCTTCGACCAGATGAACTGGGTCGGCGGAACCAGGCGCACGTTCGCGCCGAACAGCTCGGTCTCGGGCGCGCCTTCGAACCACTCGTCGGTGACGTGCGTGGTCACCGTCGGCATGTTGTAAATGATGTCGACGAACAGCTTCCCGCGCGTGACCCGCGCGAGCCAGCGGTCGTCGACCATCTCGACGTCGAACTCGTGCTCCTTGAAGAAGGCCAGCATCTTCAGCGCGTCGCCGGCCTTGGCGAACACGTCGACGTCTTTCGTCGGGCGGTCGATCCCGGTGTAGCTCGCCAGCGCATAAGTCCCCGAAACGAGGAACGGGATGTCGGATTTGGCCATCAGCCGCAGCACTTCCGAATAAAAGGCTTCGGCCGCGGGCGGCGGCTGGATGAGGGATCCCGTCGGCCGGTCTGTCACCTGCTGGTCCATGCGCCGCCTCAACGGGAGGCGGGGAGGGGGGTTCCGTTGGGCAAGCTCTGCCCGGACGTCCTTCAGGCGTTCTCGGTCATCGGCACGAAGAGTTGCTCGTGATGCGCGGTCATGCCGCGGACGCGCTCTTCGTAGCGCTCGGCCATTTGGGCGTGCACCCGGCGCACACGCGGGTCGCGCGAATTGAGCGCGGCTGTGCGCTCTTCCGACGCGCGCCGCCGATAATAGCTCAAATCGGTTGTCACGGCCCCCGCCCCGACACCTGAAGCGCGCTCGCCCCGCACGAGTCGCTAACCGCAAGTTATCCACAATTTGGCGCATTTAGCGAGCGCCATGAATCACTTAGGTCAATGCCAAGCTCCCGCTTGTCGCGCGGCGGCGGCGTCGCTAAGTCCGCTCGCCTAAGCACCCGTAGCTCAGCTGGATAGAGCGCTGCCCTCCGAAGGCAGAGGCCACAGGTTCGAATCCTGTCGGGTGCGCCACCTTTGCCATTTAGCCGTTACTTTCCAGCTGGTTGTCGTTTTGATTGGCTAACCTGTTGCGAAGGTTAGCCATCAGAAGGTCCGCCGCGGCGTCCGACAGCATCGCCTGGTCGGCCGCGGCCGTGTATCTCGCGACTTCGCTGTCCGTCACATGGCCGGTCCACGATTTGATCTGCTGGTTACTGCAGCCGGCTTCAGCAAAGCGACGGGCGGCAGCTTTGCGAAGGCCGTGCGCAGAGCAATGCCGCAGCCCGGCTTCATCGCACCACTGACGAAACTTGTTGCCGAAACCTTTGCGACTGAACGGGCGGCCTTGATCGCTAAGCAGGAAGACCATCGCACCGGAGCGCGTCGCCATGATGGATTCGGCGAGCGGCGCCAGAATCGGCAGCGACACGACGGCCCCAGTTTTCTCCTGGGTGACCGTCAGGCGCTTCCCGCGAATGTGCTGCGGCCCCATGACGCGTGCATCGCCGCCCCGCTGACCGGTCCACAGCATTAGGTCGAAGGCGAGCCGCGCCTTTGTGCCGACGCCGTGACGCTTCTGATATTGTGCGATTTCGTCTTCTGTCCAGGTATGGAACCCGTCTGTTTCCACCTTATAGGGCCGCGTGGCGAGCACGGGATTTGACGACGCTATTCCCTGCCTAATCGCGAAGTTCATCAGTGCGCTTAGGCGCTTGCGAAGCATATTGGCGGCCGTCCGGTGCGGCAGCATTGCCGCCATCATGGCTTCAACGTGGCGCGACTCCAGGTCGCTCACCATCGAATCGCCGAACCTTCGACCATTCTTCCCGACGGTTTCGCGCCAGCGATCAATGACGCCGCGATAGACTTCGCGCGTGCGATCGCCAGGGTCCAGGAAATCAGGCGATCGATAATAGCGACTTACCAAGTCGTCGAAGCTGCCCGGTTTCGTTCGCTCGGCGCCGGCCATGATGGGTTCGGCTACAAGCCCTTGCTTGCATCCTTCATACTCCTGGCGAAAACCCTCTGTGCCAGGCGCGTTCTTGAAGAGATATTGGGCGAATCCCTGGCGCCGGAATCGATAACGGGGCTTGCCGTGCCGATCGCGAAATTCAGACACCCACTGAGGCAACCAGCGCTTCCGCGGCATGATCATTCCTCCTTAGTCGAAGCTGTTGCCCGATGGCGCGCGGGCCGCCGGACCGGTTACCAGCACCAGTTTGCCGCACGGTTCCAGTTCAATGCGGACCTCGGTCGCGCCGGTAGCCTTCGCGGCCTTAATGGCCCGTTCGATGTCGACCTGTCGAAAGAGCGAGGGGCGCCGCGGCATTTCAGTGACCGTCGCGTAGGCTTTGAATGAAGTGACGGAACACTTCCGCCTCTCTCGAATCGCGCTGCCGTTCAGTCAAAGCTTGGATGATCGAAATGAGGAGCGCTCCTATGGGAACAAATCGGTAGGGCGCCGGCGCTTGGCCGCGTTCGAGTAGTTTCAAGCCAGCCGCGTAGGTGCGGGGAATCGACTCCAGTTCTGGAATTACATCGACGGTGCGCAGCTGACCGGGCTGAAGTTCGCGCCCGATGGCTGAGCGCACGAAGAGTCCCACTTCGTGAATCCTGTGAAGACGCTCAACGGAAATGGGCGCCCCCAACTCTTCACTGTGCGCAAGCTGATCGACAGCACGTTCGGCCAGCAGCGCCGCGATGCTAAGGCCAGTTCCCGACTGCTTCACTCCATCCATGGTTGGAGGGAGCAACCTCAAGAGGGCCCCGAAGTGCAGCACCTCCAAACCCGTGAAGCGACGCTTGCGCTCGCTTATTCGCAGACCGATCGGAACGTGCAGGTCTTCGCCCTGCCGTTGCATCCAGACGGTAATTCTTCTCGGATCAGCTCCGATCAGGTGTGGCAGTTCGCCAAGAGCAAATTCCGGCTTGCTCACAAAGGTTAGAGTCGTTTGCATCATGTGAAGCGTATGACATTACGCTTCACATGATGCAAGAGGGTTTAGTTTCCTCCGCCCATGAAGGCCCGATACGCCTTTTATCTAGCGACAGGGCAAAGGTCCTCGTGGGCAACTAGGTCGACGAACCTGCACCCCAACGCCCTTGCGATTAAGCGCACGCGATCGAATTTCAGCTTCGGGCAGTCGCGCTCATTTTCGAGGCGATGGAGCAGCTGCGGCCGAATGCCAGTAAGATCGGACAGCTGTTCGAGCGTCAAACCGGCCAGTTGCCGCATTTCGCGAATGCGATTGTCCGGTCTCAGCGCGATGACGTTCAAACCTGGTGCGGATTTTGCAGCTGTCGCTACAGTCGTTGAAGCCATTGCATCCTCCAACGGGTGCTGTGGTCAGGGGCGGCTCAGCGTTCGCGCGCTGGGTCGTCCCGCTGCGAGTAGGGCACAAAGCAGGAGTCCGCGTCAAATGGAAGGCGGCGCTGAGGACGAAAGCGATATTCCGAATCAAAAGTCGCTTTGGGATGCGTACGGCCACGCGATGGGCGCCGCGGCGGGTCTTGAACTTGCCATGCGCACTGCACTTTGGGATGCGACGCGGGTCCGATATGCGGACGATGAACCGATGAGAGAGAGGGTAGCCGCCCGAATCTCAAAGCTTACGTTCGGCGGGACAGCGAGCAAATTCAAAGCCGTTTTCACAGGCTTCGGCGCCGACCCCCAGTTTGTGGCCGCTCTCAAAGTAGCGACCGATCTGCGCAATCATTTTGCTCACCACTTTTTGGAAGATCGCAGTGATGGGCTTCGCTCCGAAGAGGGCATCGAACTCCTGACTTATGAGTGCAACCTTGCGATGGAGCACTTTTCCGACGTCGAATTTTTCATTCGAAAGTTCTGCCCGGCAGATTTTCAGCGGTTTTTCAATGCTGGTCAGACGAAGTCCAGAGACTGGGTAGACCACCATCCGCTCCGCAAGCCGTTTCTTGCCATACGGAGTGGGGAAATCCCCTCAGCCGAAGCACTAAAGGCGTGGCAGCGCGAGCAGATGAAGAAGTGGATTGCACCGACCGCGTGAGCGGCCGGGCGCCGCCTAGTTCAAGGCTGGGTCCCAGGTCCAAGGTACATCAACCCAAAACCCGTTCGCCTGCGGCAGAAGCTGAACACCGAACTCGCCGAGCAACCTTCGACCGACTTCGACCAGGTCGTCGAATATGGCCAGCCCCGTCCATGCCTCTTGTCGATAAATCGGCATAACGGCGGCGCGGGTGGCATCAATGAGCCATCCGAAATCCGTGGAAGCTATATCCTCGAGACGCCTAAGATAGACTGCTTTCAGGTCGCCCGACGCCTCTTCTTCGTTAAGCACGCCATCAGCGTGCCCGAGGGCGTAACCGAGCGACTGGAATACGAAGCGGCAGCGCTCCTGCAGCCAGGGCCAGAACTCCTCTAGCGAAATCTCCCGTTCGTTGTATTTCCGTCGTTCCCGGCGGACCTCGGTCCAAAGGTCTGCAAGCACGGCACTGAGCATGTCGAGGAATTGCAGGCCCGTCGACGGCTCAATGAGCGCCGTCCGGCGAGTGGCTTCGTATTCAGATCGCGCGGGCATGACTATGGCCAACAGTGCCCCATGTAGATCATCTGCCGGCGTCGCTGCGGCCGCGCCGCCTGGGAACGTGCGATCTAGGAAGGCGTGGTCGTCGACGTGGACCAGTTCGTGCACATAACTTTGCAATGACGAGCGGCGAAGGGTCGAGTCCTCTTCATCAAACATCGCCTTTATGAGAGGCGTCGAGACGACGACTACGCTCTTCAACTCGTCGCCCTCCCTGACGACTATCGACATTGCGGCGCTTTGGCCGAATTCATTTACGGTGGCGACGTCAGCGACCTGGTCGTCACCTCGCGCTAAAGCGAGCGCGGCGTGATAATCGTAAGCGAGTATCACTTTCGACAGTCGTGACAGATCGAGGTAACGCGACCATTCGTGGGTGGTCGCCATGAGGAACTGGCCAAATTCGCGCGCTTCGTCTTCGCTTTCGTTATGCCAGTCGCGCAACTGAACTATTGAGTTCGGCGGCAGCGTTGGCTCAGGTCGCTCTTGGTCGTCAGACATTCGGTCAGACCCGATGACCGCCGAGCAGCTGTAGTTCGGCCCACAGGATGATCGCGGCCACGCCAGGCGCGGCGCATAGGACCGCCAGCAGTCCAACAAGAAACAACGAAGCTAGCCTCACTTCAGCGCCTTCGTGCCGGTCGACGGGTGCACCGAGCGGCACCCGTCTCCCTTCGCGATTCGACACGCGACGTCTGATTGGACGGCAAAATCCTACATTTCAACGGCCGCATCTAGACTGGCGGGAGGACGACCAGCTTCGCCGCCTTCATTCCGCAGCGAATGCACCGGAATCGGCGGCCGGCGCCTCGAAGGTCTATTAACCCCAAGCCCTTCACCGCGGCATTGGCACTGAGCGTTCGCGCGGACTGGCAGTGCGTGCATTCGATCTTCAGGGCGCATCCGAAGCGTATCAAATCACCTGTTGTTCGAACATGCTTAGTCGACATTGGCGCGAGCGCTTACGTAGAACAATCAGGGAACATACGGCAAGCTGCTGCGTATCGCATTTCAGCATTAAGGAGAGTGTCGAAATGGCCAAAGGCAAGCTGCCGCGGTTTGACCTGACGAAAGACGAGAAGCGCGACCAGTGGGTGCTAAAGGAGCATGGTGCCGATCGTGCGAAAGCCCGCTTCGACACGAAGTCCGAAGCTACTGCGGGCGGCGTACTTGGAAAGGCTGTGGGACCAGGCGGCGGGTCCGTCCGCATCCATAAGGAAGACGGCAAAATCCAGGAGGAGCGGACGTTTCCTGGTTCGAAGGACCCGAAGTCATCCCCCGGCTAAGTCGGGACGCTCTCTTTCTCAGGAAGTCGGTACGCGTGAGGCGGGACCTCAACCACGCCATGCATGCCGTCATCCTGGAGCGTGAAGGCGCCCGGTCCAGTCGGCACAAAGGTCGCAAGCATCGTCATATCAGTAATGCCGCTGCCACACAGAGCTTCTGGCTCGATCGAACGTTCGGTGGCTGCGGTCCTAATGCTCTCCCCAATCGACCGCTCGGTCATCTGCTCAAAAGCGGGCACGAAATCTCTCAATTCGTCCAGCAGGCCATCAAGATCGACGCGTTTATCTGATGCCATCAGCTGGAAGTGGCCAATGGCGCCGGCTGGAAGCTCATTCACTTCGAATTCGATCATCTTGCCGGCGTCTATGCTCGGCCCGGACGCGACAGCATATCGCCTCTGCAGCGGGTGATCGCGAGCATCAATCCAAGTGACCGTGCCCAGGACGGGGTGACCTTCTTCGCTGAATGCGCCGGTGTAGATGTCTTCGTCCAGGTGCTGCAGTCGATTGCGAATTTGACGCGCCGGCTCCGTCGCGTCCAGAAACTGCTGGACGCGCGCGGGCGTCGCGCCATCGTAATCGAAACGCTGCAACAGCTTACGCAGTCGATTCACGTGATCGATGAATGCCCAGGCGTCAGTAACGACGCTCAGCCGCATTTCGGGCGACCACGCTGCAACAGATGGCTTCTCGCCTCCGGCCGGCGCTGCATATGCCGCCGCAGTTCTGGTTAGTCGATCGAACGAAAATTCTGCGCCGTCGATGGCGTAAGCGGTTGCGCCAAAGAGGCGCCGAACCTTCAACGGAAGCGCGCTCGGCATGCATCTAAGGACAGATTCTGGTGGAAGTAGGTTCATCGAACCTAGGTGAGTGTGACTGCGTCCATGTGCGAGATACCCCACTGGGCAAAGTGGCGGGGAGGGGAAGAGGGCGCTGTGCTGCCGGACGCAGCGCCAGGGGCGGCCCTCCCCGCCGATCAACCCGCCCCTTGAAGGGGTTACGCGCCCGGATTCTTGAAGGCGCCGCGATGGTCGACGACGCCTGCGCCAAAGTCCATGTAGACTCGGAATTCTTGGCCCAGAACGTTCCAACCGTCCTTCATTTCGACGGTCGGTCCGCTCTTGCCTCGCAGATATGCGTGCTCGAGGACCGGAACCATGGCCGGGTCGGCGAACAAGTACCAGGGGTCCGCATCAAGCCGCGGGTCGATCAACGGGGCCAGCTTGCCGTTGAACGGGTTCGTGTCGTCCGCGGTGGTGGGTGCCACCGTTGCGACTAGCAGCTGTTCGATGGCCGTTTCGCGCTTCGGGCTGGCGAGGATGTAGCGGGGGGCCGCCGCGAGCGGGGTCGTGCCGTCCAGGTCTTTCTGGCTGCGCATCGCGAGCCGCCCCGCGTCGAGCGTCGTGACGTCCGGCCCCGCGCCCGCACCCGCTAGGTTTCCGTGCGTAGCGTGGAAGAGTGCCACCGAATCGGCCATGACCGGGTTGTCGTTGATCAGTTCGGCGAACAGCTGGGCTTCGGTTTCGGCAGCCGCGCGGGCCATGATCGTTGCCGATCGGCCGAACGCGTCCAGGTCGTCGTTGATGATCGCCTGGCGCGATAGCCCGAAGATCTTCGCGAAGGTCTTCACCTTGTAGGTTTCTGCTCGCGACTGAAACGTGCCGTGTTTGATTTCGCCGGCTTCGACGACTTCGGGCAACGTGCCGAAGGCCGAAAGCTGCAGGCCGCTGATATCCCGGAAATCGTTTGCGCTGCGCTCCCGACTGACGGTCTTGATGACCGTTGAGGCTGCGCCGAACTGGTCCAGCAGGTAGCGGTTGCCGGCGGCGGTCAGAAGTTCGGGGAAATCCGACGTCGTATGAAGGCCCCCGAGCGATCGCGTACCGGAATTCCAGGCTGCCGCGGTCAGCACCTGGTCTGGAGTCATGCGGTGAACGTCGCGTGTCCCCGATCGCACAAGCATTTCCGATGCCAGAGCGACCATCGAAAGACCGCGGAATTCGCGCGCGGCATCGTTCGGCGCCTTGCCGCTCAGGCGGGAATAAAGCGCATCTTCGACGGCGCGAGCGTGGAAGGCAGGATTGTCGAATGTCTGTGCGCCCCGCTCGGTGACTATGCCCGAGCCGTGGAGGCCGGAAACGTCAGCACGCTGGCGCTCGGCCGCGGCGCGCAACAGAGCCTCGCGCGCCGCTTCGGTGCCGATTTCACCGCTTTCATTGCGCCGAACCAGTTCCTCCGCAGCCGTTTCGACGCCGAAGTCACGAGCCATGCGGATAAAGTCGATCGCCTGGGTCGAATTGAAGCGGGAAGCGGCCGCCTGCGGCTGTGCCGGCGCGGCGGCCGCTGCGCCGCTAGGCGCGTTGCGAATGAACATGTCTTGTTCCTCTTCTGAAAATTCGGGGAATTGGCAGTCGGCAGACCGAATGCCGGTGAGGACGTCCGCGGGGACCGGGACCAGGCTCACTTCGAGCAGTTCCCATTTTGTCGCGAGCCAGGTTTCCAAGTCGTCGGGACTAGCGCCTGACCGCTTTTCCCAGGCGGTGATGTTATAGCCGATCGAAATTCCGCGAATCTCGCCACGGGCGACCATGCCCTCGACCTGCTGCGCCCGGTCGGTTTCGCCAAACGTGAGGGTGGCGAGCAGCCGGCCGTCAGCAACGCGGACGTTTGACACTGTGCCCAGTACGGCGTCCGTTTCGAACCGGTTGTGTGCGTCCAGGAGCGGCACCAGGCCAGCAGCAGCGCGCGTTAGGTCGATCGCCTCGCCAGTGATCGCCAGTTCTTCGACATAGAAGAGACGCTGAACGGCGGCGCCGACTGACAGGATAGCTTCGACACTACGGTTGTCGGCGTCGTAGCTGTTCGGTGAGAAGCCAGCGAAGCGCTTGCCGCTTGCGCCGGCCATTGGCTGGCGCCGTTCTAGCTCGGACGAAGCTGCTGCAGCTGCTGAGCGGATGAAATTCATGCCTGCAGTGGACATGAAGCTGTGGAAGCGGTCGACTACCGTTAAGCGTCAGAAAGCGGCAGAAGGCGTCATTCTCCTAAGCACGCTTCCATCTCACGCCACTTGTAGCTCTTTCATGTCCACGACTTCGGGATGAGTCTGCAGCCAGTGGGTCACCTGAAGCAGCAGCAGTCGCGCAACTGCCCGCGCAGTTCCGCGCCGACCGCCCCAGTCCTCTGCATAATCATTGCTGCTTCCGTGGATGAACCGGCTGCGTCCGCTGTCATAGACGCCGTTGATGACGGCGCTGGTAGTACGGCCGTCTGTCATGAGAGCGTCACTCCCTTCTAGGCCCAAACGAGCCTTGATCAGTCTCTTGATGCCGCCCGCGTGGCCGCCCGCTGCTAGTGCGTCTAAGCTCGCTGCGAAGGCTGTGACCGCCATTTGGTCCGAAGCCTCGCGACAGCCCTGGTGGAACCACCACAAGCTCAAGAACAATGCGTTTGAAACCTTTGGTCGCCGCACGGGGGCGTGTGGATTCACATAAGCTTCGAGGGCTTCACCGACCACTTCGAAAGTTGGTCGGTAAACCGTGAGTACTTCCGCCAACGACTGAATAGAAGATTGACCCCTGGGCAAATTCACCCAGGACGACCCGCTTCCGAAGCCGCCTTCATACGCGATCGCGTAGTGTCGATTTCGCGGTCCCCCATCGTAAATCAAATTCATGTGTTCGAGGGCCACTTGTGGATCAGCCCAGGGCAGTGCCAGGGCTGTCATTGCCAGTCGGGCGGCCAACAGGCCCTTTTGCTCGGTTAGATCGATCGAAAGGCCGTGGGTACGCACCGCGCAGACGACAGGACAGCGATCGACGGCATCTGCAATGCCGGATTCTTTATCCTGGTCGAAACCGCGTTTTCGCCTCGCGACCTTCTCTCCCGACCACTGTCTGCGAAGCCGTCGCGCCGTGATTGAGGACAGTTCTCCCGCAGTGGCTTGTTCGTCGAGCCAACCGATGCGCGTATGAAAGGTGACCGGCCCGACGTTCACGGGGTAGGCATCGTCATCATCTTCAAAGAGCCAACAGCCAAGGAGAAGAACAACGTCCTTCGTCCTAGCCCCTATCTCTGTCTCCAAGGCCTGATCGACGGCCCGGCCCAATTGATCGGGATCGGGCGTTTGGGTGCCGAGCGACTCCAGGGTGCGCCCGAAGGCTAGGCGGACCATGCTCGAGAATTCCTTCGTCGAAAACGACGACCGAAGAAGCACAGAGTCTTGATGAACCAAATCCCCATACGACTTCACGGCAGCTAGCAGTTCGTTAGTCGCGTCGAGGTGCATCCCGTTCCCGACGGGCAACTGGGGAGGAAAACTGATTCTTCCGGGCGTCGGTGTCCACGGCACAGGATCGCTCGTTTGAGCCCGTTCGAACTCTGCACAGATTTGGCCCAGCAGCTCGGATTTTGTCATTGGGACCGTGCGCCTCCGGCGATCGCAAATTCTGATTTGGGACGGAGCCTAACGCGGCTTCAAGGGACCAGCGACTATTTGATCGAGTGTGTAGCGCACGCGCCCGGTAGGCGTGCGCGTCCATTCGATCAGACCAGCCTTGCGCCAGGCGCGCAAGGTGCGCGGGGAAACGCCCCAAAGGCGAGCCGCTTCCTTTTCCGAGCGCATTCGATCGGCGTCGTTCACTGACTGTTGCACACCAACCCCCGCTTGAACCCAATTAGTTCAATAAGTTCAAAATGATGGAACAGGTCTGAACGCTGCGATTCCGCGCCTCGCCGCACCGCAATAGGGGTGGCGCCCGAAAAGGACCCGCGACCCGTCATGCATGCCCCACTGGCGCATTGACCGGCCCGTGCAGCGCGAGTGCTTCAGTCGTCACCTGCCGGATGATTTCGCAGGTCTGTTCGGCGCCCAGGTCGTTGCACAGAATGTCGGCCGCAGCGCGAATGAGCGCGATCGCCGCCAAGCCCGTATGGTGAGTGTGGCAGATGGCAGTCATCTTCAGGCGCTCGGCAACGCCTGCAGGAACTTGGAAGTCTTGCTCAGTGATCATGGTTTAGCCCTCCCGGTGGTCAATGTGAGTGAGGCGTGCTGACGACTTCAGCGCGAATGTTGCTCAGTTCAGTGATCATCGCGTCCAGGCGATCTGCGATCGCAGCCGCGTGCGCTTCGGAAGGAAGCGGGATGGCCGGGAAGTTGTCGGCCAGGTCGTCGCAGTCGGCCGCCAAAGCGACGTCGCAATACTGGACGCCGTTCGAACTCTTCGAACGATGGCCGATGTTTCCCATCGCGCGCTTCACTTCGCGAAAGCTAAGCGATGGGGCGCCGGCAGCTGCAGCCCACGCCGCGTAAAACCTGCTGACGTCTGATGATCTGAGCCGCGCGCCAAGCAGGAAGCGAAGGTGCGAACGATAGAACGCTTCGAAGTGCGAAGGCACTGGGCCACGCAGTCGGCGATGCGCCGCGTGGAAGGGTTGCACTTCGCCCCGGAAGGATGGCGGAAGGGTGGAGCAGCCGTCTGCTGCCCGACCTTTCTTCGCGCTAAACCTTTGACCTTCAATCATTTCTAAGTTCTCTCAATCTTCAATTTGGAAGGGTGGAAGGGTTGGAAGGGTAAATTGCTTATGCGCATGCGCACCCATGCACCTGCGCACATATGCGCGGACTTTCTCGGCAACCCTTCCGACCCTTCCGAAACCGCAGTTTTCCGCCCCCGGCACCCTTCCGCAGACCCTTCCGGCACCCTTCCAAAGCGGAAGGATTGACCCTCATTGGCCTTCGTTTCTGTCTGCAGGCGGGGGTGCGGGGGCGACAGCCGCTGATCATCGGAGCCTCAGGCCCCAGCGAATGCGGCCGCGCGAAACCGGCGGCACGCGGTCGACCGCAAAGCCGCGCTGCTCCATTTGATCTGCGAACTCAGCTGGCGAACCAGGTTCGGCGCCTCGCGCACGGGCGTATCGTCGCCAGCTGTCATACAGGGCGCCGGCATGCTCCCACAGGTTCGCGCCGGTTACACAGCTGGCCGATAGCCAGGGCGTGATCAGCTGCGCGGCGATCGGCCAACGGGTCACTGCAGCAGCCTGGAATGGTTAGCCATTCGGCTTCGGTCCCGAGAGCGCTTTTGCTTGTGCTTCGGGTCGGTTTGCCAACCTAAGTCGTTGAATGAGTTAGACTGTGCTTCCCCTGTCGGGTGCGCCAGCAGCATCAGCCGGAAAGAAATGCGGCGAGCGCAGCGTGCAACCGCTCGCGGGCGGACCCGACGATCATTCCGACGTGACCGGAGGGGATGGCGATTCGGTCGCCTGCTGCGACTGTGGCGGCCGGGGCAATGCGGTCGTGGTCGGCGGTGAGATGAAGCGCGCGGACGGCGAGCTTGTCGCTCGCGATCCATTCGCCCGAACCCGGCAGGTCCCTCCCGAACAGATCCTCGATCAGCTCCCTCGCGGCGGGGTAGGGCAGGGGCTCGCCCTCGTTGGCCCATTCCTCGAGCTCGACGAAGCGGCGAGCGTCCGCGCTCGCGGGGTCGAGGCGGCCGAACTCGGCGAACTTGCGGACGGTGCGATTCGGATCGAGGGACCAGAAAGCCGCCTGCAGCACTTCCATGGGAAGCGCGCCGAGCTGCCTCGCTGCGGCTTCGGAATGGCGCCACATGTCGGCGAGCGCGCGGCGTGAGCTGTCGGGATAGTTGGCGAAGCGCCAAGGCGCGGCGATTGTCGCGACCCGGTCGACGTCGACACGGTTGGCGGCGGCGATCGCCATCGTGCCGCCGAGGCAATAGCCGATCAGGGCGACCGGCTCGCCGATGCTGCGCAGCAAAGGCAGCAACAGCTCCTCGATGTGTCGCGCAACCGAAAGGTTGGCGCGCTCGCTGGCCCTGCCCCAATCCAGCAGCAGCGCTCGGCGGCCCATGCGTGCGATCGCGGCGGTCAGCGACACCTGCTCGTCGAGGTCGAGGATTCGCGGCGGGTTGATCAGCGACGGGACGATGAGCGCCGGCGGCCCGCTGCCGCCATGGTCGCGCAACGCGGCGCCGCCGATCCGCGCAATCTCGGTCTTGGGACGGGGCCGCTCGCGCCTCGGCGCCTGCTCGTATGCGCGCAGCCCCGCTAGAGCCGCGCGCGCCAGCTCGGGATCGCGTTCCGACACCTCGCGCACCAGCTCGAGGAACAGAGGCAGCGGGCGTGGCGCTCTTTGGGTGACGCGTTCGTGTTGCGGCGCACTATGCTCCGGTAGTAGGGGCATCCCCAGGAGTGTGGGAGTGAGTGATGGCGAAGTCCACCGGCAAGGTGACGATCAAGAAATACGCCAACCGGCGGCTCTACGACACTGAGAGCTCGACCTACATCACGCTCGACCGCCTGGCCCATATGGTACGCGAAGGCCGCGAGTTCGAAGTGCTCGACGCCAAGACCGGCGACGACATCACCCGGCAGGTTCTCACTCAGATCATCGTGGATGAGGAAGCACGCGGCGCAACCATGCTGCCGATTAACTTCCTCAAGCAGCTGATCGGCCTCTATGGGAATTCGATGCAAAATTTCGTTCCGTCATATCTCGAAGCCGCGATGGACGCGTTCCAGCGCAACCAGAGCGCGGTCAAGGACGCGTTCGGCACCAACATGTTCGCCGACATGGCCAAGAGGAACATGGCGCTGTTCGGCGACGCGGCTCAGGCCTTCGCCGCCAAGGCCAAACCGGAGCCGAAGCCGAGCGGCAGCGAAGTCGAGCAATTGAAGGCCGAGCTTGCCGCGCTGCAGGCCAAAGTCGACAAGCTGAGCCGCTGATCGCCATGTTTTTTCCGATTGCTGCGGCGCTTGCGCTGACCACTGATTCGACTCCCAACGTTGCCGGCTCCCCGCTCGCGTCGAATCTCGAATATGCGTCGCCGGTCGTCGGCAACTGGACTTATGCGGCGACGAACGATGGAAGCGAGGCGACCTTCACCAACGCCAGTGGGCAGCCGCAGCTGACGATCCGCTGCACGCGCTCGAACCGCCGCGTCGCGCTGCTCAAACCGGGCGCGGCTGCGCCGTCGATCTGGGTCTGGACGAGCTCGCTCAAGAAGAGCCTGCCGGCGAGCTACGATGCGACGGCGGCACGCGTCGTCGCCGAGCTGGCGCCGTTCGATCCGCTGCTCGACGCGATGGCTTTCAGCCGCGGAAGGATCGGGTTCAGCACCTCCGGCCTTGCGGCGCTGGTGGTTCCGCCGTGGGCGGACGTCGGTCGGGTGATCGAGGATTGCCGCGTCTGAATCGCGGCACGAAGCGAAGAAGTCTGACGATTATTCACGCGAATACAAGTCTTGTGTTCGCCGCCGCAAAAACACATCTTGTTCGTGGCTTCAACGCAGCGAAAGGAGGTGATCCGATGTCTCATGGTTCAGCAGGGAGGTCGGAAAGGGGTGTTCGCACGCTCTGATCGCTGACGAACGGCCACATCTCCGGCCGCTGACCATGTCGAAGGGCATCGCTGCGATACGCGGCGGTGCCCTTTACATTATCTGTGCCCCTCGACGTCGACTTCCGACTTCATTAGGGAACCGGAACGGCCTTGAAGTGTCTTTTCCGCGACGCAGGGAGAGAAGAGATGGCGAAATCCGCACGTAAGAGTTCATCCCGTTCCAGTTCCAACAAATCGCGTTCGGGCTCATCCTCGTCGCGATCGGGCTCGAGCGGCAGCACGGTCGACAAGCTGGCCAAGGCGGCGATGAGCAAGGAAATGCTCGCCGCCGGATTGACGGCGGCTGCCGCTGCGATTGCCGCAAGTCCCGCCGCGCGGAAGAAGATCCGCGACGCCGGGCTCGACGCCGCCGACACCGCATCCAGTGCAGCAAGCAGCATGGCGGCGAGCGCGACGAAGCTCGGCTCGATCATCGCCGAGGCCGTTGCCGAAGCGGCCCAGCGCGTGATGACCGGGAAGTGGAGCGCTACGGCATCCACGAGCGGCGGCAGCTCGGCGTCCAGCTCGCCGACGGG
>NZ_WJSQ01000059.1 GCF_009720245.1 Sphingomonas segetis | reverse complement strand
GCGGGCTGCGAGGGAGCGGCGGCCGGCGCGGCTGCCTCGTCGGCGGCTTCCGCGGCAGCGGCCTTGCCCGGCGATTTCGGCGTGGCAGCGGCCGGCGGCGGGACAGCGGGAGCCGTCTTCTTCGCCTCCTTCTCCTCGCCCGGTTTGACCGGCGAGGGGCGCTGCTCGAGGCCAAGGCGGTGCGCCTTGCCGATCACCGCGTTGCGGCTGACCCCGCCCAGTTCGTCCGCGATCTGGCTGGCGGTGGCGCCATCGTGCCACATCTTCTTCAGGCGCTCGATACGCTCTTCGGTCCACGACATTGGCAAATCTGCTCCAATTCCTTGCGGGCCCCGGCTTCACCCGATAGGCGGCTTCGGCCCGTGAACGACCAGCCCATCAACGATCCACAAGCGCACTGGCTGCGCTTCGCACCGGGCGATGCGGTGCTCAAGGGCGTCAATTGGGGAGGCCTCAGAACCCTTTATATCAAGGAGGTCAGGCGGTTCTTCAAGGTCCAGCTTCAGACCGTCTGGGCACCGGCAATCACGACTCTGCTCTATCTCGCCATTTTCACCATCGCGCTCGGCGGGTCGGGGAGGAGCGTGATGGGCGTCCACTTCGCCGATTTCATCGCCCCCGGGCTGATCGTCATGGCGATGATGCAGAACGCCTTCGCCAACGCGAGCTTCTCGCTTCTGGTCGGCAAGATCCAGGGCAATATCGTCGATTATCTGATGCCGCCGCTGTCGACCGGCGAGCTGATCGCGGGGCTGGTCGGCGCGGCGGTCACGCGGGCATTCCTGGTCGGCTTCGCAGTGTGGCTGGCGATGCTTCTGTGGCCGGGAGTCTCGGTTGACGTTCGTCATCCGGCGCTGGTCTTCTGGTTCGCGCTGATGGGGGCGCTGCTGCTGAGCTTCCTCGGACTTCTGACCTCGATCTGGGCCGAGAAGTTCGATCATGCGGCGGCAGTCACCAATTTCGTGATCACGCCCTTGTCGCTGCTCAGCGGCACGTTCTATTCGATCAACCAGCTCGCGCCGTCGTTTCGCGCGGTGAGCCACGCCAACCCGTTCTTCTACGTCATCTCCGGCTTCCGCGCGGGGTTCCTCGGGATCAGTGATTCGCCGTTGCTGATCGGCGCGGCAGGCCTGCCCGTGCTCAACCTGCTGCTGTGGGCCCTCTGCTACGCGCTCCTCAAGAGCGGCTGGAAGATCAAGAGCTGAGATTTTTTTAGAAGCGGCTCATCCAAACGGCATGGAAGCTCCGTCTAAGTCTGCAGAAGCAAAAGGAGCCGAACCGTGCCACCGCCCGACATTGCCGAGCCGCAACAGACGCTTGGCCAGCTCATTCTCTTGGTGGCCGTGTTCTCGGCCGTGGTCCTGGCCTTCATCAACCTGATGAGATTGATCGGTTCGGCGATGCTCCACCGGACCATCCGCCGTGCCCTCGACAAGGATCCGAGCCGAGCGGCACCGCTGATCGAGCGGCTCGCCGCTGCCGGACCCGGGAACGGCGACGACGGCCGATTGTCGACCATCCTGGTCGCGATCGGAATCGCGATGATTGCCGCGAGCGTGGTCATTGGCGATCCGAGCTGGATGCATGATGGCATTGCCGCCGCGCTCTTCCCGCTGATCGTCGGAACGGCTTTGTGGCTGCGCCTCTATCTGCTCGAGCGGGCGCGCCGACGTGGCTCCGAACAATGACGAGGATATCGCGCTCTCGCGCAGGGCGGCGCGGGGGGATCACCCGGCGTTCGCGATGCTCGTCGAAAAGCACGAGCGACCGCTCCGCGCTTTCCTGACGCGCCTGGCGGGAGCGACGATAGCCGACGACCTCGCGCAGGAGGCGTTCATCAAGGCGTGGCGGGCGGCGGACCAGTATGACGGGCGCGCGCGCTATTCGACCTGGCTGACGCGGATCGCGTGGCGCTGCCGGATTGACGCCCTGCGGACGGATAGCCGGGCTGAGGCGCCCGAGGCGCCTCAGGAATATGCGAGCCCAGCGTCGGCCGAGGTGGACGACATGCTTGCGCGGCTGAGCGAGAGCGAGCGGGCGGCGCTGGTGCTGTGCGACGGCCATGGCTGGACGCACAGCGAGGCGGCGGAGCTGCTTTCGGTGCCGCTTGGAACGTTGAAGTCGACGGTCGCGCGCGCCAAGGCCAAGTGCCGCGCGATGTGGGAAGGAGCCGACCATGGCTGACGAGTTCGACCGCTTTCTGGCGTCCTCGCTTGCGCCCCCGGAGCGGCTGCCGGACCGCCGCTTTGTCGCCAACCTGCAGGCGCGCATCCTGCTGGAGGACCAACTCGCCGGGAAGCGGCGCGCCGTGCTCGGGGAACTGCTCAAGCAGTTGGTTGCACTCGTCGCGGTCACAGCGGCGGCCTGGTTCATCGGCAGGGCCTCGCCCATCGCGGATTTTTTCGCGCAGACGCCCGCCTTCGGCCTCGCAATCTTGCTCGCGGGTTTCGGCTTCGTTGTCCTGTTGTTCAGCAGTTCGGGGCGGACGGTCCCATTCAGGTGAACAAGACATTACGCATGTTAAACAAGTTGAACGATGACTGACGGGTGCGTTCAGTCCTGCATCAAGCGAATCGGAGCATAAGGGGGCATCGAATAGCTCAGAAGGAGAGCGAACATGCGTAAGTTGCTCATTTCCACCGTCGCCGCCGTTTCGGCACTTGCCGTCGCCGCCCCCGCCGCGGCGCAATATTATCCGAACCGGGCGGTCCCCGCCTACGGCTACGGCTATGGCTACAACCAGGGCACCGTCCGTGCCCTCCAGGTTCGGGTCAACCGGATCCAGCAGGACCTCCGCCGCCTGGCGCAGTACCGGATGATCAGCCGCGGCGAGTATTACAACCGCCAGCAGGACGCGCGCGAAATCGAGCGCAGGCTCCGCCGCGACCTGCGCGACGGCCGCGGCTTCAATGCGCGCGAATTCGCGCAGACTCAGCAGCGCATCGCCCGCCTCGAATACAAGATTTCGAGGGACGTTCGCGACGGCCGTCACTACGCCTTCCGCTGGTAGTGCAAGGCCGCTCGCGGCCCATGAGAAGAGGCGCTCCGGGACCCGCCCGGGGCGCCTTTTTCTTTTTGGAACGGCGCGGCTATAGCGGCGGCAGTCCACCCGAAGGAGCAATCAAGACCATGGCCATTACGCCGCTCATGCCCGTTTACCCGCGTTCGCCGGTGCGCCCGGTTCGCGGCGAGGGAGCCTATCTGTTCGGCGAGCAGGGCGAGCGTTACCTCGATTTCGCATCCGGGATCGCGGTCAACATTCTAGGCCACGGCCACCCGTACCTGACCCAAAAGCTTCAGGAGCAGGTCGCGACCCTGATGCACGTGTCGAACCTCTACGGTTCGCCCCAGGGCGAGGCGTTCGCGCAGCGACTGGTCGACCTGACCTTCGCCGACACGGTGTTCTTCACCAATTCGGGCGCCGAAGCAGTTGAATGCTCGATCAAGACCGCTCGGCGCTATCATTTCGCCAAGGGTAAGCCCGAGAAGCACAACCTCATCACCTTCTCCAACGCCTTCCACGGGCGGACGATGGCGACGATCAGCGCGACCGATCAGGCCAAGCTGCGCGACGGCTTCGCGCCGCTGCTGACGGGTTTTACAGTGGTGCAGTTCAACGATCTTGACGCGGCGCTTGCGGCGGTCGACGAGAACACCGCAGGCTTCCTGGTCGAGCCGATCCAGGGCGAGGGCGGAATTCGCCCGGCGACGCACGAGTTCCTGTCGGGCCTGCGCGCGGCGTGCGACGAACACGACCTGATGCTGGTGTTCGACGAGGTCCAGTGCGGCGTTGGGCGCACCGGATGTCTCTACGCCTATCAGCATTACGATGTCCCTCCGGACATCATGGCCTCGGCCAAGGGCATCGGCGGCGGCTTCCCCATGGGCGCCTGCCTCGCGACCGAGAAGGCGGCGTCGGGGATGGTGATCGGCACGCACGGTTCGACCTTTGGCGGCAACCCGCTAGCGATGGCGGCCGGGCAGGCGGTGTTCGACGTGATCGCCAACGACGAGTTCCTCGCGCAGGTCCGTCAGAAGGGCGAGCGCCTGCGCTCGGCGCTCGAGCAGATGATCCCCAACCACGACCATTTGTTCGACAGCGTGCGCGGGGTCGGGCTGATGCTCGGCGTCAAGCTCAAGAGCGACAGCCGGGCGTTCGTGAATTACCTGCGCACCAAGGGCCTGCTCACCGTTGCCGCGGGCGACAATGTGATGCGGGTGCTTCCGCCACTGACGATCGAGGAAGAACAGATCCGCGAGTTCGTCGACACGCTGTCGGCGGCGGCGGCGGAATATGAGGTGCCCGCGGCCGCGGCCGCTTGACCCATCATTCCCGCGGAAGCGGGAATTCGGGCAATATTTGCACACGAAGGCACGAAGAAGGAAAGGAAGGCACGAAGAGGCGCCGCAATTCCTTCGTGCCTTATTCGCTTCTTCGTGCCTTCGTGTGAATCAAGCGGCGTTGGCAGCTGCGCTGCCGTTGAAGGAAGACGGAGCCCCGGATGACGGGTTGTTGTCGCTCCGCGACATCAACCCTATCTTCGCTCCATGCCGGCAGTTCAGCTCAACAACGACGTCGTTCTCGGCGTCGCAATTCCCTCGCGCAACGCGCGCGGGCGAATCTCGCGGCTCGGGCCCGTCGTGGATTCGATCCTTGCCAGTCACCACTATCCGCCGCTGGTCGAGAAGCTGCTCGCCGAGGCGCTGACGTTGACGGCGCTGCTCGGCTCGCTGCTCAAGGAGCCGCAGGGACAGCTGACGCTGCAGGCGCAGACCGAGGGCGGGGCCATCGACCTGCTCGTCTGCGACTATCTTGGCGGCGAGCTGCGCGGCTATGTCCGCCACGATCCGGAGCGGCTCGGCGCGCTGCCGGAGACGCCGACGCTGCAGGAGCTGTTCGGGAAGGGCTATCTTGCGATCACCTTCGACCAGCCGCTCGCCAACGAGCGCTACCAGGGCATCGTGCCGCTCGAGGGCAAGAACCTCGGCGATGCGGCGCAAAGCTATTTCGCGCAGTCCGAACAGATCCCGAGCCTCGTCCGGCTCGCGGCCGAGAAGCGCGGCGACGAATGGCATGCGGGCGGCCTGCTGCTCCAGCATCTTCCCGAAGGCGAGGAGGGTCGCGAGCGGCTCCACACGCGGCTCGACCACCCCGACTGGCCGCATGTCGCGATCCTCGGCGGCTCGGTGAAAGCCGAGGAGCTGACCGACCCGCACCTCCCGCTCGACGAGCTGATCTGGCGGCTGTTCCACCAGGAAGACGAGGTGCGGACTTTGCCGGGGGTCGAGCTCAGCCGCGGCTGCCGCTGCGACCCGGCTTACGTGCGCTCGGTCATCGCGCGCTTCCCGGAGGACGAGCGCGAGGCGATGGTCGGCGACGACGGGCTGATCCGGGTCGACTGCGCCTTCTGTTCGTCGAGCTTCGCGATCGAGCCCCAAGAGCTCAAGCGCTAGTTGCCGAATGTCGGGTCGCGAGCATTTCGTTTTTCACCGTTAACTTCCTCGTGTTAAACGGCGGTCGATGAGACGACCGCTGATTCTCGCCGTCGCCACCGCCGCGCCCGCGGCCGCTTTTGCCGCCGCGCAGCCGGCTGCGCTCGCGCAGGTCACGGGCGGGCTGTGGGAAATCAACGGCGCTCCGGGAAGCGACGCCCCGGTGCGGCAGTGCGTCTCGGACGTCCTGACGCTCGCGCAGTTCGAACATCGCGGCCAGAATTGCTCGCGTACCGTGCTGAAGGACGGGCCGAGCGAGACTCGGATCGACTACCAGTGCGGCGCGGCTGGGTTCGGCCAGTCGCAGATCGACGTGCTCACGCCGCGCTCGCTGAGGATTAGGACGCAGGGTATCTCGGACCAACTGCCGTTCAATTACGTGCTTCAGGCGCGGCGCGTGGGCGAGTGCACGAAAACATCCTCTTCTACTCGCCATTAAGGCTCCGTTTAACCATGCTGCGCTAGTTTAAGAGCGTGCCGGATTCTGGCACGCTTTCCTCCCATCGGGCGCAAGCCCGATACCTGGGCCGCCCTTCCTCACGGATCGGCGGCCCTTCTTTTGGTCTCCCCTGCATTCGCCGGCGGGGATATAGCCGCGCCATGATCTATCTGCTGATCAAGGCCGCCATTTCGGGCGCGATCGTTGCCGCGGTTTCCGAGATCGCTCGGCGCTATCCCGGCTGGGGAGGGCTGGTCGCGTCCTTGCCGGCGACGTCGCTGCTCGCGATGCTGTGGCTGTGGCGCGACACCGGCGATCCGGAGCGGGTGGCCGAGCTTTCGGCGAGCACGATCTGGTTCATCGTCCCCTCGCTGCCGCTGTTCATCGCGCTACCGCTGCTGCTCCGCTCGAGCGTCGGCTTCTGGACCGCGATGGCGATCGTCGTCGCCGGAAGCCTCGCTCTCTACGCGGTCATGTTCTGGGCGGGACCGAAGCTCGGGCTCAAGCTGTGAAGCAGGCCGTCGTCCTCCTCTCCGGCGGGCTCGACTCGATGGTCTGCGCCGGGCTTGCGCGGGAGCAGGGCTATTCGGTCGTGGCGCTGACCGTCGATTATAACCAGCGCCACCGAGTCGAGCTCGACGCGGCGCGGACGATCGCCGCCGCGCTCGCCGAGCGGCACATCGTGCTTGCGCTCGACCTCCGGGCGTTCGGCGGGTCGGCGCTGACGGACGACATCGCGGTGCCGAAGGCCGGCGTCGGCGGGGGCGTCCCCGTCACTTACGTGCCGGCGCGCAACACGATCTTCCTCAGCCTCGCGCTCGGCCTCGCGGAGGCGAGCGGCGCGCGCGACATTTTCATCGGCGTCAACGCGCTCGATTATTCGGGCTATCCCGACTGCCGGCCCGAGTTCATCGCGGAATTCGAGAAGCTCGCCAATTTCGCGACCAAGGCCGGAGCGGAGGGGGGCCGGTTCGAAATCCACGCGCCGCTCCAGCACATGACCAAGGCCGACATTGCGCGCGAGGCGCAGCGGCTGGGACTCGACCCGGCGCTCAGCCACAGCTGCTACGACCCGCTGCCGGACGGCCGGCATTGCGGCGAGTGCGACGCATGCCGGCTGCGCGCGAAGGGGTTTGCCGACGCTGGCCTTGCCGATCCGACGATGTACGTGTGAACGTCCACAACAGCCCGTCACCCCGCTCGCCTGCGGCGAGTCGACCCTCGCCCGCAAGCGGTACAGGCTATGCCGTCAAGGAATGCTTCCTGACGCTCCAGGGCGAAGGCGTGCAGGCGGGGAGCCGCGCGGTGTTCCTGCGCTTTGCGGGGTGCAATCTTTGGTCGGGTCGCGAACAGGACCGAGCGGGTGCGCAATGCACCTTCTGCGACACCGATTTCGTCGGCACGGACGGGGAGGGCGGCGGCAAGTTCCGCGGCGCCGACGCGCTCGCGGCGCATGTCGAGGCGCTGTGGGGCGAGGGCCGCGACAGAAGGCTGGTGGTGATCACCGGCGGCGAGCCGATGCTTCAGCTCGACTCGGCGCTGGTGGATGCCCTGCACGCGCGGGGCTTCCGAATTGCCGCCGAGAGCAACGGGACCTTGCACGCGACGGCCGGGATCGACTGGCTGTGCGTCAGCCCGAAAGCGGGTACCGAGGTGGTCCAGCGCTCGGGCGACGAGCTCAAGCTGGTGTGGCCGCAGCTGGGAATCGACCCGGCGGAGCTGGAGGGCTGGGCGTTCGACCACTTCCTCGTCCAGCCGATGGACTGCGCCGAGCGCGAACGGGCGATCGAGGCGGCGATCCGGCTGGCGATGGACCGGCCCAAATGGCGCCTGAGCCTCCAGGCGCACAAGGTCGTCGGGCTGGCCTGATTATTCGGCGTTGGTGGCCGCTTCGTCGGCCGGGTTCGCGGCGGCCGGCGCAGCGCTCTTCGAAGCGGGCTTCTTTGGCTTGGGCGCGGATTCGTTCGTCGCCGGCTCGGCTCCGTTGCCGAGATTGCCGAAATTGAGATCGACGTCGGCGGCCATGTTGGCGGCGTCGGCGGTGACCGCGTCGATCGCCGTCACGTCGTTGGAGACGATGTTTTCCGCGGTCAGGTTCTCGTCGACATTCTGCGTATTGTCGGCCTGATCGCTGTTGGAGCAGGCGGAAAGAGAAAGAGCGAGGGCACCGGCGATCAGGATCAGGCGCATGGATGGACTCCGGAAAACACAAAAAAAGAGGCTGCCGGAACTACCGACAGCCCCTTGAAAAGCCAACGCCCCCGCAAGCGGAGGCGCAACAAGCTTACATCGCGTTGTTGGTCGTCGCGTTCATGTCCGTCACGGTGACGTTTTCCGCGCTGACGTTGAGGTCGGTCGCGTTCATGTCCGTGGCGTTCATGTCCGTCATAGCGTTCATGTCCGTCGCGTTCATGTCAGTCGTCGTGAGGTTCTCATCGACGTTCATCGTGTTGTTGGCATTGTCGTTGCTGCTGCAAGCCGCAACGGCCAGGGCCGCGCCAGCGACCAGGATAAGAGCACGCATTCAAGACTCCCTATTTATTGCGATCTGCAAGGGTTTCCCCCGGCGCAAATCGCGCGAACCATAGTCTGAAGCGGGAGCATCCTTCAAGACTCTTTGCACGACCGTTCCAAACTCTTGAGAAACGACAAGAAACTCCGCTTCAAGGCCGCATCAACCCGCGTAAGGGGCATTTGTTTCCCTTGTTCCGCTAGGCTGGTGACCCCGAATTCGGCGATGCCGCAGGGCACGATGCCGCCGAAATGGGCGAGATCGGGTGAGACGTTGAGCGCGAACCCGTGGAGCGTGACCCAGCGTTTGACGCGCACCCCGAGCGCGCCGATCTTGGCTTCGGCGGGGCCTTCGCCGACCCAGATTCCGATCCGCCCGGGCGCGCGGTGGGCGACGACTCCGAGCTCGGCGAGCGTGTCGATCATCCAGCCCTCGAGCGAGTGGACGAAGCGGCGGATGTCTTTCCCGCGCTTCTCGAGGTCGAGCAGCACATAGCCGACGCGCTGGCCCGGGCCGTGGTAGGTGTAGCGGCCGCCGCGGCCCGCCTCGTACACCGGGAAATGCCGCGGGTTGGTGAGCTCGGTGGGGTCGGCGCTGGTGCCTGCGGTGAACAAGGGCGGGTGCTCCAGCAGCCACACGCATTCGCTCGCCGTTCCCTCGCGGATCGCGGTCGCGCGCCCGTCCATGAAGCGCAGCGCCTCCTCGTAGGGGACCGGCGCCTCGCTCACGCGCCATTCGATGCCACCGATGCTGTCCATTCGCGCCGCCGACATGGCCTCCGCGGCAAATCCGGGCAAGTTGCGCGTTTCGCCCGGCGTCCGCATAAGGCCCGCCAGCAACGAGGAAATTCATGTCCAAACTCTCGCTTTCCCGCGCGTGGGAGGAAACGACCGCGGTCCTGGCGCGCGACGGCCGCCTGTTCCTGGCGGTGGCGCTCGCGCTGTTCGTCCTCCCGGGGCTGGTCCTCAACGTGACCACGCCTGTCGCGCATGCGGGAGAATTCCCGCCAGCGGGCCCGTGGATGGCGATCGCCCTGGTTGCGCTGCTGGTCTCGCTCGTCGGGCAACTAGCGGTGATCCGCCTTGCGATCGGGCCGCACGTCTCGGTCGGCGAAGCGATCATGCACGGCGCGAAGCGCCTGTGGGCCTATGTCGCCGCAACGCTGCTGTGGCTGGTGCCGGTCATGCTCATCGGCTCGGCGCTCTACGCGTTCCTGCAGGCGAACCCGAGCAAGCCTTCGCTCGCCGCATCGCTCGCGTTGATCCTGCTGTGCGTGCTGTTCGCGTTCGTCGCGGTGCGGCTCATGCTGTCGTCGGCGGTGGCGAGCGCGGAGGGCATCGGTCCGCTTGCGATCCTGCGGCGGAGCTGGGACCTTTCGCGCGGCAATTGGTGGCGGTTGTTCGTTTTCATCCTGATGTTCGGCATCGGCGCGCTCGCGCTTTTGTGGGCGGTGGACAGCGTGTTCGGGCTGCTGATCCGGATGATCGTGGAGGACGCGGGGCCGCGCTCGCTCGGCGGCCTGTTGATCTCGATCGTCAGCCAGCTGCTCAGCGGGTTGCTGTCGGTCATGCTGTTCGTGATGCTGGCGCGGATCTACGTTCAGCGCTCGGAAACGGGCGCGGCCGAGGCATCGGTGCCGAGGAGCGGGACCTGAGGCGCTGAATCTTTCGGCAGGATGCCGAGCAGCCGCGGGTCGGGGAAACGCTCGACGGCGCGCTTGTAGGGGATGAAGCCGGCGCGGCGGTAGGCGGCGAGCGCCGCCGGATGATCGAGCGAGCAGGTGTGGACGTGGACCCGGATCACGCCGTCGCGCCAGGCTCGGCTCACGGCTTCGGCAAGTAGCCAGCGGCCGTGGCCGAGGCCCGAGAGGTCCGGCACCAGGCCGACGAACGCAAGCTCGCACTGGCCCTGCTCGCGGAAATCTAGCTCGAGCATACCGACGTCGCGGGCGTTGCCGTCGAGCGCGACGTAAAGCTCAACCTTCGGGTCGGAGATGATTTCGCGGAGCTTTTCATCGTCGAGCATGAGCCGCGAGAACCATAGCCACGGAGCGCCGACCAGTCGGAACAGCTCGCGGTATCGGTCGGGGGCCGGGTTTTCGATGCGTTGCAGGTCGAGGGTCGAAGGCGGGACCTCAATTTCGGGACGCTCACGCATTTCCAGGTAGGTGACGACGGCGGCGAGGTCGGTGTCGGGGAGAGGATCGTACGCCATCAATTCCTCCCTGCGCCGAAGACGTGTGTAGGGGAACCATGCGCAGCATGGTGGAGGGGCCGCCGCGCAACGCCGCCTCCACCATCCACTCTTCGGTGGATGGTTCCCCTCCCCATCGATTCTCCATGGGGAGGAATGGTCACGCCCACCGCGCCAGCGGTGGCAGGCTCATCAGGATCGCGTCGACGTTGCCGCCCGTCTTGAGCCCGAACAAAGTCCCGCGATCGTAGAGCAGGTTGAACTCGACGTAGCGGCCGCGGAATTCGAGCAGACGGTCCATGTCCTCGGGCGTGAAGGGTGCGTCCATGCGCTTTCGGACCAGCTGGGGGACGATGTCGAGGAACGCTTCGCCGACGTCCCTGGTGAAAGCGAAATGGGCGTCGAAATGGTCCTCCAGATAGTCGTAGAAAATCCCGCCGACGCCGCGCGAGACGGCGCGGTGCGGAAGCCAGAAATATTCCTCGGCCCACTTCGAAAAGCGCGGGTAGAAGGTCGGATCGTGGGCGGCGCAGGCGGCGCGCAGGCGCGCGTGGAAGGCCTCCGTGTCCTCTTCGTAGGGAATGGCGGGATTGAGGTCGGCGCCGCCGCCGAACCAGCGCTTGGTCGTGGTCAGGAAGCGCGTGTTCATGTGGACCGCGGGGACGTGCGGGTTGACCATGTGCGCGACGAGGCTGATGCCGGTGGCGAAGAAGCTCGGATCCTCCTCGGCGCCGGGAATGTTTGCCGCGAACTCGGGGCTGAAGCTGCCGCCGACGGTCGAGACGTTGACCCCGACTTTCTCGAACACCTTGCCGGCCATCTGCCCGCGCACCCCGCCGCCGCCTGGGCCGCCATTGGCATCGGTCCGGTCCCACGGGGTAAACGCGAAAGCGGCGTCGGAGCCGGCCTCGCGCTCGATCTCCTCGAAGGCGGCGCAGATGCGGGTCCGAAGCGATTCGAACCAGTCGCGGGCGGCCTGTTGCTGGTCGTCGAGCTCGATCATTTGGCTTCAATCGCGGCCCAAGGCCGTCGGTTCAAGCAATGAATTGGAGTAGCGTCACGGAAATGAATCCCGTGACGTCGGACGGGCTCGGTCGACTCCGTGTCGCCCCCCCGCCGGCCGCTACCAGCCATCTCTTCGCGCTGCCTCCCGATTGCTGCGCAATCGCTCACTCGCGCTCGGTGGCTAGTAAGCGCGGCGCTGCGCGGAAACGAGCATCCTCAGGAGCATTGCCACGGGGCGCGGGACGCCGACCTTGCCTTCGAGCCACAGACTGACCGCCGAGCGCGACACGCCGATCGCCTGAGCGAGGTCGTTCTGGGTGCGGTAGCCGAGGCTTCGCATCGCCGACCGCAGCTCGTCGGGGGACATGGAGGCGAGGCGTTCGTCCATCGATCGTCCTGTAGCGGCGACAATTTTAATCGTCATCCCGGGCTTGAGCCGGGATCCGCCTTCTTATTCTCGCGTGCAAAACAAGGCAGGCCCCGGATCAAGTCCGGGGTGACGAGCTTGCGCTCGTCAGATGGCGTCGGCCCCACGGTCGCCCGTGCGGATTCGAATGGCCTGCTCGACCTCGAGCACGAAAATCTTGCCGTCGCCGATGCGGCCGGTGCGGGCGGCGTTCTCGATCGCCTCGATGACATTGTCGGCGAGCGAATCCTCGACGATCACTTCGACCTTTACCTTGGGCAGGAAGTCGATGACGTACTCGGCGCCGCGATAGAGCTCGGTGTGGCCCTTCTGGCGGCCGAAGCCCTTGACCTCCGTGACGGTGATGCCGGAGACGCCGACGTCGTGCAGCGCGTCCTTCACGTCGTCGAGCTTGAACGGCTTGATGATCGCCTCGATCTTCTTCACGCCGTCATCCTTATGAGAGTGGCAAATCTGCTAATGCCCAATCGCCGCCGCATTTCCAAGCGAAGGCCACGCTCCTGATGAAAGCAATCATCCTTTCCGCCGGGCAGGGCTCGCGGCTCGGCCGTCTCGTCGATGATCGGCCCAAGTGCCTGATCGATTTCACTGGGCGCAGCCTGCTCGACCGCCAGCTGGACACGCTCGAGGCCAACGGCGTCGACGAGGCGGTGGTCGTCACCGGCTTCCACGACGAACTGGTCGCGGAGGCGATCGCCCGGCGAAGCGGCGGGCCCGCGGTGCGGACGATCTACAACCCCTTCTTCAAGGTCGCCGACAACACCGGGTCCCTGTTCATGGCGCGCGAGGAGCTGGAGGGCGACTTCCTCGTGTGGAACGGCGACACTCTGGTGTCGCGCGCGCTGATGCACCGCGTAGTCGGCAACGTCCAGCAGGGCATCTGCGTCACCATCGACCGCAAGCCGGGCTACGACGAGGACGACATGAAGGTGGTCGAGAAAGGAGGGCGCCTCAAGGCAATCGGCAAGAGGCTGCCAATGGACAGCGTCAACGCCGAATCGATCGGGCTGCTCGCGTTCCGAGGCGGCGGGGCGGGGCAGTTCCGCGAGGCGATCGAGCGCGCGATGCGCAGTCCGGAGGGGACCACCATCTGGTACCTTCGCGTGATTCACCAGCTCGCGCAGTCGGCCGACGTGTGGACGCTCGACATCGAAGGCGAGGAATGGGGCGAGGTCGATTTCCCGGTCGACGTCGAGGCGGCACGCGCGCTGACGGCGCGGTGGGACGCGGCGGAGAAAGCCGCGGCGGCCTAGGCGCTCGGGGCAACGAAGCGGCCGACCACGTCGCGCGCGAGGCGGGCGGGCCGCCTGGTCGCCGCGTCGAGGCAGCACCAGGTGCTCTGGATCTCGCTCAGCACCTCATCGCCGCGGCGCAGGACGGTGTGGAAGAAGGCTCGGGCGCCTTCGACCTTCTCGGCGATCACCTCCGCGACGACATTGTCCTGGAGGAAGGTCGGCTTGAGGAAGGTGATCTCGTGCTTGAGCGCGACCCACAGATGCTTCGCGACCGCGTTCG
Source organism: Sphingomonas segetis (assembly GCF_009720245.1). Classification (GTDB taxonomy): domain Bacteria; phylum Pseudomonadota; class Alphaproteobacteria; order Sphingomonadales; family Sphingomonadaceae; genus Sphingomicrobium; species Sphingomicrobium segetis. The sequence goes on along the minus strand of NZ_WJSQ01000059.1, from coordinate 2,163 downwards.
GCGGCGCGACGCTGCGCCAATAGTCGATCACCGCTTCCTGCACCCACTTGAGGTACACGGCATTGTTGACATGACCCATGTGGTCGATGTCGGCGGCTTGGATGGCGACGGGGTGGCGGAACATGTGCCGGCAGGCTCCCATCTGCTGACATGAATGTCAACATCCGCCCGGGCCGGTCGGCCCGCCCCGTGCTCAACTGGCCGTGACTTCCTTCACATTGTCGTCGCTGTTGCGGTCGATGTAGAAATTATAAGGGTCGACGCCCGCGAACGCCGGCTTCTTCGCGCTGTGGATCACGATCCGCTGGGTGCCGCTGGCGATCGGCCGGCGTTCCATCACGATCACGTCCTTCGCCGAGAAGGCGCCGAGGCCCGGGCGGGCGGCGAACAGGCCGATCTCGATCGGCTCGGCGAGCTCCGCCTTGGTCTCCACGCCCTTGCCGTTGGCGTAGAATTTGTCGGCCTTGATCGTCAGCGTCGTCGTCCAGCCGTTGCCATCCCTGCGGGTTTTCGCGTCGGCCAGCTTGAGGTCGTACAGTGTGATCTTCTCGAACAAGTCGGTGATCAGCTGCTGCTGCTCGGGTGTCTTCGCTTCCTTGCGATATTCGGCGATGAGGTCGAGCGAACGCGGGTAGGGCGGTCCCTTGAAGCGCCACTTGTCGAGGAAGCGCGACAAGGCGCGGTTGACGGCGTCTTCGCCGAGGCGCTCCTGCAGGAGGTACATGGCGACCGCGCCCTTGCGGTAATGGATGTAGCCCTGGTTCTCGACCCGCTCGAGCGGCACTTCCTCGACCGCCTCGCCGGCGCGGCTGCGCAGGTAATTGTCGAGCTCGTACTTCAGGAAGCGGCGGATCTTGTCGGGTCCGTAGAGGTGCTTCATCACCATCAGCGCCGAATATTGGGCGAGCGTTTCGCTCATGCTCGTGCCGCCCTGCATGTCGGCGCCGACGACCTGGTGAGCCCAATATTGGTGCGCCATTTCATGCGCCACGACATAGGTGGTGAAGTCGATCTTTTCCGGATCGTCGGTGTTGGCGTTGAACCCGATCGTTTCCGAATAAGGCATCGTCCCGGCAAAGGCCTGCGCGAAGCTGCTGTAGCCGGGGAATTCGATGATGCGCGCGTAATTGAACTGGTAGGGGCCGAAATGCGCGCGGTAGTAATCGAGCGCCGTCCCCATCGCCTTCAGCATCTTCGCGACGTTCCAGTCGTGCCCCGGATGGTAGTAGACCGAAAGCTTGAGGCCGTTGCGATCCTCGCTCGCGACCTTGTAGCGGGCCGACTGGATGGAGAAGAAATTGAGGATTGGCGCCGGGCTGACGAACCGCGCCGTCCGGCGGCCGTTCGCACTGACGTCGGACACCTGGTTGCCGGGCGCGATCGGAGTCTGGCCGGCGTCGGTCGTCAGGGTGATGTCGGACATCACCCAGTCGGCGTGGATGTAATTGTGCAGCGTGGCGCCCATGTCCTCGAGCCTGGGGGGACGAAGCTCGGAAGGGAGGCCCTGGCGGCGGCGCTGGGTGCGATCGGAGAGCAGGCCGTTGCGGTCCATTCCGATCACTGGCGCGAAGTCGTAGTTGTTCACGAAGGTGCCATTCTCGATCACGTCGGTGGCCGGCCGGGACGCGCGGAAACCGCGCCGCCAGATGCGCGACTTGAACGTGAGGTTCGCGCTCGCACCGGGAGCTAGCGGACGATCGAAGCGGTAGATGCGGTAGCCGAATTTCTCGTCGTCGCTGGCAAGGTGCGCACCGGCGATATCCAGCTTCAGCCACTCGACGTCGCGGTCACCCTTGCGCACGTGGACCTCATCGATCGGCGCATTGCCGTTGTTGACGAGCGCATAGCTGCCGTCGGTGACCAGCATCCGTTGCCTGGGATAGAGCTGGACGTTCAGCGCGACTTTCGTGACCGCCGGCTGCGGCAGCTTTTCGAACTTCAGATATTTGCGCTCGTATTCGGCGCTGAACTTCTCGGCCTGGTCGCTGGTCTCATAGCGGTTGAGGACCTTGATATTGTAATAGGCGTAGGCGCCGGTCGCGAGCATCAGCGTGGCTGCGACGCCCGCGGTCGCAAGCACCGGCGCACTGGCAAGGCCCGGCAGGCGGCGTCGCACACGACTTCAACAACATTCTTACGGCGATCATCGGCCATTGCGACCTG
>NZ_WJSQ01000058.1 GCF_009720245.1 Sphingomonas segetis | reverse complement strand
CAACGGCAACATCTATTTCCATCCCGTAGCGGGCGGCTGGTCTGAGGATTTCTCCAGGGAGCCGCTGTCCCGGCAGGGCTTCTTCATCCACGAGATGACGCACGTCTGGCAAGCACCGCGCGGCGGCGGCGGCGAGGTGGACCTGTCCGGTCTCGGCAAGAACGGTCAGGAACAGCCTCTGGCGTTCGACGCTCCAGCCGGCGAGCCGATTGCGGCTGGATTCGAGGGGGATGCCGTCGAACGGGGTGGCTGCGACGAGCGGCTGGTCGGCGCCGGCGGTGCCGGCGTCCCCTCCATCGGCCTCCGGAACGAGAGGAAGCAGATCGGTCGGCCAGGCTTCATTCTGATCCGGGAGCGGGACAAGCGACAGCCGCGGCCCGCCGACCTCGTCCGCGGCCTGCGCCACCGCCTCGACCTTGTCCTGCGCCTTGCGCCAGGCATCGAATTCCTCGACCGTCATCTCTTTCGCCACGCGCCTTCCCATGAACCTGCTCCTCATGATGCGAGTCGCGCATGTTGAACCAAATGGGTGCGTGTAGGAAAGTCCTTTCGAGCTGTGTCCGCCCCGCCCGCGAAGCGACAGTCGGACAGCCGACTTTTCTCCGACATCAGACGCGCTTTCATGCTATCGGCGAGCGCGGGGAAGTCGGGGGACAAACCATGCCATATCCGCGCGCGCCTTATTATATGCTGGGCGTCATCGCCGTCATCCTGATCGGCTTCTGGCCAAGCTATTTCGCCGTCGGCACGCAAGCGCCGTGGCAGTTCCACGCCCACGGCATCGCCGCGAGCCTGTGGGTGCTGATGGTCACGGCACAAAGCTGGACCGCGCACCGCAAGAGCCAGCTTCCGCTGCACCGCGCGGTCGGCATGGCGAGCCTGTTCCTGTTCCCGTTCCTGATCGGCGGCCTCGCGGCGATCATCGACCGACAGGCGCACAATTATGTCGCCGGCGAGCCGCTCCACCAGCTTTACGGCCCGGGCTTCATGATCGGCACGATGATCGCGATGGCGGCTTATGTGACGGTCTATTACCGGGCGCTCAAATACCGGCGGAAGGTGTGGGTGCACGCCGGCTACATGCTGTCGACCCCGCTGATCCTGTTCGAATCGCCGTTCAGCCGGGCGGCGGCGTTCGTCGTTCCGCAGTTCCAGGTGAACGGCCCCGCCGACTTCCCGCACATCATGGCGTCGATCGAATGGTCGATGGCGATCGAGCTGGCGATCATCGCCGTGATCTGGTGGCGCGTCGGCGAGCGAGCGAAGCCATTCCTGGTCACCGCCGGGTTCATCCTTGTCGAGATGCTGGCGATGGGCTTCGCGGGCGAGTTCGCGGTGCTGAGGCGGCTCGACACCTTCATCAGCCACCTGCCCGATGCGACGATCGTGCTGACGGGTTTCGCAATCGGCGCGGCGACGAGCTGGCTCGGATGGCAGGCGGGGAAGCGCCCGACGGTGCCAATCGCGACGCCGGCGATCGCCTGAGGGCAGGCTTCACCGTCCCGGACGGCGCGCGTCACCTTCAAGATGATGCAGTCTTGGCGGCGGCTGCCGGCGTGTCGCTGGCGATCGAGCGCCACAGCTTCATCGACCCGTCGTCCTGCCGCTTGAAGATCGCGATCCAGGTGCCGGTCTCGCGCGTCACGGGTGCGTTCGGGACCGCGATGACGAAGGTGTAGGGCGCCTCGAAGATGCCGAGGTCGCCGGATTTCGAGACCGTGACCTTGCCGTCGCCGAGCTGCCAATCGACCTTCGCCGCGGCCATCTGCGTCTTCATGCCCGCTTCGTCGGCGGCCGGGCCGACGGTGTTGGGCGTCCCGTGATAAACGCCGACATAGTCGGGCGCGTCGTAGGAAGCCGCCTTGTGCGCGTCCTGCGCATTGTAGGCGGCGACGACACCGAGCGCGTCGCTGCGAACCTGGGCGGCGGTGGCGGAGGTGTCCGGCTGCCTGGCACAGGCGGTGAGCGCGGATGCGGCGGTTGCGAGCAGCAGCGCGGCGAATGTTCGGCTGATCATTGGCTTGCCCCTTTGTGCTTGTCCCTGTGCGGCGCGCGTGAGCTCGAAACGCAGTGAACGCAGCGAAGCTACACGCGTACGCGCGCGAGGCTAGTGCTCGGAAGTCCCCTGGACTGGCCCCGGCCGAGCCTCATTCCCGTTCTTCATCGCCGATCGGTTCGCCGGTTCCGGTCTCGCCGAGGCGCACATCAAGATGGTCGACCCCCTCGACCGCGCATTCCTGCATCGGAATGTCCTCGAACGAGTCGATGATCGCTGGGAGCTCGTTGCGCGCGGCTTCGCGCGGGTCGCCGGTTGCAGCGGCAAGGGCCTTGGCGGAGGGCGAGCCGAACTGCGCCGGGTCGAGGCGCGAGAGCAGCCAGGTGAGGAGATAATCGGACGGCATGCGGCGCTCCATCACCAGCTCGCCGTCCTTGTAGAAGCGCTCGACGCGGCCGTGGATCGAGCGGTCGAGAGCGATCGCGGCGAGGCGCGTCGGGCACAGCCGGAGCGCCGCGTCCCAGGCACGCGCGAAACTTTCCGCGCCGGCCTTGTTGCGCAGACGATAGGCCGAGCTGGAAGCGACGTTCACGTGCGCGGACGCCTCGCCGACGCAACCGGTTAGCGCGAGATGCTCGATGAACTTGCGCTGCCGCTCGGCGGTCCAGCCGGCGTTGCGCTTGCGGGTGGGGGCGGGTTCGAACTCGGGAATGGTGGGCGCGGGGACGATGTCGGCGACCTCGTCGACGATCTTGAGCTTGGTGGCCATGACGGACTCCTTCGGGTGGGAAAGAGTCGGACCACATGGAGCATGTCGGGTGCTGTAGGACAGCAAAAACGCGAACGTGTCTGGATTTCTATCTGTCCTACAAATAACCAAGATGGTTATACTCTCGGCATGCCCGAGTCGCTTGCGCTTCCCCGAAATCGCCTTGGTGAACCGCTCTACTTGCCATCACGGACCTTCTATTGTTCATTCTGCATGAGCTCGGTGAAGCAGATTGCGAGGGCGAACATGCCGCAACTGACCGAGCGTCAGCGCCAATGCCTTGAAGGATTCATCGCTCGAAAAACCGCGAAGGAGATCGGCCGCGAACTCGGGATCACTCACCATGCGGTCGAGCAGCACTTGAAGGCAGCCCGCAAGAAACTCGGCGCGAGCGACTCCCTCGAGGCCGCGCGCCTCTACGCCGCGAGCACCTATACTGCGGTCGAACCATACTATGCCGCGTCGGAGGTTCCCGCCGCACGGGCTGATGACGCATCTGATCGGCAACCGGCTCAGGACAGATTCCTGCTTCGGGATGTTGCGGCGGACGGGCCGGGACCGATCCAGACCCTCTCCGCGATGCAGACGCTCGCAGCGATCGGCATCAGTGGAGTCGGAATGATCGTCATCCTTTCGCTGATCGTCGCGGTGGCCGACGGCGTCGCCCTGCTGGCGCACTAGGCCTCAACACAACGGATGATAGACCCGGGGCGCGGCGCGTCTCCGGGAGTGGAGAGACTATGCTCAATGAACGACTGGCGTTCGCCAAGGGCGTCGCGGACGAACTGTTCCCCGCCGAAGCGGATGTCGACAGCGCGATCGTGCATGCGTCACGGCTCGCAATTGCGCTGATCGAGGGGCGCAAGACGGCGAAGCAGCCGATCACGATGGGCCAGGACGGGCTGGCGCTGATGTCGCGCGCCACGCTCAAGCTGGTCGAAGCGCGCGGTGAGATCGGAGCGGCGCACGCAGCATTCCGCACGGCGCAGAACGAGCTAGGCCTGCGGGCGGTGTCGTTCGGGGACTATTGGGAATGCCCGGACAAGACCGCCGAGCTGCCTGAGCGGTTCGCAAACGTCGCCTAATCGGCATTGACCTGACGCGATCGCCGAGGCGACGATGTGGAATGAGCTCCGTTCCGTTCTTCGTCATCTTCATCGTCGTGGTGGTCGGGTACGCGTTGGCGAGGGGTGGCGGTCCGGAACGAGCAACAGCCCTCGCCTACATCATCGCCTCGGCAGGCTCGCTCTCGCTCGGCTTTCTGAACATGCCGGGCGCATTCAGGAGCGTGCCGATGCGCCTGTTCGCAGTCGACACCCTACTGCTGATAGGACTTTGCATAGTGGCCATCCGAGCGAACCGCCGGTGGCCGATTCCGGTCGCGGGCTGTCAGCTCGTCGCGGTGCTGGTGCACGCGGGGAAGCTTCTCTACCCGGCGATGATCCCCGACAGCTATGCCCTGCTAACGACGATCTGGTCGTGGCCGATGGTGGCTCTCCTGGGCATCGGAACCTGGGCGCATCGGAGGCGGCTCGCCGAGCGTGCGTTCGTACCCGACTGGAAGCCTATCTCTGGGCGACTGCGGTTCCGGAGCCCGCCTCTTCAGCTGCCACGCTGAGCGCGCGCTACGCGACCCTGTCGGAGTTGCTGAGCGCCGATCCGGCGATCGTCGCCGATTACGCCGGCGGGGCGGTCGCGCATGCGATCGGTGCCGCGCGCGCGCTGATGATGTCCGCGCTCGAGGAGGAGTTGACCGCGCGCGAGCCGATCAACTCCGAGCGTGACGCGGGCAAATTCCTGAGGACGCTGATCGGCTTTCGTAGCGACGAGTTGCTGATCGTGATCTTCCTCGACAGCCGGCGGCGACTGATCGATTACGAGGTGGTGTCGATGGGGACGGCGGACTCGGTCGAATGCGACCTCCGCCGGATCGTCTTCCGGGCGATCGGCCGCGGCGCGCACGGGATCATCGTCGCGCACAACCATCCATCGGGAGATCCCCGACCGAGCAGCAGCGACATCAGCGTCTCGCGCCGGCTCGTAGACACCGCGCGAGGCGTGGGCATTTCCGTCATCGATCATCTGGTGGTCGCGGGAGGGGATGTGCGGTCGGCGATGTTCAGCAGCTAGGTTGGTCGGCGATGTTTACGGAAGGAAGCTTCGGCTTGTTTACGTGAACGGCTCAAGCGTAAGCGAAACGCTGATCAGCGATCGGCTTGCGCACGGGTACGTGCGCGGCAAGCTGCCATGGTGTTAAGCGGTCACGAGACGATTCCGCCGGCGCGCGGAAGCGCGATTAAGCAGCCTGGTCGTAGAACTCTCGGAAAATCGGCGAGATCAACACGACCGGCTTTCGACCAAAATTATTTCTAATGAAGCGGTCTTGAGTTTGGTCGACCGAAGCTACGAACTTAGCGGCACGGTCCACAACGATCTGATTGTAGTTTTCGAAGATCGCACGATCTCCCATGTCCACGATAGTCTCCAAGGTCGATTTCGCGGTGACTGCAACAAACAGCGCGTTCGCGCTAAGCGCTAGTGCGACATGCGAATTTGGCTTTGTCAGGCTATCACTCACCACGAGCGGGCTGTCCGACGTTAAAAATGACCAATTACGGTAGGTGGGGCGCACCACTGCCCAAAGCATTCGGTTTAGCCGCAGTCCGAGTTCCTTGTTCTCGATGACTCGTGGCAGCAACTCAAGTGGACGTTGCTCAAGGAAATGCGGGTTTTCTGCGAGGCAATATTCAAGCCAGCTCTGCGGATCATCTTCATTACGAATTCTTGACCAAAGATCCTCGACGCCCGCTGATCCTCTGATCGTCATACGGATCACGCCTTCACGGAAAACCTCGAGTGCCGCGGGTGTCCGATGGAGTAACGACATGAGAAACCGAGACCAGGCGCTACGGAGTTCGGACGACCACTCGCGTTCGTGGTCATTCAAAAGCTTTCGACGCGCCTTTGCCGCTAAATTATCGATTGGGGCGAAATAAGCCCTTTCGAGACCCGGGAAATGCGGTTCGTGCGGGGCGAAATCGTAAAGGAGATTTTCGAATCCGACCTCAGAAGTGTAGACACGTCGGACGTGCACACACTTATGCGGTCGGTTGTAACGTTCCAACCGGCCGTCTTCACCAGTCCATCCCCGCAATAGGAACTCTGGAATGTAGTGGTGTTTAATCGGTTTCGTTTGTGACTCCCCTGCGAACGGAGCTACTCCGCAGCAACCCCAGCAGCCTCAAACATGTCTGGCCCGTCACCCGCGCCGGCGCCATCATTGGCCGCAGCCTCCGCCTTCGCCTTCACCCTGCGGTCGAAATTCTCCCACACCTCGTTCCAGTTCCCGCGCGTCGCGGCCTTCGAATATTCGGTCGCCCTCGTCTCGAAGAAGTTGGCGTGCTCGACGCCGTTGAGCATCGGGGCGAGCCAGGGGAGGGGGTGCTCGTCGACCATGTAGATGGGGGCGAAGCCGAGCTGGCCGAGGCGCCAGTCGGCGATGTAGCGGATGTATTTCTTGATGCCCTTGGCGGTCATGCCCTCGACCGGGCCCATTTCGAACGCCAGGTCGATGAACGCGTCCTCGAGCCGGACCGTCTTCTGGCAGGTGTCGATGATCGATTCCTTGACGTCCTTGGTCAGGCAGTCGCGCTCCTTCACGAAGGCGTGGAACAGGCGGATGATGCCTTCGCAGTGGAGGCTCTCGTCGCGGATCGACCAGCTGATGATCTGGCCCATGCCCTTCATCTTGTTGAAGCGCGGGAAGTTCATCAGCATCGCGAAGCTGGCGAACAATTGCAGCCCCTCGGTGAAGCCGCCGAACATGGCGAGCGTCTTGGCGATGTCCTCGTCATTGTCGACGCCGAACTGCTGCATGTAGTCGTGCTTGTCCTTCATCTCCTTGAACTGGAGGAAGGCGCTATACTCGCTCTCGGGCATGCCGATGGTGTCGAGGAGGTGGCTGTAGGCCGCGATGTGCACCGTCTCCATGTTGGAGAAGGCGGTCAGCATCATCTTGATCTCGGTCGGCTTGAACACGCGGCCGTACTTGTCGTGGTAGCAGTCCTGCACTTCGACGTCGGCCTGGGTGAAGAAGCGGAAGATTTGCGTGAGCAGGTTGCGCTCGTGATTGGTGAGCTTCTGCGCCCAGTCGCGGCAGTCCTCGCCGAGCGGCACTTCCTCCGGCATCCAGTGGATCTGCTGCTGGCGCTTCCAGTACTCGAACGCCCAGGGATATTCGAACGGCTTGTACTGCTTGCGGGCTTCGAGGAGGGGCATGCTATTTCTCCCAGGAAAAGAATGGTTCACGCGAAGGCGCGAAGACGCGAAGACAATATAGGTATTTCGCGCGGAGACCCGGAGACACGGAGGAATGGATTGGAGCGGCCATTTGGCCGCTCAAGAATCCAGCGGCCGTGAATTCCTTCGCGTCTTCGCGTCTTCGCGTGAGACCCGCTTTCCTTCTCCGCGTCTCCGCGTGGATGAGATTGCTCATTGGGCCTGCCCTCCGAACAGGAGCGCGGTGGCGACGGCGCCGGCGACCGGGACGAGGCCGACGATCGCGGCGATGATCGAGACGGTGCGGTGGCGGCGGTTGCCGCGCGAGCGCTGCGCCCAGACGAGCAGGTAGGCGCTGCCCGTCATCGAGGCGAGCAAGGCGATGTCGGCGCGCCAGTCCTTGAAGCTGAAGGTCGCAAGATCGTCGAACACGACGAAGGCGCCGACGGCGGTGATCATCGCCGCGGTCGCGGCGCCGGGGCGGATCCACTGCGCGCGCGTCTTGCTGACGACGATCCGCCAGCACAGCGCCGCGACCGGGACGAAGAACAGCAGCAGGAAGACGAGGCTCATCAGCATCAGCCGCGGACCCTGACGATTCGGTCGCGATAGACGGTGCGACTGCGGTTCGCGCCGACGCCGAACACGACGATGCCGAGGAAATAACCGAAATCGTACCAGCCGCCGCTGTTGGGCACGGCGTAGACCGCGACCTCGCTCACGAACAGCGAAACCACCCACGCGACGGGGAAGATGAAGCCGTGCCACAGGCCGAGCAGGAAGCCGGGCGCGCCGGCGGTGACGGCGTCGGGCTGCTGCGTCGCGGCGCAGGCGGCAAGGACCAGCGTGGAGAGGACCAGGAGGGCGCGCTTCACGGTGCCGCTCCGGCATTGAGATCGAGCGGGGCGGCGGTTTCGTAGGCGATCGCGAAGCCGGCCATCACGACTCCGAACGCGGTGGCCATCATGCCGCCGATCAGCATCGCGGCGTAGCGCGGGCTGCGCTCGCCCTGGTGGCGGATCGCGGTGGCGAGCGTTGCGGCGCCGGCGATCGCGAAGACTGCGCCCAAGGGGATGAACAGGCTCACTGCGCGCCTCCCCGCATCATCTCGGCCTCGCTGGCGCTCGGGCGGTAGTTGAGCAGGCCGAGCGCGTGGATCGCCAGGATCGCGGCGATGACGAACAGGATCACCGCGCCCTGGCTGCCGTAGGTGTCGGACTTGTCGCGGCGGCGGTAGAAGAAGACGCCGGCCGCCAGCAGCACGACCGCGACGGCGAGCTCGGCCATGCGGCCGGCGGTCATGGGGTGTGCCCCATCGCCGCGACCTGGTCGAGGCGGCTGGCGTAAGCTTCGATCACGGCTGCGGTGCGCTGGACATAGGCGCGCGCGTCGTCCCAGCGGCGCTGCTCGATCGCCTCCCGCACGCCGGGCAGCGTCTTGGCGCCGTAGCCGGTGAGCGTGCCGGGCGCCGACACGAGATTCTTGTACCACGGGCGGCCGGGCAGGCCCTGCGGGTCGAGCAGCAGCTGGTCGATGTGGAGCAGGCTCGAGTCGATCCGGGCCCGGGTGGCAGGGGCAAGCCTGCCCTCGTGCGCGAGCACCCCGTCGGCAGCCGCCGCGGCGCGGGTCAGATGGTCCGACGCATTCTGCAGAGCGAGCATGTCGATTAGCGGCGTGATGCCGCGGTCGACCGGCGCGATCGTCGGGTCGTAGGGCGCCGAGGCGAGCTTGAAATCGCCCTCGCGCCGGAGCTCGGCGAGCGCGCGGTCCTTCTCGCGCTGGTCGACGGCGAGCTTCTGGACCTCAGCGAGATAGTTCGAAACGTCGGACGCGAGATCGGAATAATGCGCCGGAACGCGCGGAGCGTCCGCCGAGCGAAGGACGAGGCGGCCGATCACCTTCGACAGCGCCGCGCCATAGGCGAGACCGGGATCGTCGAAGTGCATCACGTGATAGAAGCTGTCGTAGACCGAGTGATAGCTGCCGCCCGAGAAATCCTCGCCGCCGAAGCCGATGTTGAGCGAGGGGATTCCGAGATGCTGGGCGAAGGCCGAATAGTCGGAGCCCGAGCCGAGCGGGCTGACCGGGAGCTTGCCCGCTTTCGCATCGTCGAGCTCGGTCGGCTCGACGCGATCCGGCGCGAGATAGTGAGTCGCCAACGTCGCGGCGCGGCTGCGCTCGGCGACCGGAACCCCGGTCTGGGGGTCGGCGACGTCGCCTGCGACCTGGTTGACGAGGCTCTCGAGCTCGCCGTTGCCGCCCGCGAACAGATAGCCGCGGCCGTTATTGTCGGTGTTGATGTAAAGGACGGCCTTGCGCTTGAGCTCGTCGGCGTGCGCTTCGGCCCATTCGGTCGAGCCGAGCAGCCCCGGCTCCTCGCCGTCCCAGCTTGCGTAGACCAAAGTCCGGCCGGGCCGCCAGCCGGAGCGGGCGAGAGTCCCTAGCGCCTTGGCTTCGCTCATCAGCGCGACCTGCCCGGATAGAGGGTCTGCGGCGCCCATCACCCAGGCGTCGCGGTGGTTGCCGCGGACGATCCACTGATCCGGGTAGGTGTCGCCCTTCATCACCGCGATCACATCGTAGATCGGCTTTAGAGACCAATCCGATTTCACCGCGAGATGGACCTTCACGGCGTCGGTGCCGCCCCAGTGATAGGCCATCGGAAGGCCGCCGCGCTGCTTGCCGGTGACCACCGGACCCTGCATCGCAGCCATGATCCTCGACGCGTCGCCATAGGAGATCGGAAGCGCCGGGATCTTGAGCAGGACCGGCGATTCCGCGCGCGTCAGCCGCTTTGCCGACTGGGTCGCGCCGACGCCCGGCGTCAGCGGGTCGCCGGGATAGAGCGTCATGTCGACGACCGAGCCGCGCTGCACTCCGCCTTCGGGCCGAGCGCCGCCGAGCGGATAAGGGTCGCCCTCGGCGTAGCCATCGTCGCCTGGATCCGAGTAGATCAGGCAGCCTACCGCGCCATGCTCCTGCGCAAGCTTGGGCTTCAGTCCGCGCCAACCAGCGCCGTAGCGGGCGAGCACGATCTTGCCCTTGACGTCGATGCCGCGCGCGGCGAGCGCGTCATAATCGTCGGGCATGCCGTAATTGACGTAGACGACCGGCGCGGTGACGTCGCCGTCGCCCTGGTAGGCGACATAGGGGGGGAGCATCCCGGCGAGATTGGACGTCGGGTCAGCGGCGACCGGCGGCTCCTGCCCGCCCAGCGCGACATGCTGCGGTGTGACCAGCTCGACCGTGGTTGATACTGGCGTCGGGTAGAGCACGTCGAACTGCTCGATGCGCGCGTCCCAGCCCCATTGCCTGAACAGCGCCAGCTGCATTTCGGCATTGGCCTTGTTGTGCGGCGCGCCGACGTGGTTGGGCGCCGACGACATCTGCTGGAGCCACTGCTGCTGGTCGGCCGGGCTGATCAGCGTATCGAACCGCTGCTCGAGCGCCTGCGGCTCGCCGGCTGGCGCCGCGAGCGCAGGGGACGCGAGCAGGACGGCGGTTGCCGCCGATGCCAGCAACGCGAACCGGCCGCTCCTCATCGCCTGAAGAACTCCACGCCGAGCGCGAACGTAACGAGCGTCGCGACGAGGTCCACCGCGACGAGGCCGAGCACGACTGCGCCCGCGCCCTTGGTAATCTTGCGGAGGGTGAGTTGCTTCACTGACATGCCAGGCACTCGTCGTAGTCCGTCGTGCTCGCGAGCTGGATTTCCTTGAGCTCGGGGGTGTTGTCGGCCTCGACGCCCCCGGCAAAACCTGCGCGCTGCACCGACTTGCTGCGCAGGTAATAGAGGCTCTTGATGCCGAGCTCCCAGGCGCGGAAGTGGAGCATCATCAGGTCCCATTTGTCGACGTCGGCCGGAATGAACAGGTTGAGCGACTGGGCCTGATCGATGAACGGCGTGCGGTCGGCCGCCAGCTCGATCAGCCAGCGCTGGTCGATTTCGAAGCTGGTCTTGAACACGTCCTTTTCGTCGCGGCTGAGGAAGTCGAGGTGCTGGACGCTCCCGCCATTCTCGAGGATCGAGTTCCACACCTGCTGGCTGTCTTTCGACTTCTCCCGAAGCATGCGCTCGAGATACGGGTTCTTGATCGAAAAGCTGCCCGACAAGGTCTTGTGCGTGTAGATGTTGGCCGGGATCGGCTCGATGCAGGCGCTGGTCCCGCCGCAGATGATCGAGATCGACGCCGTCGGCGCGATAGCCATCTTGCAGCTGAAGCGCTCCATCACGCCCATGTCGGCGGCGTCGGGGCACGGACCGCGCTCCTTGGCGAGCATCATTGAGGCTTCGTCGACCTGCGCGCGGATATGCTTGAAGATCTTGAGGTTCCAGCTCTTGGCCATCGCCCCTTCGAACGGGATGTTGCGCGCCTGGAGGAAGGAGTGGAATCCCATGACTCCGAGGCCGACGCTGCGCTCGCGCTCGGCGCTGTACTTGGCGCGCGCCATCTCGTCGGGAGCCCGCGCGATATAGTCGCTGAGCACATTGTCGAGGAACCGCATGATGTCCTCGATGAACTGTTTGTCGCCGTTCCACTCGTCCCAGGTCTCGAGGTTGAGCGACGACAGACAGCAGACCGCGGTGCGGTCGGCGCCGAGATGGTCCTTGCCGGTCGGAAGCGTGATCTCGCTGCACAGGTTCGAGGTCGAGACCTTGAGGCCGAGGTCGCGATGATGCCTCGGCATCGACCGGTTCACCTGATCGATGAAGATGATGTAGGGCTCGCCGGTCGCGAGGCGGGTCTCGACCAGCTTCTGGAACAGCGAGCGGGCGTCGACCTTGCCCCGCTCCGACCCGTCCTTGGGACTGCGCAGAACGAATTCGGCGCCCTCGCGCACGGCCTGCATGAACTCGTCCGTGACGAGCACCCCGTGATGGAGGTTGAGCGCCTTGCGGTTGAAGTCGCCCGACGGCTTCCTGATCTCGAGGAACTCCTCGATCTCGGGATGGGCGACGTCGAGATAGCAGGCGGCCGAGCCGCGGCGGAGCGAGCCCTGGCTGATCGCGAGCGTCAGGCTGTCCATCACCCGGACGAACGGGATGATTCCGCTGGTCTTGCCGTTGAGGCCGACCGGCTCGCCAATGCCGCGCACGCGGCCCCAATAGGTGCCGATGCCGCCGCCGCGCGACGCGAGCCAGACATTCTCGTTCCACGTGCCGACGATGCCTTCGAGACTGTCGTCCACGCTGTTGAGATAGCAGCTGATCGGAAGGCCGCGGCCGGTGCCGCCATTGGAAAGCACCGGGGTCGCCGGCATGAACCACAGGCGGGAAATGTAATCATAGACGCGCTGCGCGTGTTCGGCGTCGTCGGCATAAGCCGCGGCGACGCGCGCGAAGAGGTCCTGATAGCTTTCGCCGGGTAGCAAATAGCGGTCGCGCAGGGTGTCCTTGCCGAATTCGGTCAGGAGTTCGTCCCGCAAGGAGTCGGTCTTCACGTCGAAACGCGGCGCATGCACCGACTTGCTGCTGGAAACGGTGGTCGAAACGTCGTCGCTCGGTACTTCTGAGCCGGTCGAAAAATCCATCGCGCTTCCCCGTCCTTCGGCGGCACCGTCGAGGGCCGTCTGTTCTGCAATTGTTCGACTCGGAGCCATGGCTGGCATCCTAGCCTCTTTTCGCACGGGACGGGGCCTTTTCACCCCCGGCACCTGTGGAAACCGGGGACGAACCGGCCCGCCACCGGAACATAAGCATTCCGGCGCCGAACACCAGCTATTGAGTGTTCCCCTTCTCGCGCTACCACCTATTGTGCCTGAACCGGAATCGAGCGCAAGCCGGTAAATGCAGTCCTAACAGAAAATCCTGTGGATTTGCCGCGCTGCAACACTTCTCTCCGGGGCCTTCCCTCGCTGGTGCCCGGCAGGGCCCGCGCGGCGCCACGCCAAGCCTTTACGCTTCCACAACCCTCATCGTGCAATACCGCGGCCATGCGCGCGGTGTTGATTGTCGCGGCGGCGGTGATGTTGGGCCTTGCGGGCGGCTATGCCTGGTCGGCGCTGCTGCATGAGGGTGCGAAACCTCCGGTGCCGAAAGCGGCGGCGGTCGCGGCCGTGTCGCCGCTCGACATTCCGGCGTCCGCATCCGACGAGGAATGGGCCGCTCGCGCCGCCGCCGAGGAAACGCCGGCGATTGCTCCTCCCGGTGTCGATCCGGCCGCGCTGGAGCAGAGCGCCCATTATTCCGGCTGCGACGAGGTGCGCGCCGCGGGCAAGGCGCCGCTCCATTCCGGCGAGCCCGGCTACCGGTCCGACATGGATGGCGATGGCGACGGCGTGGCCTGCGAACCGGATCGCCGATTCTGAAGGGTATGGAGCGGTTGCTCGCCCGGCCCTCGCGCCGGCCGGGCCGCGGCCGTGGCGCATCAAGCTCGGCATCAGCACCAGCCAACCTTGAACCCGCCGAGATCGCGATGCGCCAAGCCGCTGTTGCGCATCTCGTCGGCGAAAGCCGAGTCACTTTCTCACCACGACATTTCGCCCGCGAAATGTTAGCGCTCCGGCGACGGCGGGCGTCGACCGTCTGCCGCACCGGAGGGGGATCCGCCATGTCCGACAGGAACAAGCTTCTGTCCGCCGCGCTGGTCGTGTTCGGCGCCGCTGTCTGCCTCGTCTATCCGCTGGCGATGTTGTGGCCGTCGGGCTGGGCGTGGCACGAGGGCAGCCCGGCCGCGAGCGATTATTTTCTGATGATCGTCGGCGTTTACGCGACGCTCGGTATCTTCATGATCCGCGCCGCCAAAGACCCCGCCGCCAATGCGTCGCTGATCTGGTTCGTCGTATGGTCGAGCGTGGTCCACGCCGGCGTCATGGCGTGGGAAGCGATGCGCAATCCGATGATGCAGGGCCATCTGATTGGCGACGTGCCGATCCTGCTCTTCGTCGCGATCGTTCTCGGCCTGTCGATGAGCCGCGCCGGAACGCGGGCAACTGTCGCCGTCTGACCGCCGGTTAGGCAAGAACAACAGTCACCCGCCCGCCGGAAAACTCTATTCGGCGCACCAGTCGGGCGGTGTGCTCGTCGGCTCCCGCGCAAGGCCCGCTTTTACCATTGCGGCGCCGACGTCGCGGCCGTCGACCGCGATCTTCCGGCGGGGCTGTCCGTCGGGCCCGCGCACGTCGCCGCCGCTAGTCACCGACCCGCTGTTGAGAAACGCGGTAAGCCGCTGAACCGCCTCGACTCCGCGCAGCTTCTCCTCGGGGCACTGGGTTGAGCGGAAATCGGGCGCGACCATGCCGGCGATGTCCACCGTCTCGCCGGCGATGCGGATGGTGTCGCCGTCGATCACGCAATTTGGACCGCCCTCGCACGAGCCGAACCGCTCCACGCTCGCGCGTTCGGCGGCGGCGCCGTCGTCGCGGCCGGTGATGACGCTGAGGCCCACCGTCACCGTGACGACCGCCATCGCGAACAGCACCACGCCGGCGACGCCGAGCCAGATGTCGCGCTCGGGGGAGGGCGGCTCGACCTTCTTCTCCGGCCCCTGCACGAGCAGCGGGTCGCGCCTGATGCGCGACGGCCGCACCGCGACAGGCTGACGGCGAATTTTCGATGGCTTGATCACCGGCCCGATGTACCCGCGCCGGATTACCGCCCGGTTACCTTCGCGGGAGCCGAGCAGTGCCTTGTCCGCCCACTTGATCCGCCTGCCGCCCGACTTAATTGAGCGGAGCGTCGCCTGCCCGACAGAAAAGGAGAGACATCCATGCTCGAACCGCCGCGCTTCGACCTCACCCAGCTCGACCCGGAGGCATATCGGCACCTCACGCAGCTCGAGGGGCTGATCGCCCGCCACGTCGACCCCACGCTCTACCATCTCATCAAGCTGCGCGCGTCGCAGATCAACGGCTGCGCCTTCTGCCTGCAGATGCACACCGCCGAGGCGCTGAAGCACGGCGAGACGCCCGAGCGGATGGTCGCGCTCGACGGCTGGCACGAATCGCCGCTTTACACCGACAGGGAGCGCGCGGTCCTCGCCTGGACCGACGAGCTGACGCTGATCGCCGAGAGTCATGCGTCGAGCGAGGCGTTCGAGGCGCTCAAGCCGCATTTCAGCGAAGAGGAGATCGGCTGGCTGGTGCTCGCCGCCGTGCAGATCAACAGCTGGAACCGGATCGCGATTTCGACCCGCGCGCGCTTCGATCCCAAGATGTTCGCACCGGCGCCGGCTGCGGAGAAGCCGCTTCAGCACGCCTGAGCGCGCGTCCGGGAGGGATTGCCGCGATCACGCCCAGCGCTTCGCTTCTTAACAGCGATCAACTGTGCTGATAATGTGCGGGGACGGGGGAGTCCGCGAAATGCGTCGGTTCCTGAATAGCTTGCGGCCATGAACGTCGTCGAACGGGTTCGGCACGGCGAAACCGGCGTGCTTATGGTCGCGCGCTGTCTCGGCCCGTTCCGGCTCGAGGATACGGCCGGCAACGAGCTCCAGTTCCGTACCCGCAAGGCACGCGCCGTTCTCGCGGTTCTCGCCGTTCACGGCCGGCCGATGTCGCGCAATGCGCTTGCCGATCTGCTGTGGAGCGACCGCGCCCCGGCCCAGGCGCGGGCGAGCCTTCGCCAAACCATTTTCGAGCTCCAGCACCTCGACTGGCGCGGCGCCGCGCTGCTGGCGGCGGGGCGAGACGATGTTGCCGCCGGGCGCGAGGCGCTGGTCACCGACTTGCAGCTGATCCGCACCGCGTCGGCAAGCGGCGACTGGCCGCGGCTGCTGACCCTGCTCGAATCGAGCGACGCCGGGCTTCTTATTGACCTCGACGGGCTCGATCCCG
>NZ_WJSQ01000057.1 GCF_009720245.1 Sphingomonas segetis | reverse complement strand
GCCGGCGAAGCGCCGAGGTGGGCTGGCGCGCGGCCGTGGACAGCCTGCGGCCCTACAGCCACGCGCTGTGGCAAAGCCTGTGCGAGGGCGAGCAGGAGCGTTTCCTGCGGCACGCGCGGCCCTGGTGGGACGTCCACCGCCACCGGATCGCGCCCGAAGTCGCCGCAACGATTGCCCGAATGATCGGCGAAGGTCGGCTGCGCGTGATGGCCGGATGGATCCTCGCCGCCGCCGAAACGCCCGACGGCATCGAGGTCGAGCTGCGCAGCCGGGGCGCCGATGCATCCCGGCGCATGACCTTCGCTTACGCGTTCAACTGCACCGGTCCGCTCCATTCGATCGAGCGCACGCGCGACCCGTTGCTCCGCTCTTTGCTCGACAAAGGCGAGGTGCGGCCGGACCAGCTCGGGATAGGCCTCGCGGTCGACGAGCAATCGCGGGCCGGGGAACGTTTGTGGGCGCTCGGGCCTCTAACCAAGGGACGGTATTGGGAAATCGTTGCGGTTCCCGATATCCGGGAACAGGCGGCCGCGGTCGCCGCAGATATGGCGCGGGAGCTGGAGGCATGACTTCAACGGACCAGGGCGATCCCGAGAACGGCGACCTCGTCGAGGCCCCCGCCGATTACGAGATTCCGCACGAAGTCGCCGAAGCCGTCCGGACGCTGATCCGCTGGGCTGGCGACGATCCGAAACGCGAAGGCCTGCTCGACACGCCGCGCCGGGTCGCGCGCGCATGGAAGGAATACGCCCACGGCTACCAAGAAGATCCGGCGCATCACCTCAGCCGAACCTTCGAGGAGGTCGGCGGCTACGACGAGATCGTGCTTCTGAAGGACATCCCGTTCCAGTCGCATTGCGAGCACCACATGGCCCCGATCATCGGCAAGGCCGCGATCGCCTATTTGCCGGACAACAAGGTGGTCGGGATCAGCAAGCTCGCGCGCGTGCTCCACGGATTTGCCCGGCGCCTCCAGGTGCAGGAGCGGCTGACCGCGCAGGTTGCCGACACCATCTGGGAGCATCTCCAGCCGAAGGCGGTCGCGGTCGTCATCGAAGCGACCCACGCCTGCATGACCGCGCGCGGCGTGCGTACTCCGGGCGTGATGATGACCACGAGCCGAATGATGGGCACTTTCCGCGAGGACGAACGAAGCCGCCGCGAAGTGCTCGCGCTGATGGGCTATTGATTGGGTAGAAAAGTGGGCAGTCCCTGGACCGGGACTGCCCATTTCATTCGAGGTCAGGCGTGGGTTTCCATGCCGTGCTTGAGCTGGCTGATCTGGTCGTGGCCCTGGCGGACCGACTGGTAGCAGCGCTCGACGACCGAGCGGGCCTCGCCGGTCAGCGTGTCTGAATTCAGCGCGGTCTCGAACTTCTCCTTGAGATAATCCTCGCCACGCTCGACCTCGTTGATGATCGACTTGTCGTCGCCGCCAGTGACCGCGGACTTGAGGTCCTCGAAGCGCTGGTGGGTCTTGCCCATGAAGGAGCCGTCGTCCTCGGGGTTGCCGCCGAGCCGGCGGACTTCGCTGCGCAGCTGCTCGACGACCTGCTGGCGCTCGTCGGCGCGCTGGCGGAAGATCTCGCGGAAGCGCTCGCTCTCGATGTCCTTGGCCGAATTCTCATAGCCGGTGATGCTGTCGATGGTGGTCGCGATCAGCGTGTTCAGCGTGCTGATCTCGGCCGAATGTTCATGGTCGGTCATCGTTCTTGCTCCATTTTCCACGGGGGTTCAGTTCAAGAACGCGCGAGCCGTGGAGCCGATGCGTCCGCTTGAAAATATGCAGGCGCTGACCGCGAATTGCTGTCAGTCTGCCGCGCGGCCGGCGCGAGTCGGCGCCGCAGAGGGGACAAGCGATGGCACTCACGCGCCGCGCACTGCTCGAACAGGTGGGCCGGGCCGGGGGGCTCGGCGCCGCCTACATGGCGATGGAAACGCTTGGGCTTGCGTTCCCGACGCCGGTGGGGGCCGAGAATTTCAAGCTGCCGCCGTCGAGCGGACGCGGACGCTCGGTCGTCATCCTCGGCGCCGGCATCGCGGGGCTGATCTCCGCCTATGAGCTCCAGCAGGCCGGGTACAAGGTGACCGTCCTCGAAGCCCGTGACCGAATCGGCGGCCGCTCCTGGACCATCCGCGGCGGCGACCGCATCGTCCAGAGCGGGCGTCCAGACCAACTCGCGACATTCGCTCCGGGCCAGTATTTCAATGCCGGCCCGGCGCGCGTTCCGAGCACCCATCGGGTTATCCTCGGCTATGCCCGCAAGTTCGGAGTCCGGCTCGAGCCGTTCATCAACGTCAACCGCAATGCGGGTTGGGACTTCGGCGGGAAGGTGGTTCCCGAGCGGCGGATGGTCGAGGACATGCGTGGGCATCTCGCCGAGCTGCTTGCCAAGGCGATCGACCGCAAGGCGCTCGACGGCGTGGTCCCGAAGGACGAGCTCGATGCCGTGAGGCGATTCCTCGCGCCCTATGCAAACGTCGGACGCGACGGCGTTTACCACCCGACCGGCCGGTCCGGCTATTCGGTAGACGGCGGCGGCTACGACCACCCTCCCGTGCCGCTTCCGGCGCTAGGCGCGAAGGATCTCGCTCCTTCGGATGCGGTCGTCCTGCCGTACCTGTTCGAGCACATCTGGGACATGCAGTCGACCATGCTCCAGCCGGTCGGCGGCATGGATAGGATTGCACACGCCATCTACGACAAGGTGAAGCCGGCGGTGCGGCTGCGGATCCCAGTGTCGGCGATCCGCAGGGCCGGCGATCGGGTGCGGATCGAGCATGGACCGGGCAGTCAGGCAACGGAGGCTGACTATTGCCTGTGCACCATCCCGCTGCCGGTTCTCGCGAGGATTCCGAGCGACTTCTCGCCGGCGAAGAAGGCCGCGATCGCCGCCGCGCCTGCCTACATCCACAGCGTCAAGCTCGCGTTCGAGGCGCCGCGCTTCTGGGAGACGGACGACAACATCTTCGGCGGGCTCGCCTGGACCGATCGTGCAAATGAAAACGTGATGTACCCGTCGGGCGGGATCGGCACTGAAAAGGGCGTGATTGTCGGCGCATATTGTGCCGGCTGGACGCGACAGGAAAATCCCGACGCCTTCGCCGCCCTCTCCCATGCAGAGCGCTTCCGGATCAGTCGCGAGTCGATCGAGGCGCTGCATCCGGGCCGCTCGCGCCTGTTGGGCAAGGGGGTGACGGTTGCCTGGGGCATCACCCCTTACTCGGAAGGCGTCGGCCCGATGTGGGGCGACGCCGATTTCGGGGGCAACCTCGACCGGGGCAGCGTGTACCGCGAGCTGATCAGGCCCGAGGGTCCGATCCTCTTCGCTGGCGAGCATTTGAGCTATCAGCAGACCTGGCAAGAAGGCGCCGCCACGTCCGCGCACGAAGCGCTCAAGCTCCTCCAGTCGATGGCAAAAGAGAGGGCACTCGCGGGAGCGGCGGCGTGAGCCGCGAGGGCGGCTGCGCGTGCGGTGCCGTCCGCTACCGCCTCGAGCGCGAGCCGATGTTCGTTCATTGCTGCCACTGCACCTCGTGCCAGACTCAAACCGGCACCGCATTCGTCGTCAATGCGTTGATTGAAAGCGACCAGGTCGAGACTCTCAAGGGATCGCCGCAGCCGGTCATGACCCCGTCGGAGAGCGGACGCGGCCAGCAGATATGGCGCTGCCCGGACTGCCAGGTTGCCTTGTGGAGCAACTATGGCGGCACCAGGGACGTCCTGCGCTTCGTCCGCGTCGGGACGCTCGACGCCCCCGGCGAAGTCGAGCCCGACATCCACATCTACACGCGTTCGAAGCTCCCGTGGGTGCGGCTTCCCGAGGGCGCGCTTGCCGTCGCCGCTTATTATGACAGCAAGGAAGTTTGGCCGCCCCAGAGCCTCGAGCGCCGAAAGGCGCTGTTCGGCTAGGCTGCGACGCCCGGCAGGTGGGCGGCGACCTTTGCCCATGGCAGATTGAACCAGAAGACCGCGAGCGGGACGGCGACGGCGAGCGCGCCCATGGCGAATCCGAGCCGCGTCGACGGATGCGTTCGTCCGATCGTTTTCCGGTCCCACAGAAACAGCGGAATGAAAAGCGCCAGCCCGAGAATGAGCTGGATGCTGCCGCCGAGCATGGTGGGCGGCGCGATCGGGAGGCGCCCTATGGCCGGTCCCATGACCACCATGATCGCCGCGCTCAGCATCAGTCTCTTATGCGACTGGACGTCGCGGCGCTTGTCCCAGCCGTTCCACACGACGACCGCGAAGGGAACGATCACCGCGAGTGGAACGATCGTCCAGGTCAGCGGATCGGTGAACGGCGGCTGGTTGGCGCGCTCGACCTGCCCCACGGCGGTCAGATACATCACGGGAATGATCAGGATCGCGAGCAGCATGCCGAGTTTGCCGAGCTGCATGTGCACCGCGTGCCTGCGCGCGGCGATGAGCTGCGTCTGGACGACGACCAGCGCCATCCAGCTCGTGAACACCAGCCCGTGAAAAATGACGGCCGGCGGAAGCGTCGGGTTCGGGCGCGGATAAGCGGGGACTATGTTCCTGAGGTAGAAACTCGGCCCGAAGCCGAGCAGGACGACGAAAACGAGGAACAGCGCCATGCGCGAGTAGAATTTGCGCTCGGACACTTTGCGGTCCGTGCCCGACATCACGACAGTTGCCATCTTTCCACCCCCGGCAAATGCTGCTGGGCCGCATCTTGGTCGAAACCTTGCGGCCAATCAACGACCGTCACGTGACGCTGGCGCAACTTGTTTCGCATCAATAGAACCGCCGACGTTCTGGCGAAGGGGAGACCGACGATGCGCCACCTGACCATGCTTGCAGCCGCGTTCGCGCTTTGCGCTGCCACTGCTCCAATCATCGCGGCGGCGAAGCCGCCGACGATCGCCGCTGCGGTTGCGGCGCCGGACCGCACGGCCGACAACGTCAAGCTCGATGCCGGCCGCAAGCCCGCGCAATTGCTGCAGTTTCTCGGGCTCAAGCCGGGGATGCAGGTGCTCGACCTGTTCGGCGCCAATGCCTACTGGGCCGAGATCGAGGCGCCGGTGGCCGGTCCCAAGGGGCACGTGACGGTCTGGCAGCCAACTCAATTCTATCGCGAGAAGACCAAGCGGTCGTTCGAAGCCTTCGCCGCCAGGCACCCGAATGTCTCGATCGTCACCTCGCCGTTCGAAGCTCCGGCGCTGCCGGACAATTATGCCGACTTCGTGATCCTCAATGACAATTATCACGACACCTACTGGCAGAACGAAAAATACGGCATTCCGCAGATGGACCCGAACGCCTTCCTGAAGGCGGTCTACGCGGCGATGAAGCCCGGCGCGGTGATCGGCGTGATCGACCATGTCGCGTTGCCGAACGGCGACGTCCGCGCCACCGTCGAGAAGTACCACCGGATCGACCCTGAAGTGGTCAAGGCAGACTTCAAGCGCGCCGGGTTCGTCCTTGCCGGAAGCAGCGACATGCTGCGAAACCCCGCTGACCCGCACAGCACTGACCCCTTCGACGAAAGCATCCGCGGCAAGACCGATCGCTTCGTGTTCAAGTTCCGGAAGCCTCGTTGAGCGAGACGACCGCCGCATCGACCGAGAAAGCGGCGAGAAACTTCCGCGCTTACTGGACGCTCGCCGCGCTCATCGTTGGGCTTTTGCTCGGCCTGTTCGCCGGAGCCTGGCCAATAGCCGCCCACGACACGTCGCTGTCAGTTGCATCGTTCATCGGCGCCTTGTGGCTGAACGGCCTCAAGATGACCGTCATCCCGCTGGTCGTCACCTTGCTCGTGACCGGCGTCGCCAGGAGCGCGGAGGCGGCGCGGGCAGGGACAATCGCCGCACGGTCGGTGCTGTGGATCGTCATCGTCTGCACCCTCTCGGCGATCTTCGGGGCAATCGTCATGCTGCTCATGACCCACGCTTTCCCCCTACCGCAAGCGACGGCTGACGGGCTGCGCGGCGCGCTTGCCGGCATCGAGCAACAGCCGACGGGGCCGCTGCCCGGCGTCGCCGACTTCTTCAAGGGCGTGATCCCTCCCAATGTGATCGCCGCCGCGTCGAATGGAGACGTGCTTCCGCTGGTGGTGTTCGCACTGCTGTTCGCTCTCGCTTTGACCCGCATCGGCGAGGCGGCGCGCCGCACCGTCGTCACTTTGTTCGAAGCCATCGCCGAAGCGCTGCTGGTGATCATCGGCTGGGTGCTGTGGATTGCCCCGCTCGGCGTGTTCGGGCTTGCGTTCGCGGTCGGCTCGGAGGCCGGCGGCGCCGCCTTCGCGGGCCTCGGCCATTACATCGCTTTGGTATCCGCCGTCGGCATGCTCTGGATGATCCTCGCCGCCTACCCGCTGGGCATTATCGGAGGCGGCAGGCGGCCAGGCGCCTTCACCAAGGCGATGATCGGCCCGCAGACGGTCGCGATCTCCACCCGTTCATCGCTGGCTTCCCTGCCGGCGATGCTGACCGCGGCCCAATCGCTCGGCATTCGCCCGCGCGTCGCCGACGTGTCGCTGCCGCTTGCCGTCGCGCTGTTCCGCTCGACCGGCCCGGCGATGAACGTAGCGGTAGCTTTCTATGTCGCGCACTGGCTCGGCCTGCATCCGACACCGCCGCAGATGCTCGCCGCGGTCGCCGTCGGCGCGGTGATGAGCTACGGCGCCGTCAGCCTGCCCGGCGAGATTACCTACATCAGCTCGATCGCGCCGATTGCGATGGCGCTCGGCGTTCCCATTGCGCCCCTGGCGCTGCTGGTTGCGGTCGAGATGGTGCCGGATATTTTCCGCACGCTCGGCAACGTTACGTTCGACGTCGCGCTCGCCGCGGTTGTCGACAGGCGGACCGCGGAGCTGCCCGAAAGCTGAACGCCGGCTGACCGCCGTTCGTCGATTCGACGACACACGAAAGCCCTCCGTCGCGCTGCCGACAATCCGCTCACGGTTATCGACGCTCAAGTGAACTGCTCGGCGGACCGCGGCACAAGGAAGCTGCGACGCGGGGCCGAGTCAGTCTCAACCTTCCCCAGCCGTCCCGCGTCGCAAATAAGGAGACGCGAGATGTTGAAGACCATTCCGGCCGTTGCCGCGCTTCTCGTCGCCGGCACGCTCGTCCTGCCGACGGTCAGCCTGGCAGCGGAATCCAATTCCGTCAGAGTGTCCTATGCAGACCTCAATCTCGCATCGGACGCGGGGGCGAACGTGCTTCAGCGGCGCATCGCCTTCGCGGCGCGCGTGGTCTGCGAATTCGAGGATTCGCGGCAGATCCCGCTGGAGAAGGCCGCCAACCTGTGCCGCAACGATGCGATTCAGGGCGCCACGCCGGCCTACGAGCAGGCAGTCGCGGCGGCGAGGCATGGCACCGTGACCGTCGGCGGCGCGGCGGCGCTGATCGTCACCGCCCGGTGAGTAGCCTGGACTTCAAGCCGCCGCGCGTCTTCCCACGCGCGGCGGTTTTCTTTCGTCAGCGGCCGGCGATCGCCCGGACCCGGTCCGAATAGAGGCGGCCGACCGGCTGCTCGGTGCCGTCGGCGAGGCGCGCGATCCAGCGTCCCGACTGGTTGCGCGTAAATCCCGTAATGAAGTCCCTGCGCACGATTGCCGAGCGGTGGAGCCGGACGAACAGCTCGGGGTTCAGGCCTTCCTCGAGCGCGGCCATCGAATGGTGAATCAGCCAGCTGCGCCGCCCGACGTGGAGTCGCATGTAGTCGCGTTCCGCGGAAACCCGGTCGACGTCCTGCGCGGCGATGCGCACGAGGCCCGACAGGTCGGACGCCCAGAATTCCTCGAGCCATTGGGAGCTCTTTCCCGGCTGCGGCTGTCCGGTCCGCTGGCGCAGATAGGTCCGCGCGCGGTCGAGCGCGCGCTGCAGCCGGGCGGGCTCGACCGGCTTCATCAGATAATCGACTGCTTCGACCTCGAACGCCGCCACCGCGAACTGGTCGAACGCGGTCACGAACACGACGGCCGGGGAGGGCTCCTGGGCGGCCAGCGCGCGCGCCACGCCGATCCCGTCGAGGCCGGGCATCGCGATGTCGAGCAGCAGCACGTCGGGGTGCAAAGCGTCGGTGAGGTTGATCGCGGAATCGCCGTCGCTTGCCGTGCCGACCAGCTGGGCACCCTCGGCGCGCGCGAGCAGCAGTTGCAGCCGTTCCGCGGCCAGCGGCTCGTCGTCGGCGATCAAGACCCGGAGCGGGGCTTCCTCAGGCATTCGTTTCGACCGGCATCGTCAGCGAAACCTTGTAACCGCCGCCGCTCATCGGCCCGAAGCGGCAGCTCGAGCGGCTTCCGAACCGCGCGTCGAGCCGCTGGCATACGTTGGCGAGGCCGAGACCCGTTCCCTCGTGCGTGGCGGCGGGATGGTCCTCCTTGCCGCCATTCTTGAGCCGATTGCTGACCTCCACGACCATTCGGTGATCGTCGAGGTGGCGAGCCTCGATCCGGATCAGAACCGCCTTGCGGCTCTTCGACACGCCGTATTTGATCGCATTCTCGACGATCGGCTGGAGCAGCAGCGCCGGGAGCCGCGCCTGCTCGAGCTCCTGCGGCACGTCGATCTCGACGTGAAGCCGGTCGGGGAAGCGGGCCTTCTCGATGTCGAGGTAGAGGCGCTGGAGGTCGATCTCCTCGGCCAGCGTGACGTTTGCGCCCGGGTCGAGCGACAGGCTCGTCCTGAAGAAGGTGGAGAGCGCGAGCAGCATCGCTTCGGCGCGGTCGGTGCGGTTCGTCATCACCAGCGACGAAAGCGAGTTGAGCGTGTTGAACAGGAAATGCGGGTTGATCTGGTAGCGCAGCGCGCGGACCTGCGCGACCTGCGCCGCTGCTTCCGCGTCCGCCGCTCGCCGTTCGGCGCCGTGCGCTTCGGACTGCGCGACCATCGCAATGTAGAAGGCGCTCCACGCGGCGAAGAAGAACAGCCACACGACCATGATGTCGGCGAGCGAGCGGAACTGCTCGTAAGGCGCCAGCTCCGTAGCGCGCGGCCAGGTGATCACCACCGGCTCGGCGTTCGGCCGGTCGATAATCGTCTGGCTGCCGAGGTCGGTGACGTGATAGCCTTCGCGCGAGACGTAGTGGATTTCGTCCTGCGGCTTGTCCTGGAAGCGGTCGGCCCAGATGGCGAGACCCGAAAGGATCGCGGCGGCAATCACCGATGCGGCCCCGGCGATCACCGCCTTGCGGCGAAGGCTCGCGGCGGGTGCGAGGAAATCGACCGCGAGATAGATTCCGAAGGTCAGCACGATCCCGCAGCCGACGGTGAACGAGCGGTTGTAGATCACCGTCCACGGGTCCGAGCCGAGAAACGCCCTCGCGACAACCGTGAGGGCGTAGAAGAGCCAGAAGCCGAGAATGGATTTGACGGCGAGCGGCCAGTCGCCAAGCCGTGTTCTGGCCGCCGGATGGGGCATCATGAGCATTGGTTCCGTCATGTCGCAAAATCCGCTTCGCGCAAACCGCCCCTTGCCCGTTGGCAGAAGCGCCGGCGCTCCCCGTCGAAACGGACGGTTTGCGGAACGCCTCGCGCGCCCTGCTCGTTACACGCCGGCAATGTTAAGCCATGGAGATGCTCCTGTGAACGACCGCAAGAAGGGCAAGCCGCCGCCGGCCGTGCATTCGGCCGCCCCGGGAAAGGATCTGGAGCAGAAGCTGAAGCGCAACCCCAATGACCCGAACCTCAAGGCGGACGTCGGAAGCGATGAGTCGATGGACGCGTCCGATCCGTCGTCGGCAGCGCAACCGGGTTCACAAGAACCGGCGCCATCGTCCGGTTTTCCTGAATAGATTACGGCGCCGTCACAAAAAAGCACCGGCGTTGCAATAAATCAACAATCCACAGTTTTGAGCCCGCAGGTCAATTTCTGGCCTAGACGCGGTGACTCCCCTCTGATTCAATCTGAACGGGGGGTGGGACTGTGGTTAAGTATCTCGCAACCATATCAGCCGCATGATCCCGCCTGGGCAAAAGGAGTCGGGTTCATGATTACGCGGACCAGCCAGCCGGCAAGTGGGGCGATGCTGATCTCCGAAATGAAGGAGTTCGCAGGCTTCCCGAAAGCGACGCAGCGCTACATCCGCCGCTCGCTCGACGTCGCCTACGGCCGCCGCGACGCGATCGAATGCTGGGCTCGCGACGAGGGCGAAGCCGCGTCGATCCGCGCTCAGGCCCGCCTCTACAAGCAGCTCGACCATCTGCGGATGCAGGTTCCGGACGACAGCGGCCTCGACATGATCGAGCCGTTCCTCGGCATGCTGATCACCATTTCCGCTTTCGACCTCGGCCAGGACCGGCTGCCGAACTTCGCCGCCTATCGTTTCCTCTACGAGCGGCTGATCGGCGCAGCCTCGCGGCCGTGGCTGCCCGCGGCTTTCTGCGCCGCCGCCGCGCTTCCGCACCTTCATCCGGATCGCCGCCGCATCCTGCTCCAGTCGATCAGCGAGAGCGCCGCGACCGCGCCGGGCTGGTCGAGCCGCGAGCCGGTGTTCTGGCCCGAGTGGGTCGAGAAGGTCGACCTGAAGGCGGCGGCTTAGCCTCCCGTCACCCCGGCCTTGAGCCGGGGCCTGCCTTCCTTTCCCTGTTCAAGAGAAAGGCGGATCCCGGATCAAGTCCGGGATGACGAGTTATGCAGCCACCTTCACCGACGGATAAATCGCCGCCAGCTGCCTCAGGCTGTCCTCGGCATTGCGGTGGTGGATGAAGGTCACGCACGCCGCTTCGTACGCGGCGCGGTGGTTTTCCCGGTCGTCGACCAGCACGTCGCCGGCATGCATGTGTTTGTGCTTGTCGCGGGCCATGCAGGTGATGATCGGAACCCCGGGGAAATGCTCCGCCGCCCACTCGACCTTCTGAGGCGCGGCCCAACGCCCAAGCGGAAGCCCGGTGAGGATCGTCGGATCGAGGTGCTTGACCGCGTCGAACAGCACCCGCGCGTCCGGCATCTCGGGCAGCGTCCCGTAGAAATTCTTTGCCTGCGCGAGCCGCTTCCAGAACGCGCCGCGGCCGTGTTTCCGTTCATATTCGCGCAGAGTCATGCCGAGCAGCCGCAACGCGCCCTCATCGAAATCGGCGAGCACGCCATCCGCGTCGAGGAACAGGCGTGGCTCCGGCATCAGAAGCGTGCGGGCTCCAGCTCGACGGGGATCGGCGCTTCAATGAATTCCCAGCCCTGGTCGCGAAGCACGTCGTTGCTCTCCCGCGCGCGGCGGCCGGGCCCGAGCGACCAGGTGACGTGATAGGTCGACCCGTCGGGCCGGTCGGTGGTGCCGTCGAGCTCGACAACGAGGCACTCGAGGCTGCGGCCGTCGTCGGCGCGCCCGACGACCTTCGCGCTCTCCGGCTTGTTGGGCAGCGGCGTGTCAGGCGTCGCGCCGACCCGCAGGGTGACGTGATCGGCCACGACATTCTCATATTTGGGCGGGAAGCGGCGGAGTAGCAGCTCGCGCTCGGTCTCCGGCAGCTTCCAGCCGGTCACGGTTCCAGGTTTGGCCATGTTGGCTCAACAGTCGTCATGCTCAAAGGGTTTCGTCATTGCGAGCGACGCGAAGCAATCCACAACTGGGTCGCCGCGTCGCTACGCTCCTAGCGATGACGAACCCAATCTTTCCACCAGCTCGCGCGCGAAATCGATCAAAGTGTCGTCGCGCGCGCCCATGACGAGGATTCGGTCGCCGGCCTTCGCCTCGTCGACCAGCGCGTTGCCGATCGTCGCCCGTTCGGCAATGTGGACCGCGTCGCGCCCGCGCTCCTTCAACTGCTCCGTAAGCCAGTCCGAGCCGCGAGTCCGCTCGACGGTGCCGCCTTGATAGACCGGGTCGGGAAGATAGAGGCGGTCGCCCGGCGCCATCCCGGCGACGAAAGCGTCGGCGAGCTGCTCGCCCATCTTGCTCAGCGGTCCGTAGCCGTGCGGCTGGAACATGATCAGCAGCCGTCCCGGGTGAGCGCGCAGCGTCGCCAGCGTGGCGGCGATCTTGTCGGGATTATGCGCGAAATCGTCGATGACCCTGACGCCGCTCGCTTCGCCGACGGTTTCGAGCCGCCGCCGCAAGCCTTCGAACCGCCCAAGCGCCGCGGCGGCATCCGCCACCGGCACGCCGAGCGCGCGCGCCGCGGCAATTGCGGCAAGCGCGTTCGAGGCATTGTGGCGGCCGGGCACCCGCAGCTTGACCTCGTGCCGCTCGCCCTCTGTTTCGACCGCGAAGCTCACCCCGTCAGCATCGAGCTGAAGCGCCTTGCCCATCAAATCGGCGCCGGGGCTGTCGAAGCCGAATCCGATCACCTTGCCGACGGGCACGGTTGCCGAAAGCGCTCGCGTCTCGGGATCGTCGAGGTTGAGCACCGCCTTGCGCGATGCGTTGAGAAAATGCGCGAACAGCGTCCGAAGCTCGTCCATTTCCTTGTGGTCGAGGCTGATGTTGGTCAGCACCGCGATCTCCGGCCGGTAGAGTGCGATCGAGCCGTCGCTCTCGTCGACCTCGCTGACGAACAGCTCTGGATCGCCCACCAGCGCGCTCGCGAACGGCGCGGCGGGCGTGACGAAATTCTTCATCACCGCGCCGTTCATCACCGTCGGCTGGCGGTGGCAGGCGTGGAGGATCCAGCCGATCATGCCCGTCACAGTGGACTTGCCGCTGGTCCCGCCGACCGCGACGCTTCGCAGGGCAGCGTTGAGCAGCTTGGCGAGGAATTGCGGGCGGGTGAGGTGCGTGAGCCTGAGCTCGCGCGCGCGGACCACGTCGGGCACGGTGTCCTCGACCGCGGCCGAAGTGACGAGCGTCATTCCGTCCTGAAGCCCGGAGCCGTCCTGCGGGAACAGCTGGATCCCGAGCGAGCGGAGATAATCGAACTTGTGCGGAGTCCGCCCCGCGTCGAGCGAACGGTCGGAGCCCGCCACCTTCGCGCCGGACGCGCGCACGATGGAGGCGAGCGGCAGCATCCCGCTTCCGCCGATGCCGCTGAAGAAAACGGGAGAATCGATCATGGCCGCGCCCTATTCAACGCGAGCCTCCGTGGCCAGCACCATGCGTCGGGTGAGCAGGCGTCCTCGAATGTTCCAATGTTCGCAGTGACGAGCCCGTTTTCGATGCGCGCTCTTCGCTCCGACGATGCCTTCTGCGAGCAGCTGCGTTTCACCGCCGAGCCTATGCCGTCGACAGGCCCGTGTAGGACAGCAGAATCTGAGACGGCCGGATGACAGCTTTCGACCCAAAGCGGACATTAGCACGACGGCGTGCGCTTGGCGGCTGATGTCTGCTTTCCATCTGTGGACGCCCCCCGGAGCGCAAGCGGTTTCTGGGTTGGTCCGACACCTGGTCGGATGCTGCCATTAAGCATCCCGCCCTCATCGGCACGCCCCGCCGCCCGGCCATCCGGTCCATCCTGGCCCCCGAACGAAGCGCCCCGGCTTGGCGCCCGTGTGCTTGCCGTCCTTCAGCACCTGGACGCCGTTGATGAACACGTCGTCGACGCCGCTCGCGAGCTGCTGCGGCTTTTCGTAGGTCGCATTGTCGCGGATCGTCGCGGGGTCGAACACGACCACGTCGGCATAATAGCCGGGTAGCAGCGCTCCGCGGCCCTTGATCCCGAGATTGCTCGCCGGAAGCCAGCTCAGCCGGTGGATCGCGTCCTGCAGAGTCGTCGCATGCTGGTCGCGGACATGATGGCCGAGCAGGCGCGCCACATTGCCGTACGCTCGCGGATGGGTGCTCGACTTGAGGAACACGCCTTCGGGCGCCTGGCTGCCCGCGTCGGAGCCGAAGCTCATCCACGGCAGAGCGATCTCGCGCTTCACATTATCGGGGTTCATCGAGAAATAGACGAGCTGGATGCGGGTGCCGTCGGCGACGATCAGGTCGGCGGCGACTTCGGCCGGCGGCTTGCCGCGCTCGCGCGCCACCTGGCCGAGCGTCTTGCCGGTCAGCGGCTTGAGCTTCGCGGTCTTGAAGCCGACCAGCAGCACCTTGTCGGGATCGTCGACGATCAGCTTCGCGTTCTCCGTGCCTTTCGGCCCCTTCATTTCGGCAATCGCCTTGGCGCGAAGGGCAGGGTCCTTGAGGCGCTCGATCCACGCCTCCAGGCCGCCGTCCTGCATCCATGACGGGAACGCCGCGTCGAAGCCGGTCGAGCTGGCGGCATACGTGTACATGTCGGCGGTGATCCGCAGCCCCGACGCGCGCGCATCGTTCACCCGCGCGATCGCCGCGT
Source organism: Sphingomonas segetis (assembly GCF_009720245.1). Classification (GTDB taxonomy): domain Bacteria; phylum Pseudomonadota; class Alphaproteobacteria; order Sphingomonadales; family Sphingomonadaceae; genus Sphingomicrobium; species Sphingomicrobium segetis. The sequence goes on along the minus strand of NZ_WJSQ01000057.1, from coordinate 1,767 downwards.
CGATCTTGCCCCAGTTGGCTTTGCCCGCCTGCTTGTAGTGGTAGATTTCGGCAGGGGCGCCGGACTCCCGCGAGATCGTGACCAGCTCGTCGATCGCTTCGAGCAGCTTCGGCCCCTCGTCGCGGATGTGGCTGATGTACATGCCGCCGCAGCGCGCCGCCTCGTGCGCAAGCGCGACCAGCTCGGGGGTCTCGGCATAGGTCGCGGGCGCGTAGATCATCGAGGAGCCGACGCCGACCGCGCCTTCCTTCATCGCCTTCCGCACGAGGGCCCGCATCCGGTCGAGCTGCGCGGGCGTGGGGTCGACGTCTTTCTCGCCGAGTTCATGGACGCGCACGGTGGTCGCGCCGACGAACGAGGCGACGTTTGGCGTGATCCCCTTCCTCGTCAGCCAGCCGAGATACTCGCCGAGCGTGGTCCACTTGATCGGATATCGGATGTCGCTTTGCCGCTTGAGCTCGAGCCGTTTCATCGCCGGCGTCCACGGGCCCATCGAATTGCCTTCGCCCATCACCTCGAGCGTGACGCCCTGGTAAGTGTCGCTCATCCCGCGCGGATCGGCGATCACATCCTCGTTGGCCCAGCTCAGCATGTTGATGAATCCGGGTGAAACGGCCTTGCCGGTTGCGTCGATGGTCCGCGTGGCGCGCCCCGATGCGTGCGGCCCGACAAAGACGATCTTGTCGCCTTCGATCGCGACGTCGCCGACATAAGGCACGCTGCCGGACCCGTCGTAAATCGTGCCGCCGCGGATCAGCACGCCGTAGCTCGCCGGGACCGGCGTCGCCGAGGTCAGAAAAAGCCCGGCAATCGCCAGGCCCAGCGCAATCCTTCTGTTCATCGCTTCCCCCCAAATCGCAGGGGTAAGCTGCACCATCCGGCGAGGAGGCGCTACCCGGAAGGCCGTCCGGTCAGTTCGCCGGCTTCTCCGAATGGTCGAGCGTCAGCGGTGCGTCGAAGGCGAGGCCGACGAGCCCGTCCTCGGCCCATTTGACGACCGCGGGCACGACGATGCCGCCTTCGAAGCGCACGTGGACCCTGGCCCCCGGCGCAAGGTCGGCGGCATTGTCGCCCATTGCGCCGCCTTCGGAGATGTTATGCAGCGCGAAGCTGCTCGGCGAGCCGTCGATGAGCAGCTGGAGCTTGCGGTCCTTGGCAGCGACCCGGGGGTGGCGGCGCTGGTCGGCTGAGCGGACTGCCGGGCGCCGTCGCACCGGCGCAACCGTCTCGTCGTGCCGTGCCTCGGCGAGCGGGATCGCGGTGCCGCAGAAGCCGCACTCCGCGCTCACTCGGCCGATATACCAGTGCGACCGGCCGCAGCCCGGGCAATGGTTGGACGAGTTGGCGCGATAGACGATGTGATGCCCGCGCTGGGCGAGCCCCGCTGCGAACGAGGCAGGTGCCCGCTCATAGACCAGGACGTCCGACATTGATTCGCTCCCGCTGATTGAGCCTCCGCGAGGGTAAGCGGCAGTGCTTGCGAAGTGATTACCGAGCGGGTCTAAAGCGCCGATGCGCATCGCCGTCGTCGCCCCCAGCTGCCCGCTCACGGCCAAGGCCGCGGAGCGTGTGCAGGCCTTGGTCGCCGAGCGCGGCGACTGCGAGCTTGTCGTCCATCCCCAATGCTTCCTGTCCGACGGGCATTTCGCGGGGCCGGACGAGGCGCGGCTCGCGGCGCTCCGCGAGGTCATGGCCGACCGCGCCATCGATGCTGTCTGGTTCGCGCGCGGCGGCTACGGCTCCAACCGCATCGCCGAGGCGGCGCTC
>NZ_WJSQ01000056.1 GCF_009720245.1 Sphingomonas segetis | reverse complement strand
GGGTGGTGACAGGACGTGCATTTTTCGAGCGAACGGCGGCAGGAGGTCGATCGCGGCATTCTTGAGGAGCAGCTGTACCGGGGCCTGGGCCATTTGCGCGCCGCCCCGGCGGTCGGTGCGACGCTCACCGCTGCCTATTTTTCGATGCGGCCGCTCAGGCACAACGTCGGCGCGAAAATGCTCGCTGCCGTCGGCGTGTTCGGCGGAGCGACGATCCTCTTCGGCGTCTCGCGCTGGATGCCGCTGTCGCTCGCCTGCCTCGCGTTGCTCGGCGCCGCCGACATGTTCTCGGTCTATGTGCGCCAGTCGCTGATCCAGCTCTACACGCCCGACGAAATGCGCGGCCGGGTCGGCGCCGTCTCCTCGCTGTTCGTGTCCGCGTCCAACGAGCTCGGCGAGGCCGAGTCCGGCTTCCTGGGTGCGGTGATCGGACCGGTGCCGGCGGTGATCGCCGGCGGCGTGGGCGCGATCGCAATTGTCTTCCTGTGGTCGTGGTGGTTCCCGGAGCTGCGCCTTGCAAAAGGCTTCGAGGCATCCGATTTGCCCCCTGCACCACCGGAGGAGCCCGCTTGATGAAAGCCGCCAACGTCCTCGAGACCATCGGCAACACCCCGCACATCCGGATCAACCGCCTGTTCGGCGACCGCGCCGAAGTCTGGATGAAATCGGAGCGGGCGAATCCGGGCGGCTCGATCAAGGATCGAATCGCGCTCGCGATGATCGAAGACGCGGAGCGGAGCGGTAAGCTCAAGCCGGGCGGCACGATCATCGAGCCGACCTCGGGCAACACCGGAATCGGCCTTTCGATGGTCGCGGCGGTCAAAGGCTATAAATTGATCCTGGTCATGCCCGAGAGCATGAGCCTCGAGCGCCGCCGCCTGATGCTGGCTTATGGCGCGAAATTCGACCTGACCGCCAAGGAAAAGGGCATGTCGGGCGCGGTCGACCGAGCGAAGGAGCTGGTCGAGCAGACCCCCAACAGCTGGATGCCGCAGCAGTTCGACAATCCCGCAAACGTCGAGGCGCACCGACGCGGCACCGCGGCGGAGATCCTTCGCGACTTCGCCGACACGCCACTCGACGCGATCATCACCGGCGTCGGAACCGGCGGGCACATCACCGCGTGCGCCGAAGTGCTCAAGCCCGCCTGGCCGAACCTCAAGGTCTTCGCGGTCGAGCCGGCGCTTGCACCGCTGCTCAGCGGCGGCAAGGCAGGGCCGCACCCGATCCAGGGTCTCGGCGCCAACTTCATCCCGAGCATTCTCAACACCGACATTCTCGATGGCATCATTGACGTCGATGCGGGCGAAGCGAAGGAGATGGCGCGCCGAGCTGCCCGGGAGGAAGGACTGCTGATCGGCATATCGTCCGGCGCGGCGCTGGCCGGGGTCGCGCAGAAGCTGCCGGAGCTCGGCGACCACCCGCGCATCCTCACGTTCAACTACGATACGGGCGAGCGCTATTTGTCCGTCGCCGATTTCCTTCCCGAAGAAGCTTAAGCCGCCGATAACCGAGTTCGTTCGCGGCCCGGTTAACTCGCACGCCTTAAGCTCCCCGCATTGGGACCGCCGCATCCTGCTGCGGCCCTTGTTCGCGGGGTACCATGCGGCGCTCACGGTTCGTGAAAGCAATCGACGCGAAGGACGACCTTCGCCCGCGCTCCTCGGTGCGCGACGCCTTGTGGTTCGACCTGCACAGCCCCGACAGCAGTGACGAGCTCTCGCTCGCGGAATGGCGCCTCGCGGGCCTCGACCTCATCGCTCTCCTGCTTGGCTTCACCCACCTGATCTTCCTTGCAGCCTATGTGCTGCTGGCATCGGACGTCCCGAGCGCCTTCAACCTCGACAATCCGCTGATCCCGTCTGCGCTCTCCATCCTGCTCGACGCCGCTGCCGGCGCCGCGATGCTGATGCGACGGAAGTTCGATGTGCCGCCCCACAGCGTGATCCGCGCGTTGTGCGTCTATGTGGCGGTGAGCGGGCTGCTGTGGACGTGGTTCGGCCAGACGGTGCAGGACGACGGCTTCCTCGTTCCGATCGCGGCGGCGCAGATCATTCTCTGCGCCGGCATATCGATCGGCACCATCGTGTCGATCAGCTCGCCGCCGCTTGCAGTGGTCAATGCCATGGTCGCCACGGTTGCAGCGGCCGTGCTTGCCAATTCGCCGATCATTTCCAGCGGGGTCGCCATCCTTTCGCTCGCGCTCGTCGGCTACAGTATTGCCGGAACGCGCCAGATCATCGCCACGGGAAGGATCCGGCTCAACCTCGAAGCCATGGCGCGCAAGGCGCTCCACTTCGTCGACGAGTTCGAGAACAGCGGGCGCGGATGGTTCTGGGAAACGGATTCGCTCGGCACGCTCTCCTACGTCTCGCAGCAGCTCGCCGACGATTTCCAGAGCGAGCCGGACGCGCTCCTCGGCCGACAGTTCACCGACCTCCTGTCGGTCGACCATGCCTCGGACTCGATGGAAGAGCGCAAGACGCTCGGCTTCCATCTGTCGGCGCGCTTCCCCTTTTCCGACGTGGTCGTCCGGCCGGCGAGCGAGGAAGACGTGCACTGGTCGCTGTCGGGCAACCCCATCTTCGACGAGCGCGGCCGCTTCCTCGGTTTTCGCGGAATCGGCACCGACCTCACCGAGCAGCGCAAGGCCGACCGCGAGATAAGCCGTCTCGCCCGCTTCGATTCGCTGACCGGCCTGCCCAACCGCGCGATGATGCGCCAGACGCTCGACGACGCGCTGCGCAACTCGGCCCATCGCCAGAAGGGCCTCGCGCTGTTCATGATCGACCTCGACCGGTTCAAGAACGTCAACGATACGCTCGGCCACCCGATCGGCGATGCGCTGCTCCGGCAGGTTGCCGACCGGTTGAAGTCGGTGATGGGCAACCACGGCCAGGTAGGGCGGCTCGGGGGCGACGAGTTCCAGGCGGTGCTCCCCGGTGCCGTCGATATCGGCCTGCTCGAATCACTCGCGCGGACATTGATCGAGCAGGTCTCACGGCCGTACGTGATCGAAGGGCACAAGGTGACGATCGGGGCGTCGCTCGGAATCGCGATCGGCGACCCCGGCCGCGCCAGCGCCGACGCGCTCGTGCGCAATGCCGACCTCGCCCTTTATGCCGCAAAAGCCGCGGGCCGCGGCAAACATTGCATCTATCAGCCTTCGATGCACAGCGAGGCGGCCGAGCGCCAGCTGCTCGAGAACGATCTTCGCCAGGCGATCGAGCGCGGCGAGCTTGCGGTGCACTATCAGCCGATTGTCCGCGCCGCCGGCGAGGAGATTTCGGGCTTCGAGGCGCTTGTGCGATGGCAGCATCCGACGCGCGGAGCCGTGCCGCCGGCCAAATTCATACCGCTGGCGGAAGAAGCCGGCCTGATCGGCAAGATCGGCGAATGGGTGCTTCGCACGGCGCTCGAGGAAGCCGCCCACTGGCCGGATCAGGTCCGGGTCGCGGTCAATCTGTCCCCGCTCCAATTCAACGACCCGACCGTTGCGGCCATGGTCGGGAAGCACCTCGGCGAAACCGGCGTTCGGCCCGAGCGGCTCGAGCTCGAGATCACCGAAGGCGTGTTCCTGGCAGAGGGCGATTCGACCGACGAAACCTTCGCGAAGCTCAAGAAGCTCGGAGTCCGCCTCGCCCTCGACGATTTCGGGACCGGCTACAGCTCCTTGGGCTATTTGAAGAAGGCGCCGTTCGACAAGATCAAGATCGACCAGAGCTTCGTCCGCGGCGCCGCCTCGACCACCGTCCGCAATGCGGCGATCATCCGCGCCATCGTCACACTGGCGGAAACCCTCGGGATGGATACCTGCGCCGAGGGTGTCGAGACCCACGACGACCTGCACCTGATCCGAGAACTCGGCGTCAGCATGGTCCAGGGCTACATCTTCGGGAAGCCGAGCGAATCATCCATCGCCCGCGAGCTCGCCAACAGCGTCAGGGTCGAGGCCGACGGCTTCGCCTGCAGCCGCGAGCCGCGTCATCGCCTGATGAGGCGCGCGCTCACCTGCATCGACGGGGTCATGGTCGAGCTGAAGTTGCGCAACATTTCGTCGATGGGTGCGCTGGTCGAATGCCATCTCCCGGTCTCCCCAGGGACCGAACTGGGCATCGACGTTGTCGGCGTCGGGCCGGTGCGCGGGATCGTCCGCTGGGCCCAGGCCGGCAAGTTCGGAGTCCAGTTCGATCAGCAGTTCGATCTCACGCAGCTCGCGCCGAAAAAGGAGCGGCGAACGGACGTGCAGATGCTGACCCCGTCGTACCTCAGTCAGCGCAAGGCGAGCTAGCGGTCAGAGTGCCGCTAGGCGGCGCACCTCGGCCCGATCCTTGCCGTAGAAATCGTCGAAATAGACGATCGACGTGCCGCTAGGCACCGCGGTGAGATAGGTAATGTAGATCGGCACCGGCTCCGGCAGGTTCACTTTCTGCTCGGGCCTCGCGCCCTGCGCCCTGGGCGCATGGCCGTTGAACAGCCAGCGGGCAAAGCGCGGCGCATCCTCGAGCCTGACGCAGCCGTTGCTCTGCAGCCGCGCCGCTTCCTCGATCTTTTCCTTCTCCGGCGTGTCGTGGAGCCAGATTCCCTGCTTGTTGGGAAACATGAACTTCATCCGCCCCATCGAGTTGGCCGGGCCGGGCTTCTGCCGCATCCGCACCTCGACGCGGCCGGCAGCGACCGCGCGCCAGTCGATCGACATTGGGTCGATCACGTGCGCGTGGTCTGACCAGTCGGACAGCACCTCGTAACCTCTCTTCTTGAAGTAAGCGCGGCCTTCCTTGAGGATGGTCGGGGCGAGGCGCCTGGAGGTGATGTCCGGCGGCGAGTTCCAATATGGGTTCAACGCCACGTAGCGGATGAACGCGTTCATCATCGGCGTCTGTGCGATCGCATCCGAGCGGCCCGCGACGACCCGCATCGAATCGACCACCTGCCCGTCCTCGTACATGTACAGCCGCGCCGCGGGCGGGTTTACGATCACGTAGCGGCCGGTGCCCGCCGGAAGCGCGCGTGCGCGTTCCATGTTGAGCTCGAGCAGCCGGCGTTCTGCTTCGCTCCGGTACATGCGGCTGGCAATCGCGGCGCGCAGCTTGGCGTAGATCGGATTCATCCAGCCCATGTTCTGGACATAGTCGGACAGCGAGCCGGCGCGTGCCGCCGCGCGTAACAGCTCGCCGGTCGACGGCGGAGCCGGCCTCAGCTGTGGATCGACGTAGATGATTCCGCCCGGATCGTGCCTCTGGTCGCGCGCGTATGCGACGAAGGCCTCGCTCAGCATGGTCTCGGCGCGCTGCACGGCACCCGGGCCTCCGTCCCGGGCCCGTTCGACGGCGCGGCGGAGCGCTTTCACGTTGTAGCGCTTGGGGTTCAGCCGGTCGGCCTCGGCCGTCGCGAGAAGCGAAATCAGCTGCTGTTCCGCGGCTCCGGCGCTCGGCGAAAACCACAGCGGCGCTCCGCCGCGGGCGCGATAGAAGGCTGCGACCTCGCCTTGAGACGAGCGCGATGAAGCTGCCGCCGCCGGCGCCGGCGTCGCGGCGCCCGCCAGTGGCAACGCCAGCGCTGCGGCAAGGCCGAGCGCGAGAAACCCGTTCAGCGGCTGAGCGCCGCGCAGAAGCTTACCCATTGATCCCTTCGTTTCCAGATGACGCGGCATTGGCGCCCGCTGACGTCATGAACGCACAAGTCGTCCAACTGTTTATCCGCCGCGCGGCTGAACCTGCAATGTCCGATTCCTCATCTCCTCGCAGCGGCTTGGCCCATGCGCACAAAAAGAGCGCCGGCGATGCCGGCGCTCCTCCTTGCTAAATGTCGCCTGTTAGTAGCGGCGATTGATATCAACGTCGCGGACGTAACCGCGGGAATCGACGTCGCACCTGAAGGACAGGTCGGCCGCCGCACTGTAGCCGTAGGCGAGCGACCCGTACGCGCCGACGCCATAAGGACCGTAATTATTGTAGGCGGTGCGGCCGCTGGACGCGAGGCCGGTGATTCGCATGCCGCCGGACCGCGTCGGAATCTCGCGGTTCACGCTCAGCACGCGCCCGTAGCTGTTCGTCGGGATGCCGATGAGCGAGCCGAGAATGCTGGCCAGGCTCGTGCGGTTGTAAAGACGGCTCTGCACTGCGGCGGTGCACTGCTGCGCCGCGACGGCGGGGTTCACCGTATAGGGGGTGTAGGCGTTGTAGGCGCCATAAACACTGCCGTAGGGATTATAGGTGCTGTAGCCGTAAGGATAGTATTGGGCCGCCGCAGGCGCCGCACTCGCAATTGCCGCGAGACCGGCAGCGCCGGCGAACATTTTCGTGATCGTATGCATGGCTCTTTTCCTCCTTCCAACACGGTTGGAGCCTTTGCCCTAAAAACGATTTTCCGGAGGGGATGGGGCATCGCTCGTCGCGCCAGGCGGGCAGACCGTCGCGGCATGGTGAACCACGGTTGAACATGGCGTACTTACCGCCGCCTAAGTTGCTGAGGTGTCAGCATTTCACATCGCCATGGTAGCGTTTCGGTGCTATGTCTTCCCCCGGGAGAAGGGGGAGGTTGTCATGGGCAGCACGTTCGGAAACTGGCGCAGCGCGGCGGTCGGGGTGGGCCTGACGGTGGTCGTCCTCGGGACGGGACTGGCGCTCGCCTTTTTGTAAGCGCTCGGCGTTTCCCGTTCATGGCCTGAGCGTCGAAACCTCGGGCTCGTAGAACTGCGGCGCGATTTCGTCGAATGTCGCTCCTCGTCCGCGGCGAACTGCGCGACGGGACCTGCTGCCTCAAGCAGGAGCAGCCGCATGCACCGCTTCGCCTTCTTCCTGGCCCCGTTCGTCCTCGCCCTTCCCGCGTGCCACGGGCCGCAACCGAACCAGTCCGAGATCATCGCTCAGGCGGTTGCCGACCCGGCACGGCCGGCGGGCTACCGCGCAGCCGACGAGTTCCGCAAGCCGGCCGAGACTCTCGCTTTCGCCGGCGTTCGCCCGGGGATGGTGGTCGGGGAATTCTACCCAGCCGGCGGCTATTTCACGCGCATGCTGAGCGACGTGGTCGGGCCGGAGGGCCACATTTACGCAGTCGAGAACAAGGGCTGGAATGATTCCGTCAAGGACGACCGCGCAATGCTTGCCGAAGGCAGGTGGAAGAATGTCTCGCTCGATGTCCAGCCGTTCGGCACCGTCAGCTTCCCCAAACCGCTCGACATCGCGTGGGTCACGCAGAATTATCACGACCTGAAGATCCCCGAGTACGGCAATGTCGACACGGTGGCGTTCGACCGCGGGGTCTACGCAGCGCTGAAGCCGGGCGGGATCTTCCTTGTGCTCGATCACCAGGGGTGGTCCGGGATGACGGCCGCCGACATCGCCAAGGTGCACCGCATCGACAAGGCGCAGGTGATCCGCGAGGTCACCTCCGCCGGGTTCCAGCTCGCCGGCGAAGGCACGTTCCTGAACCGACCGTCAGACGACCATCACCTGCCCATCTTCGACAACAAGGTGCGCGGGCACACCGATCAGTATGTGCTCAAGTTCGTGAAACCGGAGAAGTAGCGGCTAGAAGGCGTCTGCCGGGATCTTCATCAGCGTTTCGGCTCCTGCCTCCACCTTCCGGCGCAGCGCAGTCGACAGCGGCAGCTCGCGCTCCGCGTAGAAACGCGCGGTCACGAGCTTCGCCTCGTAGAAGTCGCTGCCTTCCTTACCACCGCCATCCGCGAGCGCTTCTGCCGCGGCGCGCGCCATCCTGAGCCACATCAATCCGAGCGACACCAGGCCCATCAGGTCCATGTAAGCGTAGGCACCGGCGCCGGCATTGTCCGGGTCGGCGGGAGCATTCTTCGCGAGCCATATCGTCGCCGCCTGGAGGTCCTGCAGGGCCGGCTCCAACGCAGCAGCGATCCCAGCCGGGTCCCCGCCCTGTCTGGCTTCCGCAATCTCGCTGCCGAGCAGCTCCAGGTAGGCGCGGATCGCGCGGCCGTCGTCGCGCGGGAGCTTGCGGCCGACGAGGTCCATCGCCTGGATACCGTTGGTGCCCTCGTAGATCTGGGTGATGCGGGCGTCGCGGACGAACTGCTCGATGCCGTGCTCGCGGATGTAGCCGTGGCCGCCGAAGACCTGCTGCGCGTGAACTGCGGCCTGGAAGCCCTTGTCGGTAAGATAGCCCTTGATGACCGGGGTGACGATGCCGAGAAGGTCGTCTGCCTGCTGCCGCTCGGCGTCGTCGGGCGACCGGCGGACCAGGTCGACCAGCAGCGAGCCCCACAGGCACAGGGCGCGCCCCGCCTCGTTCCACGCGCGCGATTCCATGAGCATGCGGCGGACGTCCGGATGGACGATGATCGGATCGGCCTTTGCACCCGGCTCCCGCTCGGCTGGGTCGAGCGCTTTCCCCTGCCGCCGCTCGCGCGCGTAGGCGACCGCGTTCTGGTAGGCGACTTCGCCCTGGGCGAGGCCCTGCAGCCCGACTCCGAGGCGTGCAGCGTTCATCATAATGAACATCGCCTGCAGCCCCTTCTCGCCCTCGCCCACGAGCCAGCCCTTGGCGCCGTCATAGTTCATCACGCAGGTCGCATTGCCGTGAATACCCATCTTCTTCTCGAGCGCCCCGCACGAGACGGCGTTGCGCTCGCCGAGACTGCCGTCCTCGTTGATGAGGAACTTGGGCACGACGAACAGGCTGATGCCCTTGACATCGTCCGGCGCCCCGGCGCGCTTGGCGAGGACCAGGTGGATGATGTTTTCGCTGAGGTCGTGCTCGCCCGATGAGATGAAGATCTTGGTGCCCGTGATCGAATAGCTGCCGTCGTCGTTCGGCTCGGCGCGGGTCTTGAGCAGCCCGAGGTCGGTGCCGCAGTGCGGCTCGGTGAGATTCATTGTGCCGGTCCATTTTCCGGTCACCATGTTCGGAACGAAGCGCTGCTTCAGCTCATCCGACGCCTTGACCAGCAGCGACGCGATCGCTCCGGCGGTCAGGCCCTGGTACATCTCGAAGCTGTGGTTGGCGGAAAGGACATATTCTCCGATCGCGGTTCCGATCACCTGAGGAAGGCCCTGCCCGCCATATTCCTCGGGAGCGGTGAGCGTCGGCCAGCCTGCCTCGCACCATTGCTCGTACGCTTCCTTAAAGCCCGGCGGCGTCGTCACCGAACCGTCGTCGGCGCGCTTGCAGCCGACCTCGTCGCCAACCCGGTTGAGCGGCTGCAGCACTTCCTCGCAAAAGCGCCCCGCTTCTTCGAGAATCGCCTCGACCACGTCGGGCGAAGCATTCGCGAAACCCGGCAGGTTGGAATAGCGGCTGAGCCCAAGCACCTCGTCGAGGATGAAGCGCGTTTCCCGAACGGGCGCGTGGTAGATCGGCATGCGAACTTACTCCTTTGTCAGTATAGTCCTATTGAGCAACCGAACTGCCGTCCAGCATGTGCATCCGATGTTCAGCGGATTTCGCATAGTGAAGCGCATTGGAGGAGAGGACCGATGAGACGCACCGCCGCTTTGCTTGCCGGAGCCTTGCTGACCCTTCCCCTCGGCGGAGCGACCGGTGCGCCGGCGCGGACGGAAACGGCGGTGCTCGCCGGCGGTTGCTTCTGGGGCATGGAGTTGGTGTTCGAGCATGTGAAGGGCGTCAGCGCCGTCACCTCGGGCTATGCCGGCGGAAGCGCCAAAGATGCGCGTTACGACAAGGTCAGCTCAGAGGGGACCGGGCATGCGGAAGCGGTGAAGATCAGCTACGATCCCTCGAAGATCAGCTACGGCAAGCTTCTGCAGATCTATTTCACGGTCGCGCACGACCCGACGCAGGTAAATCGGCAAGGGCCCGACACCGGGCCGAGCTATCGCTCCGCAATCTATCCGCAGAACGCCGCGCAGGAGAAGTTCGCCCGCGCCTATATCCAGCACCTCAACGCCGCCCGCATCTGGCGAGCGCCGATCGCCACCCGGATTGAGCATGGCGCCTTTTACCCTGCCGAATCCTATCACCAGAGCTTCGCCGAGAAGCACCCCAACTTCCCGTACATCGTCGTCAACGATCGGCCGAAGATTGCCGCACTGCGACAAAAATTCCCGGCCCTTTACAAGGGTTAAGCCCTCTAAGCGGTTAAGATTTCACGATTTATTCAGGCGAGGGGCGACAAGGACCGGCCCGCCGCCTATATGGCGGGCGTGAGTTTCAGGGACAGTCCCTCGTGAGGGACCCGTCCCTTTGGGAGGCGAGAACCCGGACCGATGCTGACGACCAATCCGTTCGATGACGACAAGCTGCGCGAGGAGTGCGGCGTTTTCGGAATCTGGGGCGCCGACAATGCGGCAAGCTTCGTCGCTCTGGGGCTTCACGCGCTCCAGCACCGCGGCCAGGAAGCGGCCGGAATCACCAGCTTCGACGGCCAATATTTCCACTCGCACCGCGCAATGGGCCATGTCGCCGGGAATTTCGACCGCGACGATGTGATCCGCCGCCTCGCCGGCCGCTCCTCCATCGGACACGTCCGCTATTCGACGACGGGCGAAACCGCGCTACGCAACGTGCAGCCTCTGTTCGCCGAGCTCGCCGAGGGCGGGTTCGCGGTCGCGCACAACGGCAACCTCTCCAACGCCATGAAGCTTCGGCGGACTCTCAACCGACGCGGCTCAATCTTCCAGTCGACCAGCGACACAGAGGTGATCATCCACCTCGTCGCGACCTCCCATTTCACCAATACACTGGACCGGCTCACCGATGCGCTGAAACAAGTCGAAGGCGCCTATTCGCTCGTAGTGCTGACCGAGGAAGGCCTGATCGCCTGCCGTGATCCGCTCGGCATCCGGCCGCTGGTCATGGGCAAGCTCGGCGAGGCGACGATTTTCGCGAGCGAGACCGTGGCACTCGACGTGATCGGCGCGAGCTTCCTGCGCGACGTCGATCCCGGCGAGGTCATCATCGTCAACGATGGCGGCATCCGCTCCTTCCGGCCGTTCGAGAACATGAAATCGCGGCCGTGCATCTTCGAGCACGTCTATTTCTCGCGCCCCGACAGCATCGCCGAGGGTGTTTCGGTCTATGAAGTCCGCAAGAACATTGGCGCCGAGCTTTCGCGCGAGGCGCCGGTGGAGGCCGATTACGTCGTCCCGGTGCCCGACAGCGGCGTTCCGGCGGCACTCGGCTTTTCGCAGGAAAGCGGAATCCCGTTCGAGCTCGGGATCATTCGTTCGCATTATGTCGGGCGGACTTTCATCCAGCCGAGCCAGGAAGTCCGGCACCTCGGCGTCAAGCTCAAGCACAACGCCAATTCGGCGCTGGTCGACGGCAAGAGGATCGTGCTGGTCGACGATTCGATCGTGCGCGGCACGACGAGCGTGAAGCTGGTCCAGATGATGCGCGACGCAGGCGCCCGCGAGGTCCACATGCGGATCGCTTCTCCGCCGACCAAGCACAGCTGTTTCTACGGTGTCGACACGCCCGAGCGCGCCAAGCTGCTCGCAGCGCAGATGAATGTCGATCAGATGCGCGACTACATCAACGCCGACAGTCTGGCCTTCATTTCGATCGAGGGGCTGTATCGGGCGCTCGGGCAGGAGCGCGATGCTGCGCAGCCGCAGCGCTGCGACGCCTGCTTCACCGGCGTCTATCCGACCACGCTCACCGACGTGTCGGAGAAGGAGAAAGGCGCGCCGCTGGCATTGGTGGCGAGCCGCTGACAATTTTCGTCATTCCCGCGAAAGCGGGAACCTGGCTTTCTTCTCTTGTGCTGGGCCCCCGCTTCCGCGGGGATGATGATTTGAAGATGCGCTCCTCTGCAGTAGGGACCCGTCGATGACTCAAAGCAAACCGCTCGAGGGCAAGCTCGCCCTTGTCACCGGCGCATCGCGCGGCATCGGTGCCGCGACCGCGGAGGCGCTCGCCGCCGAAGGGGCGCACGTGGTTCTCGTCGCGCGCACCGCCTCGGCGCTCGAGGAGGTCGAGGAGCGCATTCACCAGGCCGGCGGCACTGCGACGATCGCGCCGCTCGATCTCACCGAAGGCGAGAGCATCGGCAAGATCGCGGTGGCGATCGGCGAGCGCTGGGACAAGCTCGACATCCTCGTGCTGAATGCCGCGATGCTGGGATCGCTGTCGCCCGTGCAGGACATCGACCCGAAGGAATATTCGCGCCTTTTGAGCCTCAACCTGCTCGCCAACCAGGCACTGATCGCCGCGTTCGATCCGCTGCTCAAGCGGGCCGACCGGGCCGACGTAGTCGCGCTCAGTTCCTCGGTCGGCGCCGATCCGCGCGCCTTTTGGGGGGCGTACGGATCGTCCAAGGCTGCGCTCGAAGCGCTGCTCGGCGCTTATGCCGACGAGACCGAATATACCGGGCGGCTGCGTGTCCACATCATCGACCCGGGCGCAACGCGAACCCGCATGCGCGCGCTCGCTTTCCCCGGCGAAGAGCCGGAGAGCGTGAAGCCGCCGGAGGTGGTGGCGGGCGCCATCGTGGAGCGCCTGACCGCCGACACCCCGAGCGGCGAAAAGCTGCGCGTTGAGGCCTGAACCCCTTCCCTCCAGCTATGCTATATTCGCGGCGGGGCACGATTCGCCCTCGTTCTGAAGGGGGAGTGACATGGTCGGTACAATTGCTGCGCTCCTGATGAGCGCCGGAGCAAGCCTTCCCGCGGCGAATCTCGCAGCGGCCGAATTGCCGAAGGTCTTCGAAGCGGCGTGCCTCGATGGCGAGGCGAAGCTGGCGCCCGGCTCGGCTGCCCAAATCAGCTTCGATGCACTTCCGGGCGCGCTGCAGCAGAGCCTCGGCAGGCCCGCGTCTGGACAGGTGTGGCGGCTGAACGGCCCCGGCCGCGCCTTCCTTTACCTGCTGACTTACGAGCCTAGTCCCAACAACAACCCGCGGATCTGCGGCCTGGCGTCGGACGAAATGGATTACACTCCGGCGGCCGACGCCGTGGAACTTCGCGTCACCGGGGCGGTGCGTCCGCGCGCCACGCGGACGATCGAGTGGCTGAGCCTGGAGGGCGGCTACAACGCCCTCGCCACGACGACAGGCGACTTCAAGGTCCTGCAGGTCAACTGGCTCAGCGACGAGCAACGCGCCGCGGCACGAAGAGCGTTGCAGCCGGTCGTCCCTTAAACGGGCGGCGGCGCCGAGCGGCTTTGTAATTCGAGGAGCTTCGGGAACCTTATTCCTGACGGTGCCGTCAAAGTCTCCGTAGAACATCGGGAGACTTTCCATGACAAGAGCTGCTCTCTTCATTGCTGCCGCCGCAGGCGCGCTCGCCATTTCTGCTCCGGCGCAGGCGGCCGCCGGGCCGACCGACCCGCAGATCGCCCACATCGCCTACACCGCCGGAAGCATCGATATTGCCGCGGCCAAGCAGGCGCTGAAAGTGTCGCACAACGCGACGGTGCGGGACTTCGCGCAGCAGATGGTGCGCGACCACGAGGCGGTGAACGCCAAGGCGCTCGCGCTGGTCAAGAAGCTGCATGTGACGCCGGAAGCGAACGCGACGAGCGCGAGCCTCAGCAAATCCGCCAACGCAGAACTCGCGAAGCTGAGCAAGCTGAAGGGCGCTGCGTACGATCGCGAATATCTCAACAACGAGGTTGCCTTTCACAAGGCCGTCAACGGCGCGCTCAAGTCGACGCTGATCCCGTCCGCGGACAACGCAGAGCTGAAATCGCTGCTCGAGACCGGGCTGTCGCTCTTCCAGGAGCACCAGGCCCACGCCGAGCAGGTCGCGGCGAAACTGAAATGAGCTTGCTCCCGCGGCGCATACCCCTGTTCGCCGTGGTTGCCGGCGCGCTGCTGCCGGTTGCCCCCCCGATGCCGGCAGCAGCCGCTACGCACGTAGTGGTGATCGACAAGATGAAATACGCCCCGGTGCCGCCGCTGAAGGTCGGCGACACCGTGGTGTTCCTGAACAACGACATGTTCCGGCACACCGTCACCGAGACGAAGAACCGCTTCAACCTGGACCTGATGCCGGGCGCCAAAGGCAGCCTGAAGGTAAACTCTGCCGGCAAGGCGGACTTTTACTGCAAGTATCATCCAGGCATGCGCGGGAGTATGATCGCGAAATGAGCACGAAGCGGCCACTTGCACTCGATTATGCCGCCATGAGCGACGCCGATCTGGCACGCTGCTGCGCCGCGGGCGATGGCGAAGCCGTTCGGCACCTCGTCACCGCCAACAACCAGCGCCTGTTTCGAACCGCCTGGAGCATCCTCAAGAACCGGCAGGAAGCGGAGGACGTGCTGCAATCCGCTTATGCCAGCGCACTGCGCGCGATCGGCTCCTTCGAAGCCCGGTCGACTCTTACCACGTGGCTGACGCGAATCACGATCAACGAGGCGCTCGCGCGGCGGCGCGTGCAGCAGCGGCGGCGCAAGCACCTCGAAGCGGAAGGAGTACAGGTGCTCGAAACCTATCGTGAGCAGCTGGCCAAGGGATCGCAGGCGCCGAGCCCCGAAGCGGAAGCGGCGCGCGAGCAACTGCGGTCAATCCTCGAACGGGCGATCGGCGATTTGCCGGAAAGTTTCCGAACCGTCTTCGTGCTCCACGAAATCGAGGGCGTGTCGGTCGAGGATACGGCCTACACACTCGATATCCCCACGGGCACGGTGAAGACGCGGCTGATGCGTGCCCGAAAGAAGCTGCAGCAGGCGCTCGCCCCCGAAGTGCGCTCGGCGTTGACCGGCACCTTCCCGTTCGCTGGCGTCGATTGCGCCCGCCTGACCGAGCAGGTGATGCGGTCGTTCGTCGCGCCGGGACGCGAGGCTAGCTCCTGATGATCGTCACCTGGGCGACGTCGATGGCGCCCCCGCGAAAGCCGCCTTCGCAATACATGAGATAGTAGCGCCACAGGTCGTGGAACGGCTCGGCGAAGCCTTTCAGCGCGCCGCGCGCAACCGCTTGGTTGTAGTGTTCGCGCCAGCGCTTCAACGTCTCGGCATAATCGCGGCCGAATCCGTCGCGATCCTCCCAGGACAAGCCCCGCTCGCTGGCGAGCGCGGCGAACCGAGGCTCGTCGAGCAGGCAGCCACCGGGGAAGATGTAGGTCTGGATGAAATCGGCGTTGCGGGCATAGCCGTCGAACATGTGATGGCGGATGCTGATGAACTGCAGCGCGGCGCGGCCACCGCTTTTGAGGTTGCGCGCGATGCTGTCGAGGTAGGCACCCCACCAGCGCTGTCCGACCGCTTCGACCATTTCCACCGAGGCGACCGCGTCGAACTGCTCGGCGGTCTCGCGATAGTCCTGCAGGCGAATTTCGATTTGGCCGCTCAGGCCCGCTTCGCCGATCTTGCGCTCCGCCCATGCCTTTTGTTCGGCGGAGAGCGTGAGTCCGACCACCGACGCGCCGCGCCTGGCAGCCTCTATCGCCAGCGTCCCCCAGCCGCAGCCGATGTCCAGCAGTCGGTGACCAGCCTTGAGGTCGAGGCGGTCGAGGAGCGTGTGTATCTTGCGGAGCTGCGCGGCTTCCAGGCTGTCGTGCGGGTTCGCAAAGCGCGCGCTCGAATAGGTCATGGTCGCATCGAGCCAGGCGGAATAGAAGTCATTGCCGAGGTCGTAATGGGCGGCGATGTTCTGTCGCGCCTTGCGTGGGGCGTTGTCGCGCAACCGATGCGCGAGCGCGTTGACCCAGCGGAACGCCCCTTTCGCACGGCCGATGTCGCCGAGCGGCGCTGAATTCGCAGAGAAGATTTCGAATAGCGCGACCGGATCTGAGCTCGACCACTCACCGAGCGCCCACGCCTTGTACCAGCCGACCGAGCCGGAGGTCGCGAGCCGCACGAGTGCCATCCAGCTCGAGATATGGACGGCCGCATGCGCCCCCCTGGCGCGGAAGCCGAGGCGGCGATTCGACCCGTCCGGGAGCGTCGTCTCGAGCCCGCCGCATTCGAGCCGCCGGTCGATCTGGTCGAGCACCCGCGTGATCGCGGGGGCGCTGAGGCGCGCAACCAGGCCGCCGCCGGTGGCGAACCGCCGATCCGCGCGCACCAGAT
>NZ_WJSQ01000055.1 GCF_009720245.1 Sphingomonas segetis | reverse complement strand
CGTCCGCCGTGTGCAGCGCCTGGTTCGCGGCGCTAGCCCAACCGTTGCCGCCGGCGGCGGGCCAGCGGAAGCTCGTCGCCTGCTTGGCCCACGGCCGCTTGCCCGGCGTCGCCGGTTTCTCGCTCGCCATCGCGCTCCATTCGAACAGCATCTGTTCGGGCGCCTTGGCGAACAGCCCGTCCCACAGCTGCTCGGCGTAACGGTCGATCGAACGGATCGAATAAGTGTCGACCCATGCGCCGAGGTTCGCGCCCGGCCGGACGTTCGAGAGGTAGCGGAAGATTTCGTAGCTCTCGTACTGCTGAAGCAGCTGGTCGGTGATCACCGGATCGCGCGTCTCGGTCCCGGTGTAGATCGCGTCGAACATCTTCGCTTGCTCGGCCAGATCGTAGCCGGTGCCGTGGAAATGCTCGTACCAGTTGGGATATTTGATGATCACACGAACGCGCGGATTCTCCTGCTTCGCCGGGCCGAGCACGAGGTTGCGGCTCGCCTCGCGCATCTTGTCGACGCGGTAGTCGGTCCAGCTGCGGTTGCCCTTCGCGGCGATGTCCGCGTCGGACTTGGAGGTGTAGAAGAAGAAGTCGTCGAGGATCACTTCGTCGAAGTGCCGCGCGATCAGCCGCACCGCGCGCTCGCATTCGGCGCGGTCGGCCGGGTTCTCGTAATCGAAGGTGCCGAACTGCCCGCCCGACCCGCCGGCGGCGAGTGTCACGCCGCCCGAGGTCTCGATGCCCTTGGCCTGGAACGCGCGCTTGACCGTGTCGAGGTCGGCGTCGGTCGCGAACTGCCGGTCGCGGTACGCCTCGATATAGACCTTGTCGAAGTCGAGCTGCGACGAAACACGTTTGAATTGGCGCTCAAATGTCGCGGGGTCGGCGAGCTTCTTGGTCTCTGCGACGGGGATGTAGATCGCCGCGCGAAAGTTCTTGTACGCCGCCGCGTCCACTGCCGTAGCCACGCTCATGAGCAACAAGGCGGCGACGACGCCGATCAGCCGGTGCAAGCGCATGCTCTCCCCTCCCGCGTTAGCGCTACCATTAGAAGCGAAACGGGATGGGGCAAGCGGGCTGAGCGTTACAGGGCGACAGCCTCCGCGAAGACGCCGCCGGCGTTGCGGCCGTCGACCCACTGGATGAGGCCGGCGATCGGCGCATCCCTGGCGAAACGGATCGCGACTTCCGCGCCCGCCTCGAGCGCGCGTGCGGTGCGCAGCCGGAATCCGCGAGCCGAAACGTTGAGAAGCTCGGCGCGGACCTTGCCCGCCGGGGACTCGAGAACGACCAACCAGCCGACATCGATACGCGTGCGGCGGGGCAGCAATTCGCGCCCCTCCAGCTTGCCCTCAACTTTCATCGTTCACCTCGTCTGCGGCACTGCACATCCGCCGCATTTGATTCCATCGCCGCCTGTTTGGTTCACATTAATTCACCGTCCGCTGAACGATCGCGGTTGCCGGCCGATTTACCGTCCATGGTGTGGACGCCCGAGCCGACCTACCCGAAGGCCGAGATCAGTGTCCGAGCAACGACGCTCCACTATCGGATCGTCGCGCCGATCATGCTCCCGTTCCTCGACAGGCGGCTGCTCAACCTGTTCCGCTGCCGGACAAGCAAATGCTTCTTCCAGCGCAATCGCGAGCATCCGCCGGCGGGCAAGGAGTTCGACACCCTCGTCCACCTCGAGCCGGTCGCGCAGAAGAACGGGCGGACCGAGCGATATCTGTACGTCGAAAGCGCCGAGGAGATCGTCGCCTGCGCGACGGTCCAGACGGTCGAGTTCCACGGCTGGGGCAGCCGCGCCGGAACCATCGAGACTCCGGACCGGCTGGTTATCGACCTCGACCCCGCTCCGAGGCTCGACTTCGACAAGTTGAAGGACGCAGCGTTCCAGCTTCACCGATCGTTCGAAGCGGTCGGACTCGAAAGTTTCGCGCTCGGCGCTCCGCTTTTGCCTAGGCTGCGTTGACCGGCTCGGCCCACTCCTGCGCCTTTTCGGCCGCGTTGAGCTCGCGGATCAACGCGTCGACGCTGCGCGTGAGTTCGGCGAGGAACGTGATCTCGTGACGCGCGCCGCGATAGCTTTCCGCCATCAGGATTGCGTCGATCAGGATCGGCACGACCAGGCTCTCGGGCTCGTCCAGGTCGGCAAGCCCGCGCAGCTTCGCCAGCGCCTTGCGCCGCGCGCTGAGCGGATCCGTCAGCGCTTCCGTTCGTCCAATGCACCAGCCCATCGTCACGCTCCCGCAAAGGCCTTGAAGGATATTCGATTGTCCCGGCGCCGGAAGACGGGCTCGGCGCAGCGCCGGAGCAGTTCGGCGCTAACGCAATTAGGTTTGCCGCAGCGACCCGCGCCGCTGCGCGGGGAAACTGGAGGCGTGTGTTGCTGAAGCGTGTCGCGATTGCCGCCGCGTCGTTCGTAGCACTCGATCCTGCGCACGGCCGCAGCCGGCGAGTGGTGCGGTGCGGCGATGATGGCCGACGGGCGAGCGGACCTGGGGCATCGGCCTCTAGCCCGACGAGACGCGCCTTTATGCCGTGAGCAGAATTTCGGGGACGCTTACCATCATCGATGTCGCCGTCGACGTGGCGCTGGTCTGGGGTCCGCTCGCGAGCTATTTCGCGGCGCGCTCGCCGGTGCCGCTGCGGCTCGAGCCCGTGACTCCGTGGACGCCCGACATACAGTGGCCGATGCAGTTCGACATTTCCGTCGGCGTCCAGAAGAACGACCGAAGCTGCTGAAGGAAATCGACCGGGCGCTCGCCCGGCGCAAGGGTGACATCGGCAAGCTGCTGGGTGACTACCGTGTGCCGTTGGTGGAAAGCGCGGAAGCGGAATAGCCGGCGCTTGCCCCTTTGGCGCCGGATTTGCTCTAAGCGGCTTCGAACACCCAGCTCGGAGGATGATGGTGGCGGGATCCGACCAGCCGGTTCGCAAGGTAACGATCGTCGGCGGCGGCACGGCCGGCTGGATGACGGCGGCCGTCCTCTCGCAATGGCTGAGCCAGGTCGAAATCCGGCTGATCGAATCGGAGGAGATCGGGACCGTCGGCGTCGGCGAAGCGACCATCCCGCACATCCGCAACTATCTCGCGCTCGCCGGCGTCGACGAGCTCGAGATGATTGCCGCGACGAAGGCGACGTTCAAGCTTGGCATCCAGTTCATCGACTGGGGCGAGCCGGGCGAATCCTACATCCACGGATTCGGCAAGATCGGCCGCGACATGCTGTGGCTTCACCCGCACCAGCTGTGGCTCGCCGCGCGGGCGCGCACGCCGGAGAAGGTCAAACATTTCGATCACTACGCGCTGAACTGCGTCGCCTGCCTCAAGAACCGCTTCGCATTCCCGGACAAGCGCAACCCCAATTCGCCGCTCGCCGACATCGATTACGCCTTTCATTTCGATGCGTCGCTGTTCGCGCGGCTACTGCGCTCGCAATGCGAGGCGCGCGGCGTAACCCGGATCGAGGGCCGCATCGTCGAGGTCGTGCAGCAGCCCGAAAGTGGCTTCGTCGAACGCGTCCGGCTCGCCGACGGGCGCGAGGTCGACGGCGACCTGTTCGTCGACTGCTCGGGCATGCGCGCTCTGCTGATCGGCGACGCCCTCGGCATCGGCTACGAGGACTGGAACCAGTGGCTGCTGTGCGACCGCGCCCAAGCCGTTCCGACCGCGAGCGTCGAGCCGGTGACACCCTATGTCCGCTGCACCGCAAACAAGGCGGGATGGCAGTGGCGCATCCCGCTGCAGCACCGCGTCGGCAACGGCTACGTCTATGCCTCGCAGTTGCTCGGCGACGACGAAGCGGCCGAAATCCTGCTCTCCAATGTCGACTCCGAGCCGATCGCGGACCCGCGCCTCGTGCGGTTCCGCCCAGGGCAGCGGCTCAAGGCATGGGACAAGAACGTGATCGCAATCGGTCTTTCGTCCGGTTTTCTCGAGCCGCTCGAATCGACCAGCATCCACCTCATCCAGACCGGCATCCACCGCCTGCTCGCGATGTTTCCGGCGGAAAGCTTCTCCGCTGCGGATATCGAGGAATACAACCTCCAGGCGCGCACCGAATATGAGGACGTGCGCGACTTCATCATCGCGCACTACAAGGTCACGCGGCGCACCGGTGACCCGTTCTGGGATCATCTGCGCACCATGGACGTGCCGGACTCGCTCAACGACCGGTTCGAACTGTTCCGGTCGTCCGGCCGTTTCTTCAAGCACAATGCGCAGGAACTGTTCGCCGAGGAGAGCTGGGTCCAGGTTCTGCTCGGCCAAGGGTTCGAGATGCAGCCCGATCCGGTCACGAGCTTCGTCCCTGCGGAGGAGATCGCGGGCTTCCTGAGCGACATCGTCGAGGTGATCGAGGATGTGGCCGACAAGATGCCCGACCACGGCGAGTTCGTGCGGCGGCTTCCGCCCAGCACGCCGGCGCCGCCGGCGGCTGCCGCCCCGCCGGGTGTCAGCTTCACGCTGAGCTATGAGCGCGGCGCAACGTAACGGCCGCGCGTGGCTTCAAGGACACAGCGGCGGCAAAGCCGTATGAACATTCGTTCAGCCGAGTTGACTTCGCGCCGGTGAAATAGTTTCATCGCGCGCCAACGAGCAATTGGTTATGCACAGATGTAACCGGTTACACCCGCCGCGACTGGGGAGACGCGAAGTGAACAACACGCACAACAAGCGCAGGCTTGCGTCAGGAATTTCGGGCGTTGCGATTGCCGTCGCGCTCACCGTCGCGAGCCCCGCTTATGCTCAGACTGAGTTCGGAACGATCCGCGGCCACGTCGACGGCGCGGCGGCGGGCGCTCAGGTGGTGGCCGTCGACAGCCACACCGGGCAGCGCCAGGTCGGCACCGTCAACGCGCAGGGCGACTACGAGATTTTCGGCCTTCGTCCGTCGACCTACACCGTCTCGGTCGAGGGCAAGGCGGCGCAGAGCGCGACGGTCGGCGTCAACCAGGCGGTGATCATCGACTTCGTCGCGCCGCGCGCGGCAGGCGGCGCGATCGTCGTCACCGGGCGGCGCACGGCCCAGCCCGTCCAGGCGCAGTCCGTCGCCACGAACATCACTCCGGCGCAGATCGAAAACCTGCCCCAGAACTCGCGCAACTTCCTCAGCTTCGCCCAGCTCGCGCCAGGCGTCCAGCTAACCAATCCGAGCGGCGCGCAACAGCTTCAGATCGGCGCGCTGTCGCCTGCCAATTCGAATGTCCTTCTCGACGGGATGACGTTCAAGAACCCGATCAACCACGGGGGCATGTTCGGGCAGAACTTCGGCGATTTCGGCAACCCCTTTCCGCAAATCGCGATCCAGGAATATCAGCTAATCACGCAGAATTTCGGTGCCGAGATTGGCCAGTCGGCAGCGGGCGTTCTGTCGGCGATCACCAAGACTGGCGGCGATCGTTTTCACGGATCCGCTTTCCTCGACTGGCAGCCGGAATCCTTCATCGGCAGACGCGCCTACACCAAGAACACGAACCAGGATTATGACCGCAAGCAGTTCGGCGCGGATCTCGGCGGTCCCATCATCCCGGGAAAGCTCAGCTTCTACGTGGCGTTCGAGGGTCTGAACCGGAAGTTCCCCGCGCGTACCTTCGACGTTTCCGCGTCGGTCCCGCAGAACATCGAGGCGTTGGTCAACGGGTCTATTCCGCAGGACTTCAAGCAACGTCTCTATTTCGGCAAGCTGACCTGGTTCGCGACCGACAACGACACCGTCAACCTGATGGGCTACCGCCGCGTCCAGAGCAATCTCAGCGACTTCGGCGGCAATGCGGTTCAGAGTCACGGGCGCCTGCTCGAGACCGAGCAGAGGCGTTACCAGCTACAGTGGAAGCACAGCGTCGGCAATTTCCTGAACTTCCTGAACATCGCTTACGACAAGGCCAACCAGGGAACGCCCAACCTCACGGAAGGTCCGGAATATATTCTGACGGGCGGTCATGACACCGGCTCGCGGCTCGTCTTCCTCGGCGCCAACAGCTTCCAGCAGAACGACGAAGAGAAGTCGTGGGTGATCAAGGACGACGCGACCCTGCGTCACGGCGAGCACACCTTCAAGGCCGGCGGCCAGATCACCTTCTACGATCTTGCGCGGACCGAGAACAACGGCTTCAACGGGACCTATTTCGTCGCGAACCCGTGCACGACACCACCCGGCACGCCGTGCCCGATTTCGTCGTTCGACATCACGACCGCTGCGCCGTTCGCCGGGTCAATCAACGTCGCGCCGTCGCCCACGGTGTCGGGCAAGGACACGCAGATCGGCCTTTACGTCGAGGATGAATGGAAGCCCGACGAGCACTGGACGGTCAATGCTGGGCTGCGCTGGGATTTCGAGAGCAACGCCAACAACAACGATTACGTCACTCCGCCGGCGATCGCGGCGGCGCTCCGCGCCTATCCGGGCTGGATCGCGCGCGGCATCGATGCGGACGACTATATTTCGACCGGCGACAACCGGAAGCCATTCTGGGGCGCGTTCCAGCCGCGTCTCGGCGTTTCCTACGACGTCCGCGGTGACCACGACCTGGTGCTGTTCGGCGGCGCGGGCCGTTATTACGACCGGCCGCTGTTCATCGAAGGCGTGCTCGAGACGCTCCAGAACAGCAACACCACCCTCACGCTCCAGCTGCCGGCCTGCGCCGGCGCGTCGCCGCCGGCCTACTGCCACGATCCCGAGGCGCTGCGCCAGTTCGCCGCAAGCCAGGGCTTCACCGGCGGCGCAGTCTGGGTGCTACCGAACAAGGTGAAGATGCCTTATTCGGACCAGTTCGACATCGGAGTCCGCAAGCGCTTCGGCGACATCCAGACGTCGTTGACCTACAGCCATGTCGAATCGCACAACATCTTCCTGTTCACGCGCGCGAACTTCTATTCGAACGGCTGGTACACCGTACAGCTGCAGCGGGACTCTGCGGGCA
Organism: Sphingomonas segetis; assembly: GCF_009720245.1. Lineage (GTDB taxonomy): Bacteria > Pseudomonadota > Alphaproteobacteria > Sphingomonadales > Sphingomonadaceae > Sphingomicrobium > Sphingomicrobium segetis. Next base: position 9,050 of record NZ_WJSQ01000055.1, on the reverse strand, counting down.
ACGTGATCGGGTGCAGCAACGGCGGCGACCAGTGGATCATCGATTTCACGCCGAACGGGCCGTTCCCGAACTGCGCGGCAACCAACGGTCAGCTGACCGGCTTCAACGGCAAGCTGAACCGCGGTCAGAACAACGGCCGGGCGACGCTCAACGCGCTCTACCTGCAAATCGAAAAGCCGTTTACCGACAGGAGCACGTGGGGCTTCACGCAGTCGCTGACGCTCCAGCGTGCGCGGACCAACATCGGCCAGGACTTCTTCGGCGACGAAATGTTCAATGGGCCGGAGCTCGACACCTACGGCTGGAACTATGTGCCAAACGTCGAGAAATGGCGGTCTGTGACCTCGGGCAACTGGCGCGCCCCGTTCGGGATCACGCTTTCAGGGATCCTCACTCTGTCGTCAGGCCCGGCCTTCGGCCACCTGGTCGCGACCTTCAATTCACCGCCAGGCACCGTTGCGCCGCCGCCCGAGGGCGCGTGCTGCTTCGCCAATCTTGCCGGCGTCTACTTCCCGCACAAGACGTTCGGCTACAAGCGGCTCGACGCGCGCGTGGCCAAGACCTTCAAACTTCCCTGGGGTACCGAGCTCACCGCCGACTTCCAGGTCTTCAACGTGTTCGACTGGGTCAACCACACCTACTCCGCATGGGGTGCCGGCGGTGGCGCGGTCCCGCCACTGGTCGACCCGCGTAGCCAGGTCAGCAACGACCAGCGCCAGTTCCAGGCGGGGCTTCGGTTCAAATTCTAGGTTGAGATACTTCGGCCCTTGCATCCCCTCGGGCCGATCGGGAGGGGCTCACCGCCCCTCCTCTTTTGCTTGAAGAGGTGTGGCCGGAGTGAGGCCCGAACTTCGCCGATTGGGACAGGCCGCCAGCCCGGTCGTGATCGTCGACGAATTCAGCGGCGAGCTCGACCGCATCCTCGACATCGCTGAAGGACTCGCGCCCTACCCTCCGCACACCAACTACTACCCCGGGCTCCGTCGCATAATCACCCTCGCCGATGACGCGGCCGATTCCTACGTGCAGGAGACGTGCGAGCGCGCCGCGCAGTTCATTGCCGGCGCCTTTGACCTCGATCGGTTCACGCTGCTCGAGGCGAGTTTTTCGATGGTGACGACCTCGCCAGCCAAACTCACGCCTCCGCAACGCGCGCCGCATTTCGACACGACCGACGCGAAGCACCTCGCGCTTCTGCACTACCTGCGGGTACCGTGCGGCTCGGGCACCGCATTCTACCGTCAACGCTCGACCGGCATCGAACAAGTCACGGATTCGAATGTCGAGCTGTTTGTCCGCACCGCAAAAGCCGACGCGGCATTGCTGCCGGCAGACGCAGGGTACATCCACGGGTCGGACGAGCATTTCGAGCAAATCGGCGCGGTCGAAGGCGTGCCGGACCGGCTGATCGTCTACCAGGGAAGCCTGCTCCATTCGGGAATCATCCCGCCGGACATGAGCTTCAGCGCCGATCCGCGCGAAGGGCGGCTGACCGCCAATCTGTTCGTCCGCGGCAACTGAGGAGATCCAAATGCGCCAATTCCTGCTGCTGACCGCCGCGCTGGCGATCGCAGACTCGGGCGCCGCCGCGCAGCGCACCTACATCAACCCGATCGACATCGATTACCGCTACAATTTCGAGCAGATCAACCAGGGCGTGTCGTACCGGACGGGTGCCGACCCTGCGGTCGTCAACTATCACGGCGACTACTATCTCTTCATGACTCTGGCCGACGGCTACTGGCGCTCGACCGACCTCATGCACTGGGAGTTCGTCACCCCGTCGCGCTGGCCATTCGGCGGCGTCGTCGCGCCGGCTGCGGCCGTCGACGGCGACCGGCTGATCCTGATGCCGTCGATCTCGTTCACGCGCCCGGGGGCCATCTTCGTCACGACGGCACCGGAGACCGGCAAGCTCGACGTTCTCGTGCGGCAGATGCCGGAGCTTCCGGGCGGTGTCGACAAGCCGCCGGAGGAGATGAAGCCAGGAGAAGTGCCGCCGGGACCGTGGGACCCGGGTTTGCTCAAGGACGACGACGGCCAGTGGTACCTGTACTGGGGCTCATCGAACGTTTTCCCGATCTACGGGCAGAAGATTGCGTTCGCCGACGGCAAGCTGATTTACCAGAGCCCGGCCGAACCCTTGTTCGTCCTGCACCCGGACAAGCACGGGTGGGAACGGTTCGGACAGGACCACAGCGGGCTCCTCGCCAACGGCCAACCGACCAAGCCCTACGTGGAGGGCGCGTGGATGACCAAGCATGACGGGCGCTACTATCTCCAGTACGGCGCGCCCGGGACCGAGTTCAACGCCTATGCAAACGGCACCTACGTGTCGGACAAGCCGCTCGGCCCGTTCGAATATGCCGACTATAACCCGATCGCCTACAAGCCCGGCGGTTTCGTTCACGGTGCGGGCCACGGCTCGACCTTTCAGGACCGGTATGGAAACTGGTGGAACACGGGGACACCGTGGATCGGCTACAACTGGACCTTCGAACGGCGGATCGACATGCTGCCCGCGAGGTTCGAGGCCGACGGGCAGTTCGGGGCGTCGTCGCGGTTCGGCGACTTCCCGCAATACGTCCCAACGAAAAAAATTGACGACCCCGACAGCCTGTTCACAGGCTGGATGCTGCTCTCCTACCGCAAGGGCGTAAGCGCCTCGTCGACGTTAGGCGAGTTCGCCGCCGACAGGGTGACCGACGAGAACCCGCAGAGCTTCTGGGTCGCCGCCGAGAAAAAACCGGGCGAAACGCTCACCGTCGATCTCGGGAAGGTCGACACCGTCCGTGCGGTGCAGGTGAATTTCGCCGACTATAAGTCCGGCCGCTTCGCCGATGCGCCCGATATCTATACCGAGTTCACGCTCGAGGCGTCGAGCGACGGCCAGCAATGGCAGGAGATCGCGCGCACCGAGGCGCCGCGGCGCGACCGGCCGAATGCCTATTTCGAGCTCGATTCGCCGGTGCGCGCGCGGTTCATCCGTTACGTCCATGGGCACGTCGGCGCGGCCAACCTCGCGATCAGCGACATCCGCGTGTTCGGGAGTGCCGGTGGTGCAGCGCCGGCGCAACCGGCCGCAGTCACCGCATCGCGGCACACCGACCAGCGCGACGCGACGATCCGATGGAAGCGCGTACCCGGCGCAATCGGCTACAACATCCGTTTCGGAATCCGGCCTGATCGACTGACGCTCACGCACCAGCTGTGGGCGGACGAGCTCGGCAATGGCGCGACTTTGAGCAAGGAGCTGCGTTCGCTGAACGTCGGCGTGCCTTATTACGCGGCGGTCGAGGCATTCAACGAAAGCGGCGTGTCGAAGCTCAGCCGCGTTCTGCCCGTGCGCTGAGCCATCCGCCCGTGAACCCGGCGCGGATCAACCCGCGGCGGATCGCGGGCACGCGGCGCATGTGCCGCCACACGAAATCGTCGCGGTAGTTTGCTGCCTGCAGCAATATCGGCCCCTGGTCGATTCCGAGATAATCGGTCGCGACCCACCCGTGCCGTGGATCGACCGAGCCCGTCTCGACCGTCACGCCTGTGTAGTTGAAGCTGGGATTGAAGCTGTCCTTGAAGCCGTAGCGGGCGAACAGCCGCGGCTCTGCCCGCAGCGCCTGCGCACAGGGGATGACGATCTCCGGCGCGAACGGAAGCGATCCGAGCGCGGCAGTCGGCGCGATGGTGCCGTCGTCGCGGCCGTCCGGTTCGCCGATCGGGCCCCGCGCCGCATAGCCGTAGAAGGTCCGTTCCTCGCCGCGGTACGGCAGCTCGAACGAACCCGGCCCGTCGCACGCGGTCAGGCCCCAGACCCGGTTCGAATAGCCGCGCCAGCCCATCGGGTTTGCGGCGGCGTAAGCGCGCTGCGCGTAGGTTTCGCGCCGGCTGTTCTCGAAATAATCAAACCCGGCCCGCCGCATCACCGCGTCGCGAACGCCGCGGAAATCGATGAATATGTGGCTGTACTGGTGGCCGAACATCGGCGCGAAGGCGACGCGGCGGGTCGGCCCCTCGCCGCGCCAGAAGTCGGCGTAGTTCGCGGTCCATTCCCGCCACAGGTCGGCCGGCGCGGCGTGGGTCGGAGAGCCGAGCGCGAGGACGTTGACGAACATGCCTTCGTTGAAGCCAACCCAATTGGCCGGAATCAGCCCCTCTTCAGGGTGCCATCCCATTGAGATCGCGGCGCGCCCATCACTGCGGAAGAAGTTCCAGTCCGCGCGCTCGTAGAGCGCGTTCGCAAGGCGGCGGATTTCCTGCTCAACGGCGTCCGCCCGATCGAAATACTGGCCAGCGAAAAGCACGCCCATCAGCAGGATCGTGGTGTCGACGCTCGACAGCTCCACCTCCTTGAAGCGGAGCCCCCGCTCCATGTCGAGGAAATGGTAGAAGAAACCCGCGTGACCGGTCGTGCCTGACCGCCCCGGCCCTTGCGGCGCGTTCCAGAAGAAGCGGAGCGTCGTAAGCGTCAGGTCGCGTGCTTCGGCGCGCGTGCACCAGCCCCGCTCGACGCCGACCGCATAGGCCGGAAGCGCAAAGCCCACTGCAGCGATGCTCGCGAAGCTCGGCGTCGGCCAGCGGTCGGGCACCAGTCCGTTGCGGCGGTTCGCGTGGTCCCAGAACCAGCGGAAGGTGCGGCGTTCAATGTCTTCGTAGAAGGCCGGAAGCGACGGTGCCGATGCGAAGCCCGCTCGGGCCGGCAAAGCCGCGCTCGCAAGGAGCAGCGACGATCCCTTGAGCAGCGCGCGCCGGTCGATATGCATCAGGGCTTCACCTCGCCGGTCGTGGCGCGGACGACGAGTTCGGGCGCGTGGAGCTCGTCACCTCGATCCTGTCCTCGGCCGAACGAGTCGAGGAGCCGGGCAAGCGCCCGCTCGCCGAGCTCCGCAATCCGCACGCGCACCGTGGTCAGGCCGAGGTGGCGCGCGAGCGGAATGTCGTCGAAGCCGGCAACGGCCACCTGGTCGGGGACCGAAACGCCGTGCGCGCGGAGAGCCTGAAGGGCGCCAATCGCCATATTGTCGTTGCCTGCGAACAACGCGTCGAATTCATGACCGCGTTCCAGCAGCGCCGCGATCGCGCGCTCGCCCGATTGCTGCTCGAAATTGCCGTGAAGGATTTCGCACGCGATCCCGGCGGCGGCGCACGCCTCGCGAACCGCCGCCGCGCGTTCGTCGGCATCGACGTTGCCCGCCGGCCCTGCGATATGAACCAGCCGCTTGCGCCCGAGCTTCTCGAGATGATCGATGACGGCCCGGACCCCCGCGACATTGTCCAGGTGGATCGCCGCATGAGCGCCCGGCTTGTCGCGGGTGTTGATGAGGATCGACGGCACGCCCGGCGGCAGGGCCGCCGCCAGCTCCTCCGACTTGAGGTGCGGCGCCATCACGATCAGCCCGTCGACGCGGCCGTGCATCGCGCGAAGCGCGAGCTGCGCCTGCTCGGCGCGCGCGTGGAGGTTGGAGAGCAGCAGAAGGTAACCGCGCCGGCTCGCCTCACGGTCCATGCCGCGCACGATCTCCGAAAAGAACTCGCCGTGAAGGTCGGGGAGCACGACGCCGATGGCATTGGTCCGCGCGAGGCTAAGGCTGCGCGCGCCGGCGTGCGGGACGTAGCCGAGCTCGCGCACCGCCTGGGTGACACGCTCGCGTGCCTGCTCGCTAACATTGTCAAAACCGTTGAGCGCCCGCGACACGGTCGCCACTGAGAGCTTCGCCCGGCGTGCGACATCGCGGATCGTGGCTTCGGGCATGCTCTCCTCACGAGAAGCCGGCAGGCGGGGCCTTATCGGCCGGAAACGGCGCGAAAGTCACGCGCGCGGCGATTGCAATTGCTCACCAGCTGCGTCATGTAACCGGTTACACAGAGGGTCAAGTGCGCGGGCGAGCGCGTGCTTCGGTCGCGGCACTTGCGCCGGGTCGCGGCAGGATGAAGGGGACAGGTCATGCTCGACACGCGCGTTTCGCGAAGGGCCATGCTGATGGGCACCGGGGCGGCCGCAGCGTGGCTCGCCAGCCCCGCTCGAGCGCTGCTCCAGGCCGTTGGCAAGGTCGCGGTTCCCGGGTTCGTCGACGCGCTGATCGCGCGCATGACGCCGGAGGAGAAAGCCGGCCAGCTCCAGATCATGCCGTCGGCCTGGGGCGGCGGCGCTGCGCTGAGCTTGAACCCGCCCGGCAACGGATCGGACTTCGACCAGCAGGTCAATGAGGCGCGGCAGGGCCAGCTGACCGGTGTCTTCAATGGCAACGGCGCACGCATGGCGCGGCTTCTCCAGAACGCCGCGGTCAAGGAATCGCGGATGAAGATCCCGATGATCTTCGCCGCGGACATCATTCACGGCCACCGCACGATCTTCCCCGTTCCACTCGCTGAAGTGGCGAGCTTTGAGCCCGACCTCGCCCGCCGCACCGCGGAAGCCGCGGCGTTCGAGGCGTCCGGGGCCGGCATCGACTGGACCTTCTCGCCGATGGTCGACGTCGCGCGCGACCAGCGCTGGGGCCGCGGAGTCGAGGGGGGCGGCGAGGACCCGATGCTCGGCAGCCTGTTCGCCGCCGCGCGAGTCCGGGGCTTTCAGGGCGCCGACCTCAAGTCGCCGGAGCACATGCTCGCCTGCATCAAGCATTTTGCGGCGTATGGCGCGGCTGAATCGGGCCTCGATTACGATGTCGCCAACATGTCGATGCGGCGGCTGCACGAAGTCTATCTGCCGCCGTACAAGGCCGGGTTCGATGCCGGAGCCTTGTCGGCGATGGCCTCGTTCAACGAGATCAACGGGATCCCCTCGACCGGCAATCACTGGCTGATGACCGACCTGCTGCGCGGCCAGTGGGGTTTCCAGGGCTTCGTCGTCTCCGATTACACCGGCGACGAGGAAATGATCGCCGGCGGCTATGCGAAGGACGGCCGCGACGCGGCGAGGATCGCCTTCCTCGCCGGCGTCGACATGAGCATGGCGAGCGGGCTCTACCGCAAGTTCCTGCCCGACCTCGTGCGCAGCGGCGAGGTGCCGCAGGCGAAGCTCGACGAATCCGTGCGCCGCGTGCTCGCGCTCAAGGCGATGCTCGGCCTGTTCGACGATCCCTTCCGCCGTATCGACGAGAAGCGCGAAGCGGCGCGCTCGCTCCTTCCCAAGACCCGCGCGCTGGCGCGCGAAGCCGGGCGCAAGTCGATCGTCCTGCTCAAGAATGACGGCGATCTGCTGCCCCTTCCCCGCTCAGGCAAACGGATCGCGCTGATCGGGCCGTTCGCGTCCGGCGCGCACGATCTCGTCGGACCGTGGGTGGTGTACGGCGACGATGCGAAGGCGGTCGATCTTGCGACGGGCGTTCGGGCGGCCGTGCGCGATCCATCGTCGGTCATCGTCGCCGAAGGCTCAAAGGTCGAAGAGCCGCTCCCCGGCGGGATCGAGCAGGCAGTCGCCGCCGCGCGCGACGCGGACATCGTCCTGCTCGCGATCGGCGAGCATACCGGCATGTCGGGCGAAGCACAGTCGCGCACCGAGATCGTCGTACCCGAGCCACAGCAGAAGCTCGCCGAAGCGGTCGCGGCGGTCGGCAAGCCGGTCGTCGTCGTGCTCAAGCACGGCCGAGCCCTCGCACTCGAGGGCGCGGTCGCCGACGCGCAGGCGATCCTCGCCACCTGGTTCCTCGGGACCGAGACCGGCAACGCCATCGCCGACGTGCTGTTCGGTGCCTACGGTCCTTCGGGCCGCCTGCCCGCGAGCTTCCCGTGGAAGTCGGGCCAGCAACCCTATTATTATGCGCACAAGCCGACCGGCCGACCCAACCCCCCGGGCGAGCTGCAGCCGTACAAGGCGCATTTCCGCGGAATCCCGAACAGCGCCCGCTACCCGTTCGGCCACGGCCTCACTTACGGCAAGATCGATTATTCGGGGCTCACACTCAGCGCGCCGGCGTTGCCGATGAACGGAAGGATCGAAGTCGCCGCGACGATCATCAACCGCGGCACGCGCGCCGCGGAGGAGGTCGCGCAGCTGTATATCCACGACCGCGTCGCGAGCGTCACGCGGCCGGTGCGCGAGCTCAAGGCGTTCCGCAAGATCGCGCTCGCGCCGGGCCAGTCGCAGGTCGTGCGGTTCACGCTGAGCGCCGCCGACCTCGCGTTCTACGGGCTCCAGGATCGGCCGGTGGTCGAGCCGGGCACTTTCGACGTTTGGATTGCGCCGTCGGCCGAAGCCGAGGGTGTCCACGGCACCTTCGACGTCGTCGCCTAGACAGCGGCGCCCGCAACCTCCGGCGCCTCGCTGGAACGTCGGCCGAGCGGGTTCCACAGCATTGCGACGCATGACAGCGCGAGGAAGGCGAGCGGCGCCAGCGCGACGGTCATGCGCATGCTCGCGAGCGTCGCTTCGCTCTGCTCGACATTGGCGACATAGCCGGCGGAGGCGAAGCCCCAGCCGAGGATCGCCGTCGCGACGCCGATCGCGATCCGCTGGAGGAGCGCGGCGACCCCGAACACCGTCCCTTCGACGTGCAGCCCGGTCGCCTGCTCGCCATATTCGATCGTGTTGGGAAGCATCGCCCAGAAGACGAAATTCAGGCCGACGCTCATCACCTGCATGGCGACAAGGAACAGCTGCATCAGGTGCGTGCCGCCGAAGGGCACGACCGCAAAGAGGATCAGCCCGGCGATCCCGAGGCCCGCCGAGATCATCCACAGCGCGCGCAGGCCAACTCGGCGGCCGACCAGCATCCACAGCGGGATCGCGACGCCGCTGACCAGCCCCATCGCGCCGAGCGCCAGTTGCCCCGCCTGGGGATCGTTCAACAGATATTTGAAATAATAGAGCACCGATTTGCTGAGCACGGTGATGGCGACGATCATCGCCATCATCGCCGCGTTGAGCGCGACGAAGGCCCGGTTCCTCGCGAGGCTTAGCAGTGCGGCGCCGACGCTCGCGGGCAGCGGCCGGTGCGGCTGCGTTCCTTCGCTGTAGGTGGCGCCGACGAGCACCAGGATCAGGGCGCCGACGGCCGCGAACAGCATCGCCGCGCCGAAATAGGCCTCGGCCGCGCTCGACCCGGTGAGCCAGC
>NZ_WJSQ01000054.1 GCF_009720245.1 Sphingomonas segetis | reverse complement strand
GCGAGCCTGCGGCACGATGCGGCCTGCTCCCGCAAATCCTCCGCGGCCTCGCCGCGCGTTGGCCGTTCCATCAGACGATGCTCGCGGTCGGCCGCGGGCACTTGGCGCCGGCGATTCGGGCGGCATAGCCCTTCGCCAGCGCGTGATGCGTGCGGCGCGCCTGCTCGCTATCGGCGTTGTCGGCCATGAACAGCGAAATCTGGTGACGCTTGTAAAGATAATTGAGATCCACGCGCAGCTCCATTCAAGTAAGCGGGAGCACGTCGTCTCTCAGCCGCGCGGGCCTACTGTCGAAACAATCCACGCGATGCACTGCCTTAGCACAGCGGCCCAATTTCCCAAATTCAAATATTTATTTTGCCTGCACGCTTACATTTCTTGCCTCCGCTTCACATATCCGTTCCGCTACTAGTCGCAAAATGACGGTTTCTGGCGCTTTGCGGCTCCTTTTTCCTTCTCTTGTCGCCTCCTAGCAGGAACGGGCCGGCAATCTCGCGGCCCGTGCAGAAGGATTAAAGACATGCCAATCGGCACCGTAAAATTTTTCAACGAAAACAAGGGCTACGGCTTCATCCAGCCCGACGAGGGCGGCAATGACGCGTTCGTTCACATGACCGCCGTCGAGCGCGCCGGCATGCGCAGCCTGCGCCAGGACCAGCGCCTGTCGTACGAGCTCGAGGAGGACCGCCGCGGCAAGATGAGCGCGGTGAACCTCAAGCCGGCCGAAGAGACCGCCCAGGGCGCCCCGGCGACCGGCGCGGCCGAGTAACACCGGCCGTTCCGATCCAACGAGGCAGCAACCTCATCTTCTTCCTCGCCCGGGCCGAACAGGCACGAGACGAGGCGGAAGCGGCAACGCTCGAGCATGTGCGCGAGCGTTGCCGCCGCTCCGAAGCCGCGTGGACCGCGCTCGCCGACAAGGCGCGCCTGAGCCAGCGGCTGCGGAGCGAGGAACATGAAAGAAAGGCGGCTTCGGCCGCTGCAACGAATGATGAAATCACGACCGAACAAAACGGACTCGAAGGTCCGCACGCACTCCAGGACGGCGAAACCGCGCCCGCCTGAAATCCTCAAGGCCCCATTCTGCGCCGTCGCTTACGCGGCCGCGCTCGAGGTCCTCGGCTAGCGGCGGCTACCGGCCGCCACCTGCATGTCGCTTCGCCTGAACGTCGAAGCTTGCTCCTCAACCCCCTCTAAGCTAAGGGCGCGGCCGTCCGGCGGGCGCTACCCCCTCTGGACAGCCCGTCTCCTTGGCGAGCGCGTACGGCGGACCGGACGAACCGGCGCCGTCACGCGCTTTTTCGCGTCGGGCTGTCCGCTTGGGAACCGCGCCGATGGACGCCGTCAGCGCATGGTGTTCTGGCGGCAGTGCATGAAACCAGGTCCGCATGTGAAGCCCCGCCACGGTGGCGCGGCACGCGGCAGGCCCGATGAAGACCGAGAGACACTCTTTTTATGGCGACCACGACATTCCCGACCCGCGACGATTTCGCGGCCCTCCTCAACGAAAGCCTCGGCGGCGAGAACGAAACCTTCGAAGGCAAGGTGGTGAAGGGCACCGTCACCGGCATCGAGAATGACATGGCCGTGATCGACGTCGGCCTGAAGAGCGAGGGCCGGGTGCCGCTGCGCGAGTTCGCAGCGCCGGGTCAGCGCGCCGATTTGAAGATCGGCGACGAGGTCGAGGTCTATGTCGACCGGGTCGAGAATTCGGCCGGCGAAGCGATGCTGTCGCGCGACCGCGCGCGCCGCGAAGCCGCGTGGGACAAGCTCGAGAAAGAGTTCGAGGCCGGAAACCGCGTCGAGGGCATCATCTTTGGGCGCGTCAAGGGCGGCTTCACCGTCGATCTCGGTGGCGCCGTCGCCTTCCTGCCCGGAAGCCAGGTCGACATCCGCCCGGTCCGCGACGTCGGACCGCTGATGGACCTTCCGCAGCCTTTCCAGATCCTGAAGATGGACCGCCGCCGCGGCAATATCGTCGTGTCGCGCCGCGCGATCCTCGAGGAGACCCGCGCCGAGCAACGCAGCGGGCTGATCCAGTCGCTGCACGAGGGCCAGGTGATCGAGGGCGTGGTCAAGAACATCACCGACTACGGCGCGTTCGTCGATTTGGGCGGGATCGACGGCCTGCTCCACGTCACCGACGTCTCCTACAAGCGCGTCAACCATCCTTCGGAGGTGCTCGGCATCGGCGACACGGTGAAGGTGCAGATCATCCGCATCAACCGCGAAACGCAGCGCATCTCGCTCGGCATGAAGCAGCTCGAGAGCGACCCGTGGGAAGGCGCGACGGCCAAATATCCGGTCGGCGGCGTGTTCCGCGGCCGCGTCACCAACATCACTGAATATGGCGCGTTCGTCGAGCTCGAGCCTGGCATCGAGGGTCTCGTCCACGTCTCGGAGATGAGCTGGACCAAGAAGAACGTGCATCCCGGAAAGATCGTCTCCACGTCGCAGGAAGTCGACGTGAAGGTGCTCGAGGTCGATGAGGAGAAGCGCCGGATTTCGCTCGGCCTGAAGCAGGCGCAGGCCAATCCGTGGGAGGCTTTCGCCGAGGCACATCCGGTCGGCTCGGTGGTCGAGGGCGAAGTCAAGAACGCGACCGAGTTCGGGCTGTTCATCGGCCTCGACGGCGATGTCGACGGAATGGTTCATATGTCGGACATTGCCTGGGGCGTGTCGGGCGAGGAAGCGCTGGCGCTCCACCGCAAGGGTGAGACGGTCAAGGCGCAGGTACTCGACGTTGACGTCGAGAAGGAGCGGATTTCGCTTGGCATGAAGCAGCTCGAGGGCGGCGGCGCAGGTGCCGGCGCAGGTGCTGCTGCTGCTGCTGCTGGTGCGGGGACCCGGACCGCTGGGGCCGGCGGGGTCAAGAAGGGCGACGTCGTCACGGTGACCGTCCGCGCCATTCAGGACGCCGGGCTCGATGTTCAGGTGGGCGACGACGGGGCGATCGGCTTCGCCAAGCGCGGCGATCTCGGCCGCGACCGCGACGAGCAGCGCGCCGAGCGCTTCCAGGTTGGACAGAAGTTCGATGCGATGGTCGTCGGCTTCGACCGCTCGAAGAAGCCGAACTTCTCGATCAAGGCGATGCAGATTGCCGAGGAAAAGCAGGCGGTCGCGCAGTACGGCAGCTCTGATTCCGGAGCGAGCCTCGGCGACATCCTCGGACAGGCGCTCAAGGAGGCCCAGGAATCGAAGACGAAGAAGTCCAAGAAGTAGCCGGCAAGGCGCGGGCGTTCCGGTGCGGGACGCCCGCGCAATTGCGGTAAATCCTTCTTGCGCGAGACAAACTTTCCTGACAGCCTTAGGTCAAACGGTCCCCACCGGGGGCGGGACCGATTCTCCGTTGCGGGGTGCCGATGATCCGATCCGAGCTGGTGCAGAAGCTTTGCACCGATTTTCCCGACCTGACCCAGCGCGAGGTCGAAGGCGTGGTCAGCGCCATCTTCGACTCCATCACCGACCAGCTCGCCGGTGGTGGCCGCGTCGAGCTTCGCGGTTTCGGCGCCTTCTCGACGCGCCAGCGCGACGGGCGCGTGGGCCGCAATCCGCGTACCGGCGAGGCTGTTTCGGTGGATGCCAAGCGCGTGCCCTATTTCAAGCCGGGCAAGGAAATGCGCGAGCGCTTAAACCTCAAGGAAGTGACCGCGGAATAGTCCGGCAGCTTTCTACCGTCGCCGGGCCGAACGAGCGGACGTGGCGGAACGGTAGACGCTGGGGACTTAAAATCCTCTTCCCGTGAAGGGAGTGCGGGTTCAAATCCCGCCGTCCGCACCATCGCCGCCCGCAGGATATCCGGGCGACATCCGAGGACGGCGATCTGCGGTCAGCGACATCGCTGCGCCCGAACGCAGTTCCGCCACCTGGGACAGCAATTTATTAAGCGTTCCTGCGTTAGCAGCGCAGCATGTCCAGTAGCGGACCGAAGCCCGGCAGTTCGGGGCTGCTCAGCGCACGCCGCGATGCGATGGTGCTAGCCGTCCTCATCACGGCGGTCCTCCTGCTCATCTGGAACGGGAGCGCCTTCTTCAATCACCTGCGGATCGAGGGCAGCGCTTTCGCCTCAGACGTACGCGTCGCGAGCACCGCGCTGACGCTCAACGTCGCGCTGATTCTGTTCGGCTGGCGCCGCTACATCGACCTTCAGCACGAAGCCGAGGTCCGGGCCGAGCAGGAGAAGCGCGCGGCGCTGCTTGCGACGACCGACCCGGCGACGGGGCTGTACAACCGCAAGGGGTTCGCCGATCGGGCGGCGCAGCTCTGCCAGGAAGCTGGGGGGCGCAGCGACAATCTCGTCGTCATCAGCTTCCAGGTCCATCGCTTCAAAGCGGTGAATGACCAGCATGGCTACGAAGCCGGCGAATGGCTCCTCAGGTCGATCGCCGACGCGCTGCGGGACGAGCTCGGCGACGGCGCGGTGATCGCGCGGCTCAGCGGCGACGAATTTGCGGTGGCGCTCGCACTGGGTGAAGCGGGGACTCAGGGCGCCGAGGAACTCGCCGATCAGGTGCTCAGGTTGGTTTCGCGACCGGTTCTCCTCAACGACCGCATCATCCAGGTCGGAGCTTTTGCCGGGATCGCCTCCGCTCCGGCCGCCGATGCGCGCATTCCCGACGTGCTGCGGCGGGCGGACATCGCGATGGACCGCGCCCGCAGCGGCCGCGTTGCGCGCCCTGTCTGGTTCGATGCCGGGATGGAGCGCGCGCTGATCGCGCACGGCGAGATCGAGCAGGGCATCCGGTACGGCCTCGATCACGAGCAGTTCGTCTCCTATTTCGAACCGCAGGTAGACCTCGCCAGCGGCGAGATCGTCGGCTTCGAGGTGCTCGCGCGGTGGAAGCATCCGCTCTCGGGTGTCATCGGCCCCGACGTCTTCATTCCCGTCGCCGAGGAGATCGGCCTCATCGGACGCCTTTCGGAGCAGGTGATTTCGGAGGCGCTGCGCGAAGCCGCGCAGTGGGATCCGGCCCTCAAGATTTCGGTCAACATCTCGCCGTCGCAGTTGACCGACGGCTGGCTTGCCGAGCGCATCGTGCGGATCCTGTCGGAAACGGGCTTCCCTGCAGAGCGGCTGGTCGTCGAGATCACCGAGAGCTCGCTGTTCGCGGACATGGACCTGGCCCGATCCATCGTGACCAGCCTCAAGAACCAGGGTGTGCGCCTCGCGCTCGACGATTTCGGAACGGGCTTTTCGTCGCTCGCGCACATCCGCTCGCTGCCGTTCGACATCATCAAGATCGACCGCAGCTTTGTGACAAACGTCAGCGAGAAGCGCGAAAGCGCGGCGATCGTCCGCGCGGTGACGACGCTTGCCGCTGCATTGTCGGTGCCGGTCTGCGTCGAGGGCATCGAAAACGAGGACACGTTCAAAGCCGTTGTCCGTCTCGGCTGCGCAATTGGGCAGGGCTGGTATTTCGGCAAGCCCATTCCCGCCGAGCAGACGCGCGAACTCCTCGCCGCGCGCCACCGGCGCCGCGACGAGCGTCCGCCGGCCGCCGCCGTCCACGGCTGATCCCAGGTAAATCGCTGACTACTCGTCCCATCGCGGGACGAGCGGAGCCGCGCGCGAAGCGGCACGTTTGAACATGGTAAAAATCGCGTTAAGGATTTGCCATGCAGCTCAACCGACCCGCATTCGCGCCGGATCCTAGGCGCTTCGGCAGAGGCTCCTTGCGGGACTTGGGCGGCGCGACTGCGGGGGTGAGAGGCGTCAGCGGCGACCTGAAGCTGTTTGCGACTACTTTCCTCGCCGGCTTTCTGTTCGTCTCGATCCTGATCGGCTAGTCGGTCCGGCAACGGCCTTCGTCGCAGGCGAGGTGAAGCTTCCATCCGAGCCAGGCGGAGACGATGCACATTGCGGCGACCAGCAGCAGCTGCCCGACCGGGCCGATGCCGAGGCTCGACAAAGCGAAGGCGAGAAGCGCCCCAATCACCATCGCGCCCGAGTTCACGATGTTGTTTGCCGCAACCGTGCGCGCGGTCTCCGTCTTCGGCACGGTCGTGGTGAGGAAGGCATAAAGCGGCACCACGAACATGCCTCCGGTGATCGCAACGCCGAGCAGGCAGAGGATCATCGGCCACGCCATCGGGTTGAACAGGAAGTTGCCGAGCGTCGTCAGCTCCTCGCCGTGCTCGCCCCATGTGAGCGAAACGAAGTGGAGGAGCAGGACGAACACGCCCATCGCAATCACCGAAGGGGGTGCATAGCGCGCTGACACCTGACTTTTGAGCATGCGGTTGATTGCGACCGAGCCGATCGCGATTCCGACCGAGAAGATGGCGATGAACATGCTCGCCACCTGCTCGTCGGCGCCGAGCACGTTCTTCACCAGCGGGGGGAAGATGATGATCAGCACCGCGCCGATGGTCCAGAAGAAGCTGATCGCGAGTATCGCCAGGAACAGCCGGCGGATGCGCATCGTCCCGCCGACCAGCTCGATCGACGCGTGCACGATATGCCACGTGATCGGCAGCCGTTCCGCCGCCGGCGGAGCGGGCGGCACTTGCCGTCCGGCGAGGAACCCGAACAGGGCGAACAGCACGACGGCCGCGGCGGCGAATTGCGGCTGGGATGCAAGTACTCCGGCGAGGATCGTTCCGAGAAGGATGGCGATGTAGGTGCCGGCTTCGACCAGCCCTGTGCCGCCCAGCACCTCGTCCTTGCCCAGGTGCTGCGGGAGGATCGCATATTTGATTGGGCCGAAGAAGGTCGAGTGCACGCCCATAGCGAACACCGCGGCGAGCATCAGCGGGATGCTTTCGAGCAACAGCCCCGCACCGCCCATAATCATGATCAGAATTTCGGCGAACTTGATGATGCGGATCAGCCGCGCCTTGTCGTGATCGTCGGCGAGCTGGCCCGACAACGCCGAGAGGAGGAAGAAGGGAAGGATGAATAGCCCCTGCGCGATGGCGCTGAATTGGAACTCTTTCGCGGCGTTGGAATAGAGTTGGTAGGTGACGAACAGTACGACGGCCTGTTTGAACAGGCTGTCGTTGAAGGCGCCGAGGAACTGGGTCGCGAACAGCGGGAGGAAGCGCCGCGCGCGCAGCAGGTGGGCAACGTTCTGGATCAAAGCCTGGGCGCGCAGGGTTTCATGGACGTGGGCGAGGCATAGCCAGCTTTGCCGGAGCCGCCAAACGCTATAACGCAGGACCCGGAACGATGCTGTCGCTGCCCAACCTGCTGACGCTCTCGCGGATCCTCGCAGTGCCGATCCTCGTGTTCCTGCTGTGGCGGCCGGCACCTTGGGATTATGCGATCACCTTCGTGCTCTACTGCATCGTCGGGATCACCGATTATTTCGATGGCTACCTGGCGCGCGCATGGGGCAGCATTTCGCGCCTCGGGCAGTTCCTCGACCCGATCGCCGACAAGATCATGGTCGCCGCCGTGCTCGTCATGCTGATCTCGAGCCGGAAGGAAAACCCGGTTCCCGAGATCGCCGGCCTGCACCTCATTCCCGCGCTCGTCATCCTGCTCCGGGAGATCATCGTTTCCGGGCTGCGCGAGTATCTGGCAGGGCTGCAGGTGTCGGTGCCGGTCAGCGCCCTGGCAAAATGGAAGACGACGCTGCAGCTCGTCGCACTCGGCGCGCTCATCCTCGGCGGCGCCCTGCCGAACCAGCCGTGGGTGCATCTCGTCGGGATTCTTTGTCTGTGGGCCGCTGCGGCGCTTACTTTCATCACCGGCTACGACTATCTGCGGGTCGGCTTGCGACACATGGAATAATCGATTCTGCTGTTCTGACTGACCAAGGAATCTCGTTTCCGTCGATTACTGGCGGCGGCTAGGCGCCGCGTCGACGGATCGACACTGGAGGGACGGACCATGGACGCGAAAACCGGTGACCCGCTGCACGGCTCCCCGATGGAACAGGGCGCTGCGCTTCGAACCCTGCTCGGACGCACCAACCGCGACTGGTGGCCGAACCAGTTGTCGCTCGACATTCTTCCCCAGCACGGTGCGACGGGCGACCCCAACGGCGACGACTTCGATTATGCCGAGGCTTTCCTGAAGCTCGACTACGATGCGGTGAAAAGAGACCTGACGGCGCTGATGACCGACAGCCAGCCGTGGTGGCCGGCCGATTACGGACATTACGGCCCGTTCCTCATTCGCATGGCTTGGCATGCCGCGGGCACTTACCGCACCGGCGATGGCCGCGGCGGCGCGAGCTCGGGCCAGCAGCGCTTCGCTCCGCTCAATTCGTGGCCCGACAACGCCAATCTCGACAAGGCGCGGCGGCTCCTTTGGCCGGTCAAGCAGAAGTACGGCCGCAATCTCAGCTGGGCAGACCTGCTGGTGCTCGCGGGCAATGTCGCGATCGAGTCGATGGGCGGGCCCACCTTCGGCTTTGCGGGCGGCCGCAAGGATGCGTTCCAGCCCGAGCACGACACTTATTGGGGCACTGAGGAGAATTGGGTCGGTCGGGGCGCCAAGCCGCGCATGGGGGACGATGCCGCCACCGCCATGGAGAACCCTCTCGCGGCGGTGCAGATGGGCCTGATCTACGTGAATCCCGAAGGGCCGGGCGGCAACCCCGACCCGCTCGCCTCGGCGCGCGAGATCCGCATGACGTTCGAGCGCATGGCGATGAACGACGAGGAGACGCTCGCGCTTACGGCAGGCGGGCATACGTTCGGCAAGTGCCACGGCGCCGGCGATGCCTCGAAAGTGGGCGCGGAGCCCGAGGGCGCGGACATCGCGCAGCAGGGCCTCGGCTGGCAGAGCGGGCACGAAAGCGGCATGGGTGACGACACGATCACCAGCGGCCTCGAAGGCTCGTGGACGCCGACGCCGATCCAGTGGAGCATGAACTATTTCCACATGCTGCTGGACTATGACTACGAGCTGATCGCGAGCCCCGCGGGCGCGAAGCAGTGGCAGCCGGTCAATCAGAGGCCCGAGGACATGGCGCCGGCCGCACATACGCCGGGCAAGAAGGTCCCGACGATGATGACCACCGCCGACATGGCGTTCAAGATGGACCCGGAATATCGCAAGATCGCCGAGCGGTTCCGGGCCGACCCCGACGCTTTCGCCGATGCCTTCGCCCGCGCCTGGTTCAAGCTGACCCACCGCGACATGGGCCCCAAGTCCCGCTACCTCGGCCCAGAAGTGCCCGAAGAGGACCTGATCTGGCAGGACCCGATTCCCGCTGGCACGATGCCGAGCGACGGCGAAGTCGCCGAGCTCAAGCAGAAGATTCTCGGCAGCGGGCTCAGCGTTTCGGAACTGGTCAAGGCCGCCTGGGCATCAGCATCGACATACCGCCGGTCCGACCATCGCGGCGGCGCCAATGGCGCGCGGATCCGCTTCGATCCGATCCGCAACTGGGAAGTGAACGATCCGGAGGAACTGTCGAAGGTCCTCTCGACGCTCGATCGGCTGCGCGGCAACGTGTCGCTCGCCGACGCGATCGTGCTTGGCGGCTCCGCGGCGGTGGAGAAAGCGGCGAGGGACGCCGGCCACGACGTGACGGTGCCGTTCACCGGCGGGCGCGGCGATGCCACCGAGGAGCAGACCGATTTCGACAGCTTCGAGGTGCTCGAGCCGAAGGCCGACGGTTTCCGCAACTATCTCAGCGTCCGGTACAACGTCCCGACCGAGGAGCTGCTGGTCGATCGCTCTCAGCTGCTCGGGCTCAGCTCACCGGAGATGACGGTGCTTGTCGGCGGGCTGCGCGTGCTCGGCGCCAACCAGGGCGGCTCCAGGCACGGCGTGTTCACCGGGCGGGTCGGTCAGCTGACCAACGACTTCTTCGTCAACCTGCTCGACATGCGCACGGCGTGGAAGCAGGTCGACGACGACAGCGACGAGACGTTCGTCGGCAGCGATCGGGCAACCGATCAGCAGAAGTGGACGGCGACGCGCACCGATCTCGTGTTCGGGTCCAACGCGCAGCTGCGGGCGATTTGCGAGGTCTATGCCTCAGCCGACGCCGGCGAGAAATTCGTCCGCGATTTCGTCAACGCGTGGACGAAGGTGATGAACGCCGACCGGTTTGACCTGCGAAGGCCAGCAGCCGCCGACGCGGCGAGGTCGCGCGAGCCGGCGATGGCCGACTAGCAAGTGTAAACGGCCCCTTGGGGAGGTTTAGTCGAACGTCTCCTCCAGCGACGGTCGCCGTTGAGCGTTCGACGCG
The DNA here is from genome assembly GCF_009720245.1 of Sphingomonas segetis. Taxonomy (GTDB): domain Bacteria; phylum Pseudomonadota; class Alphaproteobacteria; order Sphingomonadales; family Sphingomonadaceae; genus Sphingomicrobium; species Sphingomicrobium segetis. The sequence continues at coordinate 6,053 of NZ_WJSQ01000054.1, read as the reverse complement.
ACCGGCTCCAGGTCGGGGATGAGATCGCGCGCGATCCTGCGCAGCGTCGCCGCGAGCAGCTGAAACTCGTTCTCGCGCGGGCTCGAGCGGCGCCAGATCAGCGCCACGCGGCGGAAGCCGCGGTCGGACTCGAGCCGCCTCGCTTCCACTTTCGTCCCGTGCAGGATGCCGGTTTCGATCGCCATTGCCGGCACGAAGGTGATGCCGAGGCCATTGTCGACCATCTGCACCAGCGTGTGCAGCGAAGTGCCCATCATCGACGCGTGGGCGCGAATCTCGGGTCGGTTGCAGGCGGACAGTGCGTGGTCCTTCAGGCAGTGCCCATCCTCGAGCAGGAGCAGGCGGTTCTCATCGATCGCGGCTGCGACGACCGAGCTGCCGCGCGGCGCTTCGCCGGGCGGGAAGGCGACGTAGAGCAGATCGTCGAACAGCGCCGCTGAATCGACTTCGCCGCAGGCGAAGGGGAGGGCGAGCAGCACGCAATCGAGTTGTCCGCGGTGGAGCGCCTCGCAGGCGGCGGTGCTGGTTTCCTCGCGCAGATAGAGCTTGAGGTCAGGCCACTCGCTCCGCAGCTTCGGGAGCATCGCGGGCAGGAGGAACGGCGCGATGGTCGGGATCACACCCATCCTCAGCTCGCCATGCAGTGGCTGGCCCTCGGCGCGGGCCATTTCGCCAAGCTCTTCAGCCTCGCGCAGGACGCGGATTGCCTTGTCGGCGATCTTTTCGCCGAGCGCCGTGAAGCGCACCAGCCGGCGCGTCCGTTCGACCAGCGTGACGCCAAGTAGCGTCTCCAGCTCGCGAAGACCGGCGGAGAGCGTCGACTGCGTCACGAAACAAGCCTCGGCGGCTTTCCCGAAATGGCCGTAGCGGCGGAGCGCGACCAGATATTGAAGCTGTTTCAGCGAAGGGAGGTGGACAGTCAATAATCGATTTTTCCAATTACCTAGACCGGTATAATGAACTTGAACGATTTATACCACCAACCTACATGCTGCACTGCGACACGAAATTCGCTGCATTGCACATAAGGAGGAATACCGAATGCTTACCGTTGGGGACAAGCTTCCCGCTCTCACGCTTCCGGTCCAGCAGGGCACGTCCGCGCTGCCCGCCGGCGAGACGATCGATCTTGGCCAGACCGATGGCAAGTGGAAGGTGCTGTTCTACTGGCCCAAGGATTTCACGTTCGTCTGCCCGACCGAGATCGTCGGCTACGGCGAGCTCAAGGCGGATTTCGCCGACCGCGACGCCGAGCTGATCGGCGCCTCGACCGACACGGCACACGTCCACTTCGCGTGGCGGCGCTCCGACGAGCAGCTGGCGGGCGCCGACTTCCCGTGGATCGCCGACAACAAGAAGGAGCTCGCCGAGGCGCTCGGCATCCTCGACCAGGAAGAGGGCGTTGCGCTTCGCGCGACGTTCATCGTCGATCCCGACAACGTGATCCAGCACGTCACCGTGAACGGGCTCAACGTCGGCCGCAACCCGGCCGAGGCGCTCCGCGTGCTCGACGCGCTGCAGACCGACGAGCTTTGCCCGTGCAACTGGACGCCGGGCGAAGAGGTCCTGAGGCCCGCCGCTTAAGACTTCTCCTCCCGCGCGCGGGAGGAGCTTCCGGCCGGCGCTCCCCCTAGCCGGCCGCGACCTAGGGGCGGGCTACCCCAGGCCCGCCCCTTTTTCTGTCCAACAGGAGTCCCCCATGTCCCTCAAGCAATTCGCCGACACGCTGCCCGATTACGCCAAGGATATCCGGCTGAACCTCGGCTCCATCCTGTCCGACCAGCTGATGCCGCAGGAGCGAAAGCTCGCGCTGCTGCTCGCCTGCGCTCACGGGTCGGGATACAAGCCGCTGGTCGCGGCGGCGGAAGCGGAAGCCGACGGCAAGATTCCGGGCGAGCTTGCGGATGCGGCTCGCGGCGCGGCCGCGGTGATGGCGATGAACAACGTCTATTATCGCTTCGTCCACCTGGTCGCCAATCCCGAGTATGGGAAGATGCCGGCGCGCCTCAGGATGAATTTCATCGGATCGCACGGGATCGGCAAAGACGAGTTCGAGCTGATGAGCCTTGCGGTCTCGGCCATGAACGGGTGCGGGATGTGCATCGACAGCCACGAGCGCATTCTGCTCGAGCATGGCGTGAAGTCCGACGTGATCCAGTCGGCGGTGCGCGTCGCGGCGGTGATGAAGGCGCTCGCGACCGTTCACGCGACGCTTTAGGCGGTCAGCAGCCGCACCGAGACGATCAAGAGGGTGATCGCAAGCACCGGCCGCAGCACTTTATCGGATGTCCGGCTGGCGAGCATGCTGCCGATGATCACGCCCGGAATCGAGCCGACGAGCAGCGACATCATCAGGGGGAAGTCGACGGCGCCGATGAACCAGTGGCCAAGCCCTGCGATCAAGGTCAAGGGGACCGCGTGCGCGATGTCGCTGCCGGCGATCCTGGCGACCGACAGCCGCGGGTAGAGCATCAGCAGGGCGGTCGTGCCGAGCGCGCCAGCGCCGACCGACGTCACCGAAACCAGGATCCCGAGCGCGACCCCGAGGACGATAGTCCAGCGGGAAACGTTCGTCTGGTCGCCCGTGTCGAATCGCTGGTCCGCCCAGCGCAAGATCACTGGCCGGAAAAAGATGGAAATTCCGGTGAGAAGGAGGGCACCGCCGAGGAGCAGGTTGAGGACGCCCGATGCGCCCTGTTCGAGCGCTCCGACGCGGCTCATGACGAAGAGGGTGATGATCGCCGCAGGCATGCTGCCGCAGGCGAGTGCCCTGACGATCCTCCAGTCGACGGTGTGCTGCGAGCCATGGACGGCCGTCCCGACGCTTTTGGTGACCGAGGCATAGAGGAGGTCGGTGCCGACCGCGGTCGCCGGGTGGAAGCCGAACAGCAGCACGAGCAGCGGCGTCATCAGCGAGCCGCCTCCGACGCCCGTCAAACCGATGAGCGCGCCGACAAACAAGCCTGCGACCGAATAGAGCGGATTGTACGCGGAAAGGATCGCTGCCCCCTAGCTCACACGATCAATCGGCATGAATTTGCTGCCTTTTGCCCCGGGTCGGAGCGGGCGCTGCTTTGCCGAAGCAACGGACCTTGGCAAGTGCCCGATAAACTCTAGCTGTCAACTCGCCTTTTGTCTGCGGCGGACGGTGGTGCCTGTCCAGACCCATTGCCGGTGATGCATGCTGCGCTTAGATTATATGCGTAACGGCAAAGGGAATGTCGCGCTTGCAGTCCGGGCTGATTGCCTATCTCGATTCCGTCAAGGCGCGCGATCCGGCGGCGCGTTCGCGCTGGGACGTCCTGTTCTACCCGGGCGTGTGGGCGCTCGCGTTCCACCGCTTCGCTCATTGGCTGTGGGAGGGACGGCTTTATTTCCTCGCGCGGCTGATCAATCATTTCGCGCGCTTCCTGACCGGTATCGACATCCATCCTGGCGCCAGGATCGGTGAGCGCTTCTTCCTCGACCATGGTTTCAGCGTGATCGGCGAGAGCGCGGTGATCGGCGACGACGTGACGATCTACCAGCATGTCACGCTGGGCGGGACCAACCCGACGACGGGAGAGGGAGGCAAGCGCCACCCGACCATCGGTTCGCGCGTGGTGATCGGTTCGGGCGCTCAGGTGCTGGGGCCGATCGAAGTCGGCGAGGGCGCCAAGATCGGCGCCAATTCGGTCGTGACCAAGGACGTTCCGCCCGCATCGACGGTCGTTGGCATTCCGGCAAAGCCGGTGCCGGTCGAGGCCATCCACTACAGCCCCGGCTTCATGCCGTATGGAACGCCGTGCGGCGAGGATTGCGATCCCGTCCGGGTGCGGATCGGCGAGCTCGAGCACGAGCTCGAGGAGCTTCGCACGGAACTTAGGGCGTTGAAGACTGCCCGGCAGCCGCATCAGAAGGTGAAGAGCGCTTGAGCAGCGCGAGAGACACGGGGAGCGCGGCCCGTTGAGCGTCATCGCGCCGTTCCCGCCTCGCTGGGACCGGCGCCCAATCGCCACGTTCGAGCGAAGCGAGCTGTCGCGCATCCTCGACCTCTATGGCCGGATGGTGGCAGCCGGGCACTGGCGCGATTATGCGCTCCGGATCTGCCCCGACGTGGCGGTCTTCGCTGCTTTCCGGCGCCACAGCGAACGGCCCGAGATCCGGATCGAGAAGCGCCCCGCGCTTCGTCACAAGCAGGGGGCGTTCGCGCTCATCGGTGAGCACGGCGCGGTGCTCAAGCGGGGGCACGAGCTCGCGCCCGTGTTGGCCCCGCTCGAGCGCCGCCTCATGCGGCTTGTTGGGTGACCTGCGCCGGCCGGTCCAGAGCCGGCAGCCGCTCCTGAAGGTTTGACGGAAGGCGGTTAACCACCACGCGCCGCGCCTGGTGCCAATAGGCAGAAAGCAGCAGCAGCGCCGATCCGATGATGAGGGCGGTGAGCGCGACGTTGAGCTCGACCGCGCCGAACTGCTTGAACAGCTCGGTCAGCGCATAAAGCACATAGGCGAGCGCCGAGACGAGCAGGGCGCGGCGGTCGATCGCGAGCGCCGTCACGCCGAAGAGCACGTAAAGACCGACGACGAGCAGGCCCTCGCCGGTGCTGACGCTGCCGCTGCTGAGCCCCAGCAGGGTGAAGATCGGGTGCGCGATCATCGGCGCCGCGAGCAGGTGCAGCCAGAAGGCGACGTCCGACCGGCGGGTGATGCGGACGCGATCGGACGCATCCCACCACATGGCGAACAGGAAGACGCCGATCCCGAGCAGCAGGACGAAGCCGAGGATCAGGTTCATGGCGCTCTTGCTGTCGCCCGGCTGGACGATGGCGACGATGACCGCGAGGAACAGGCCGGCGATTGCCGCAGCGCCCGCCGCCACCGTGATCGGGACGTGGAACCGGCGCCAGTGAAGCCAGGCCGCGCCAGCCGCGACTGCGGCGCTGACGCCTCCGATGATCGCTGGGAGAAGCTGATCGTTGTCGTTGAAGCGGTCGGGGCCGATGATCTGCACGAGCAGGAAGGCAGAGGTCACCAGCACTCCACCCACGAAGGCGAGGAGCAGCAGGATCGATGGCAGTGCCATACGGCGTCGCCCTGTGAAGAAGAGCGCCAACGCCCAGGCGGTGCCGGCCACCGCCAGCGGCGCGAGGAAGCTCGGGCCGACGTCGCCATGCTCGGAGACGTACATGCCCGTCGCCTGGCCGACCCACTGGCCGATCCAGCCGACCGCGAACAGCAGAATTGCCGCCGCGATCGACACGAAAATGTCGTTGAAGCCGGTGATGAGGCGGAATTGCTCTTCGTCCGCGATCACCGTCGAACGCCGGCCCTGGACGTGGCCACGGAGCGCATCGGCGGCTTCGGCGCTGATCACGCCGGAGGCGACCGCGTCGTCGATTTCCTGCTGGCTGTACATGCCCTGTTCTCCCGAGAATCCGCGGGAAAGTACGACAGGTGTCTTATAGTGTCAATACAGCAAGCCGGTGAAGATCATTCACCGCCGGCACCCGTTCCCGGCCCGACGCCGCCGGTGCCGCCGATCCCGCCACCGCGTCCGTCTCGCCCCTCGTCATCGTCAACTCTCCGCATTCGGCCTCGAACAGACCGACGCGTGAGCAGGCGGGGCGTGCCGCGATCCGAGTCGCGGCCACGCAGATGAACAGCCGTTCAGGCCCGGTACGGCACAGGTTGGAAAGTCAATACTTATTTTGAACCCGCGCGCCCTCTGCGGCGTTGATACGGCAAAAGAGCTTTTAGAGGTTTCTGAAAATGAAAATCCGGTTGCTGGCCGGCGCCGCCTGTGCGGCGCTGCTGGGCCTTTCTGTACCCGCTCACGCCGCCGCGAGTCCCGAACTCCCCGGAGCGGCGATCCAGGTTTCCCCCTCTGCGATGCAGGCGGTCAACACCTTCTACGCCAGCCGGCACGGCGCGCCGCTGTGGCTGCGGAGCGGTGCCGACAGCGGCGCTGCGCGGATGTTGATCGGAGTTCTCGAGCGCGCGCCGCTCGACGGCCTCGATAGCGGCCCTGCGCTTGCGGCGCAGGCGCGGATGCTGCTGGCGCGTGCTGCGACCGGCGA
>NZ_WJSQ01000053.1 GCF_009720245.1 Sphingomonas segetis | reverse complement strand
GCGTCAGGCGCTGGCCGCCCGCGCTGTACGGCGCCAGGTTCGCGACGCCGCTGAGCGGTGCGCCGGGGCGCGGCTGCCTCAGGGTCACCGTTCCCGTCGGCAATCCGCCGCCGCGCATATCGATCGTGCCGTCGATCCGAAGCGCGTAGCTCGGCCAGTAATAGGTCACGCCGCTTCCGCCGGAGATATTGGCGCGGGCGCCGTTCGGCCCGATGATGTTCGCGTCGGTGATCCGCGCCGCACCGCCGCCCGGGAAGTTCACCAACGTGATGTGGCCGCCAATGTTGAACCGCTTCGCGGTCCGGCCGAGCGCATTGGCGATGCTCGTCGCGACCGGTCCGATCGGGGTTCCGGCCGCGGCCTCGAGCGGCCCGACGACGCCGGCGATCATGGACGGATCGAGCGTCGAGCTGTCGGCGGCGAAACCGCCGAGCATGGTGAAGGTGCCCGCCTGAAGGCCGAGCTGGTAGCGGCCATCGAGGCGCGTCCGGTCCGCGAAGATAGTCCCGAGCCGCGACTTCTGGGCGGCGAGATTCACTTTCCCGTGAACGTCGGTCAGCGAGCCTTCATAGGTGAGATCCCCGGTGAACGCCGCAAGGCCGTTCGTGCCGGCGACGAGTTGCTCTATCGCCATGCGCCCGCTGCCGTCCACGTTCGTGAACGCCTCGTTGAAGGTGGCCTTTGCATCGAACCTGGGCGATTGGACGACGAAGTGGCTCGCCGGACACGCGAAGCGGTCGAGCGTCACCGGTCCTTCCACCTTGGGGTGGCGAGCGACGACGGCGAGCGCGAGATTGGCGTGGAGGCCGACCGCGGTGCAGCGCCCCGGAGTCAGCCGCGAGCTGGCCAGGGCCACGCGCCCCTTGAACCCGCCGCTCAGCTTGCCATTCCCTTGCAACGCGATGCCGACGGGGCCGAACGGCGTCGCCAGCGAGATGCTGCTGTCGGCAATGTCGACGGCGAAATCGGGCAAGGCGAACGGTTTGCCCGACGGCGGCGGCATCAATTTGTCGATCTGGCCCCAGCTGATTCGGCCGTTGACCAGGCGCCCGCGCAGCCGGACGCCGCGGGCGACGATGCGGTACACCTCGAAGCTGCCGTCGAGCTTGAGGCGGGTCTGGATCCGGGCGAATCTCGCGGTGAGGTCCGGGTGCTTCGGGTCGCCGATCACCAGGTTTCTCACCTGCTGGGTACGGAAACCGACCTTGTCGAGATGATAACTACCCTGGACGCCCCGCTGCTCGAGCTCGTGCTTGATGAATTGCGTCGCGATCGGCCGCCGCTCGATCCACACGACGATGAGCACAACGGCGAGCAGCGCGAGCAGGCCGAGCGCGCCATAAAGCGCGACGCGCGCCCACAGCGGGCGGCGACGGACGATCACCCGCTCCTGGTATGCCCGGTCGAGCCCCTCGTCTCGCGTCCGCTGGTCCATCAGCCGTTCTAACCCGCGCGGCCCATCACCGTTCCAGAGGCGGCATGACCCCTTCCTTCCGCGCGGCTGCTGTGGTCTAGTCGCAACTGCTCGGACGGGTCGCAACAGGAAGCGGCATGAACGAGCACGCCAAGGTGAATCGGGAAAATGACTCGGCCGGCCATCGGGCGCGGCTGCGCAAGCGGCTGCTCGAGACGGGGGCGGTCGGCTTCCACGACTATGAACTGGTCGAATATCTGCTCGCGCTGACCAAGCCGCGAGTCGACACCAAGCCCGAGGCGAAGCGGCTCATCGAGCTGTTCGGCGGCATCGGGCCTCTGCTATCCGCGAGGGCCGAGGTGCTGCGCCGCGAAGGCCTCACCGACGCGTCGATCGCCGCGTTGAAAATCGCTGAGGCCACCGCGCTCCGGCTGTTGGAGAGCCGGGTCGAAGGCCGGCCGATCCTGTCGAGCTGGGACGCACTCGGGGATTATCTGCATGCGACCATGGCGCATCGCCGCACGGAGGAAGTCCGAATCCTGTTCCTCAACGCCAAGAACATGCTGATCGCCAACGAGGCGTTGTGGCAGGGCAGCGTCGACGAAGCCTCGGTCCACGTGCGCGAAGTCATCGCCCGCGCGATCGCGCTCGGCGCCACCGCGCTGATCATCGTCCACAATCATCCGAGCGGCGATCCGACGCCGTCGAGCCAGGACATTCGACTGACCCGCGACCTCGTCGAGGCCGGGCGGCACATGAAAGTGAAGGTGCACGACCATGTCATCGTCGGCGCCCAAGGCCGCAACAGCATGCGGGCGATGGGGCTGATTTGAAGCCTCGCCGCGCCTCTGCTAGCCGCCGCGGCTATGATCCCCCGCTATTCACGCCGCGAGATGACGGCCATCTGGTCGGCCGAGAATCGCTACCGCATCTGGTGGCAGATCGAGGTATTCGCGGCTGAGGCGATGGGTGAGATCGGGATGATCCCGGCGGACGACGCCAAGACCATCCGCGCGGCTTACGACGGGAATGCGCTCGGCGAGATCGATATCGACGCGATCGACGCGATCGAGGCGGTCACCAAGCATGACGTGATCGCTTTCCTGACCTGGGCCGGAGAAAAGCTCGGGCCGGAAAAGCGCTGGCTGCACCAGGGGATGACCAGCTCGGACGTGCTGGACACCGCCCTTGCAGTGCAGCTGAAGCAGGCCGCTGACCTCCTGCTGAAGGATGTGGACGCGCTGCTCGGTGTCCTGAAGCGGCGGGCGCTGGAACACAAGCTGACGCCGACCATCGGTCGAAGCCATGGCATCCACGCGGAGCCCGTCACCTTTGGGCTCAAGCTTGCACAGGCCTACGCTGAATTCGCGCGCAACCGCGAGCGTCTGGTTGCCGCGCGCGAAGGCGTTGCCACCTGCGCCATTTCGGGCGCCGTCGGCACGTTCGCGAACATCGACCCGGGGGTTGAGGAGCATGTCGCGGCCGAACTGGGGCTGTCGGCGGAGCCGATCTCGACGCAGGTCATCCCGCGCGACCGGCACGCCATGTTCTTCGCGACGCTCGCAGTCATCGCCTCGTCGATCGAGCGGCTGGCGACCGAGATCCGCCACCTTCAGCGCACCGAAGTGCTCGAGGCCGAGGAATATTTCTCGCCCGGCCAGAAGGGCAGCTCGGCGATGCCGCACAAGCGCAACCCGGTGCTGACCGAGAACCTCACCGGCCTCGCTCGGATGGTGCGCGGCTATGTGACTCCGGCGCTGGAGAATGTCGCCCTGTGGCACGAGCGGGACATTTCCCACTCGTCGGTCGAGCGCTTCATCGGGCCCGACGCGACGATCACGCTCGATTTTGCGCTGGCGCGGCTCACCAGCGTTGTCGACAAGCTCCTGGTCTATCCCGAGCGGATGCAGAAGAATCTCGACCGTATGGGCGGCCTGATTCATTCGCAGCGCGTGTTGCTGGCACTTACCCAGGCGGGGCTTAGCCGCGAGGAGGCCTACGCGCTCGTGCAGCGCAATGCGATGAAAGTGTGGGAGTCAGACGGCGAGTTGTCGCTGCTCAATCTGCTCAAGGCCGATCCGGACGTGTCGACGTGCCTATCGAACGATGACCTCGATGCGCTGTTCGACCTCGACTATCACCTGAAGCACGTCGATGTGATTTTCGAGCGGGTCTTCGGCTGATATGGGTGAAGCGATCGTGCAACCGGCCGGGTTCCTGCTGGAGCTTTCCCCCGACTGGATGATCCTCCGCGCATCGGAGAATGCGCACAGCTTTTTGAGTGAATATCATCAGCGGCTGGTCGGCGAGCCGCTCTCGGAGTTCACGCTTGCGCAGCCGCTCCACGACCTTCGCAACAGCCTCGCGCGGCAGCGCGGAAGCAACGGTGTCGCGCGCGCCTACCGCGTGCGCCTGTTCGACGAGCCACGCTATTTCGACATCGCGTTCCAGACGCGGGGAGACACGATCCTGCTCGAGGGCCTGCCGAGCCTCGAAGACGGCGTCGGCGATTTTCTTGGCTCCGTCAGCCGGCTGATCGATGGACTGGAAGGCGGCGAGCGCAAGGCCATGCTGGAGGGCGCGGCGCGGCGGATGCGCGCGCTCACCGGCTTCGACCGTGCCGTGCTGGTGCTCGGCAGCGAAAGGATCGAAAGCAGCCGCAGCAAAATGCCGGAGCGGAACGTCAGCAGCGAGCTGCCGCCGATCGTCGCGGACTCGTCGGAAGCGCCAGTCGAGCTGTTTCCGCGGAAGGAGCAGGAATCGATCGACGGTGCGCTGCTTCGCTCGCCCACCCTGAAGCAGCTCGAAGAGCTGAAGTCATCCGGAATCGCATCGACGGTTCGGGTGGCCGTGGTGCGCGGCGGCTCCGAAATCGGGCACTTCCAGTGCGAGAACCGGACTCCGCGACCGCCATCGTTCGAGCTCCACGCCGCCGCCGAGCTGTTCGCGCAGATTTTCGGGATGCTACTGCCCGACTAGACAGGGCTAGCCGAACATCTCCCGCACGCGGCCGAAAAAGCTCTTCACTGCGGGGCATTCGTCGCCGGTCTCGGTTTCGCGGAATTCCTCGAGCAGTTTCTTCTGCTTCGCCGACATCCGGGTCGGGGTTTCGACAAGCACCCGCGCGACGAGGTCGCCGCGTCCGCGGCTGTTGAGCACGCTCATGCCCGAACCGCGATGCCGCAGCTGCTCGCCGGACTGGATTCCGGCGGGAATCTTGAGCTCGACCCTGTTCCCGTCGATGCCCGGCAGGCTGATCGAGCCGCCGAGCGCGGCGGTGGTGAAGCTCACCGGGCAATCGGCAACCAGCGTCGTGCCTTCACGCGCGTAGATCGGGTGGCGCTTCATGTGCACGAACAGGTAGAGGTCGCCGTTCGAGGCACCGCGCACGCCCGCCTCGCCTTCTCCGGCGACGCGGATGCGCGTGCCTTCGTCGACTCCGGCGGGGATTTTCACCGACAGCTTGCGCTGCGTCAGCGCGCGGCCTTCGCCATGGCAATTGCCGCATGGATTCGAGATGACTTCGCCCGATCCGCGGCAATTCGGACAGCCGCGCTCAACAACGAAAAATCCCTGTTGGGTGCGGACCTTTCCAGCGCCGCCGCAGGTCTGGCAGCGGCTGGCGCAGCGGTCGAGGCCGGTGCAGCCGCGGCCATCGCAGGCATCGCAGGTCGCGAGCGCCTCGACGGTGATAGTCTTTTCGGCGCCCGTGAACGCTTCTTCGAGGCTGAGCTCGAGATCGTAGCGCAGGTCCGCGCCCCGCGCCGCATTCTGGCGGGCGCCGCGCTGGTCCATGAACTCGCCGAAGATCGTCGAGAAGATGTCGGAAAAACCATTGAAGCCGGCTTCCGCGAACGGATCGGCGCCGCCGCCGTTCCGGAACGCCGCGTGGCCGAAGCGATCGTAGGCCGCGCGCTTCTGCGGGTCCTTGAGCACGTCATAGGCTTGGCTGATCGCCTTGAACCGCTCGGCATGTTCCGAGCAGCCGTTGTGCCGGTCGGGGTGGCATTCCTTGGCGAGACGGCGGTAAGCCGCCTTGATCGCCGCTTCGTCAACCCCGCGATTGACGCCCAGCAGTTCATAATAGTCCTGCTCGACCATCATCCCTCCCGATTACGCCCTACAGGATGCGGCGCCGGCCCCCGGTAAAAGCGGCGCCTCATGGTCAGCCCTTGTTCTCTTCATCGACCTCGGAGAACTCCGCGTCGACCACCTCTTCCTGCGATTCGGCCGGCTGCTCCGACGGGCCGGAGGTGCCCGCGTCCGGGCCGGCAGCGGCTTCCGTCTCGGCTTGCTGCGCCTTGTACATCGCCTCGCCGAGCTTCATCGCCGCCTGGGTGAGGGCGGCAGTCTTCTGCTGCATATCGTCGGCGTCGCCGCTCTCGACCGCAGCCTTGGCTTCGGCGAGCGCCTTCTCGATCTCCGCCTTGATATCGCCGGAGACCTTGTCGCCATGTTCGGCGAGTTGCTTCTCGGTGGTGTGGATCAGGCTCTCGGCGTTGTTCTTCGCCTCGGCTGCCGAGCGCCGCTTCTTGTCTTCCTCGGCGAACTGCTCGGCCTCGCGCACCATCTTCTCGATGTCGCTGTCGGCAAGACCGCCCGACGCCTGGATGCGGATCTGCTGCTCCTTGCCGGTGCCCTTGTCCTTGGCCGAGACGTTGACGATGCCGTTGGCGTCGATGTCGAATGTGACCTCGATCTGCGGCACGCCGCGCGGGGCCGGCGGGATTCCGACCAGGTCGAACTGCCCGAGTATCTTGTTATCGGCAGCCATCTCGCGCTCGCCCTGGAAGACGCGGATCGTCACCGCATTCTGATTGTCCTCGGCGGTCGAGAAGACCTGGCTTTTCTTGGTCGGGATGGTCGTGTTGCGGTCGATCATCCGCGTGAACACGCCGCCCAAAGTCTCGATTCCGAGCGACAGCGGCGTCACGTCGAGCAGGAGCACGTCCTTGACGTCGCCCTGCAGCACGCCGGCCTGGATCGCCGCGCCCATGGCGACCACCTCGTCGGGGTTGACGCCGGTGTGCGGCTCCTTGCCGAAGAATTCCTTCACCCGCTCGCGCACCCGCGGCATGCGGGTCTGGCCGCCGACGAGAACCACCTCAGCGATGTCCTTGGCGTCGACGCCGGCGTCCTTGAGCGCCTTCTTGCACGGGTCGATGGTGCGCTCGATGAGGTCGTCGACGAGCTTCTCTAGCTCGGCGCGAGTCAGCGTCACCACCAGGTGCAATGGAGTCGTGGTCCCGCCTTCCATGCGGGCGGTGATAAAGGGCTGGTTGATCTCGGTCGTCTGCGCCGAAGACAGCTCGATCTTGGCCTTTTCCGCGGCTTCCTTGAGCCGCTGCAGCGCGAGCCGATCGGTGCGAAGGTCGATGCCCTCCTTCGCCTTGAACTGATCCGCCAGCCAGTTGACGATGCGTGCATCGAAATCCTCGCCGCCGAGGAAGGTGTCGCCGTTGGTCGACTTCACTTCGAATACGCCGTCGCCGATCTCGAGGATCGAGACGTCGAACGTGCCGCCGCCGAGATCGTAGACCGCGATCGTCTTGCCATCGTCCTTGTCGAGCCCGTAGGCGAGCGCGGCCGCGGTTGGCTCGTTAATGATTCTAAGCACCTCGAGCCCGGCAATCTGGCCGGCGTCCTTGGTCGCCTGGCGCTGGGCGTCGTTGAAGTAAGCGGGAACGGTGATCACCGCCTGGGTGACGGTCTCGCCGAGATAGGCCTCGGCGGTTTCCTTCATCTTCTGGAGGATGAAGGCGGAAATCTGCGACGGCGAATAATCCTTGTCGCCGGCATGCACCCATGCATCGCCGTTCGAGCCCTTGACGATCTTGTAGGGCACCAGCTCGGTGTCCTTCTTGGTGATCGGGTCGTCGAAGCGGCGGCCGATCAGGCGCTTGACCGCAAAAATGGTGTTGTCCGGATTGGTGACTGCCTGGCGCTTGGCCGGCTGGCCGATCAGCCGCTCGCCGTCCTTGGTGAAAGCGACGACCGAAGGCGTCGTGCGCGCGCCTTCGCTATTCTCGATGACCTTCGGCTTGCCGCCTTCCATCACGGCGACGCAGCTGTTGGTCGTGCCCAAGTCGATGCCGATGACCTTGGCCATGTTTCTCTATCCCTCTTTCCTACAGCCCCAATCGGCCCCGTCAGGCAGCCGAAATGTTGAATTCACTGGGGATATAGGGGGCGAGAATCCGAGGACAAGAAGTGCAGCAACTCAGCGCAAGCGATGGCTGGGTCGTCAGGGCATCGCCATGCCGCCGTTGACGTGCAGCGTCTGGCCGGTGACATAGCCCGCCTCGCGGCTGGCGAGATAGACGCAGGCCGCGCCGATGTCTTCGCCCCTGCCCATCGCGCCGAGCGGGATGCGCGAGAGGATGCTCTCGCGCTGCTGGTCGTTCAGTGCATCGGTCATTGCCGAGGTCATGAATCCCGGAGCGATGGCGTTGACCGTGATTCCGCGGCTCGCGAGCTCCTGCGCCACCGCCTTGGTCATGCCGATCAGCGCGGCCTTGGACGCGACGTAATTCGCCTGGCCGGGATTGCCCGTCACGCCGACGACCGAGGTGATCGAGACGATCCGCCCGAAACGCGCTTTCATCATCGGCCGCGCCGCCGCGCGCATCAGCCGGAACGCGGCCTCCAGGTTGATCCGTATTACGTCCCCGAACTCCTCGTCCTTCATCCGCATTAGCAGGTTGTCGCGGGTCACGCCGGCATTGTTAACCAGGATGTCGAGCTTGCCGCCGAGCGCCTCGACGGCCTGCGGCACGAGCTGATCGACTGCGCCGCCGTCCGAGAGATTGCATGGCAGCGCGACATGATCGCCGCCGAGCTCCGAGCGAAACCGCTCCAGCTTCTCGACATTGCTACCGGAAACGGCAAGCCGCGCCCCCTGCCCCGCCAGCGCCTTGGCAATCGCGCTGCCAAGCCCGCCGGACGCGCCGGTCACGAGTGCAGTCATGCCGCTCAGGTCGAACACTATGCGATCTCCTTCGCCGCAGCCTCGACATCCTCGATCGTCACCACGCTCGTGATCGTCGCGTCGGGCGCGATGCGTTTGACCATTGCGCCGAGGACCTTGCCGCCGATCTCGACGAACTCGTGCACGCCCGCGTCGAACATATTGGCCACGCTCTCGCGCCAGCGGACCATTCCGGTGACCTGCTCGACGAGCTGGTTGCGAATCTTGTCGGGGTCGCTCTCCGGCTGAGCAGTCACATTGGCGTAAAGCGGCACCGCGGGAGGGACGATGACGACGTAGCCCAGTGCGTCGCGCATCGCTTCCGCGGCGGGCTCCATCAGCGGACAGTGGAACGGCGCCGAGACCGGCAGCGGCACTGCGCGCTTCGCGCCCATCTCCTTGGCGATCGCGATCGCTCGGTCGATGGCACTTTTCCGACCCGAGATTACGACTTGCGAAGGATCGTTGTCGTTGGCGACCGTGCACACCTCGCCTTCCGAAGCGGCCTCAGCAATCTTCTGCGCGACGCCGAGGTCAGCGCCGAGCAGCGCCGCCATCGCGCCCTCGCCGACCGGCACCGCCTGCTGCATCGCTTGCCCGCGCAGCTTGAGGAGCTTGGCGGTTGTGGAAAGATCGAGCGATCCCGCAGCGCACAAAGCGGTATATTCGCCAAGGCTATGTCCGGCGACGAAGCTCGCGACATCGACGACGCGGATGCCCAGAGTCCGCAGTACCGCAATCGAGTGTGCCATGATCGCAGACTGCGCATTTTCCGTGAGCTTCAACTCCTCGTCCGGGCCTTCGCGCATGAGGCGGAAAAGGTTTTGCCCGAGCGCTTCGTCGACCTCGTCGAACACATCGCGCGCCGCCCGGCTCGCGTCCGCAAGCGCCGCGCCCATGCCCACTGCCTGGCTGCCCTGCCCCGGAAAAATCAATGCGCGCATGAACGACCCTGTTCGGTTATGAACCGCCGGCGCGACTAGGCCGCTGGGCCGCGCTTGCCAAGGCGGGAGAGACGATGGCGGACGATCGCGAAGCGCGGCTGCTCGGCCCATGGATGACGCTGGCTCTCGTCATCGGCGGAGTCATCGGATCGGGCATCTTCTACCTTCCGATCGCGCTCGCGCCGCTCGGCGGCAGCGTTCCGATCGGCTGGCTGATCAGCGGCGTCGGCATCATGGCGATGGCTTATTGCGCCTCGCGGATCGTCAGCCGCGACGGCGGCGGCCTGCAGGCCTATGTCGAGCACGAGCTCGGGCCCGGCGTCGGCTTCATCGTCACATGGATGACCTGGTGCTCGTCGTGGGTGGGGGTCCCCGCCGTCGCGCTCGCCGCCTCGGCTGCTTTGGCGACCGTTTTTCCAAGCCTTGCCGGGCACCTCGTCATTCTCGCCTTCGCTTTCACGGCCGTCTTCGCGCTCATTAACCTGCGCGGAATCCGGGCGACCGGCGAAGTCGCCATCGTCACCGTTCTGATCAAGGTCCTGCCGCTGCTCGCGGTCATCGCCATCGCCGCGATGCTCGGGACGAGCGGCGGCCCCGTGCATCCCATCGACGTCCCGCCGCCAACCTTCGGCAATATCGCCACCGCCTCGGCTTTGTGCCTGTTCGCGCTCACCGGCTTCGAGTTCGCGATGTCGCCGGTCGGCAAGATCCGCAATCCGGAGCGCAACCTCGCCCGGGCCCTCCTGTTCGGCCTCGCGGGAATCGCGCTCCTCTATTTGCTGGTCACGACCTCGCTCAGCCTGGTCATGCCCAACGCCGCCATCGCGAAGTCGATCGCCCCTTTTCCCGACGCGATCGGTCTCTACTGGGGCGGCACCGCCGCGCTCCTCGCCGCCCTCGCAATGGCGATCAGCGCGCTCGGCACCTTGAACGCCGCGCTCCTCGCCTGCGGGGAAATGCTCTATTCGATGTCTCTCCGCCGCGACATGCCGGCCATCTTCGACAAGACCAACCGTTTCAACGCGCCCTACATGGCGCAATTCGCAGCGGTCATCCTCGGCTTCATCCTGCTTGCCCTCAACGAGGCGAAAGGAACGACGCAGCTCTTCACTTTCATCACATTGCTAGCGACCGACGCGGTGCTTTATCTCTACTCCGCCGCGGCCATCGCCGCCGCCTTCAAGGACAGGCGCCCGAGCACCACCATCGCCTGCGCGATCGGCCTCGCCTTCGTCCTTTACGCTTTCTACGGCTCGGGAGTGGAGGCGTTCCTGCTCTCGCTCGCGCTCCTCGCCATTGGCGGGCTGATCTACTGGCTCAGGAAGGGGCGGACCATCCCGCCGCCGGAGGCTTCGCCAGCCTAGCCTCGGGCACCATCCGCCTGAGCTTGCCCGCGAAGCTGCGCAAGCACACCTCGCTCGTCCCCAGCGGCCCCGCCTGGTAGGCCGGCGACTGCATCCCAAGCTGCACCCGGGTGATCAGCTCGGTGTCTTCCGCGTTCACCCGCCGGTTGATCCGCCAGTTCAAATAACGCGCCGCCCGCATCTCTCGCCGCCCGTCGGGAAGCGCGTAGGAAATCTCGCGGATCACCGTCTCCGTCGAGCTGACGGGAAGGAATTGCATGAAGTCCACCTGGTCCGGGTAGATGTCGAACGCCACGTTGGGAAACAGCTTGTAGTACAGCCACTTGCGCCGGTGCGACGGCGGCAGGTGCTCCGCCTCGGGCAGATACTTCTGGTACGCCCGCTCCGACAAATTGGCGCTCGCCTTCTCGACCAGGTCGCCTTCCATCCGGTCGACCCATTCCTTCGCCTCGATCCGGTAAGCCTTCCCGAACAAGCGCGTCAGCCCGGGGTGGCCGACTGCAATGTGCAAATGGTCCGAATAATTGTCCGCGATCGTCTTCCAGTTGAGCGGCCGTGGCCGGAGCGTGACGCGGCCCATCACCTGCAACTCCTCGAAGCGGTAGGCCGCCACCTCTGCCTCGAAAGGAGCCATCATCTCGGCGACTGAGGGTGCGCCGGGCTCGAGCGTGACGAACAGGAAGCCGTGCCACTTCTCCAGCGCGACTGGAAACAGCCCCAGCTTCTCTGTCTGCAGCCCGGGATATTCGTGCCGGTGCGGAACGCCGACGAGCCGCCCGTCCCGCGCATAGCTCCACGCGTGATAAGGGCAGGTCAGCACCTTGCCACTGCCGCCGGTGCCGTCCACCAGCCGGGAGCCGCGGTGGCGACAGACGTTCGAGAAGGCGCGCACCTCCCCGTCGTCACCGCGGATGACGATGATGCTGTCGCCGAGATATTCGAGCGTGCGCCACTCGCCCGGCCGCGCGATCTCGCTCTCGTGGCAAACGACCTGCGGCGCGGCGCGCAGGAACGCCCGCTTCTCCGCCGTGAAGAATTCGGGGTCGAAGTAGAGCCAGCCGGGGAGGCTCACGCCGTCGAGCGTGTCCGCACCCGGTGCAATGCTCCTGAGCCGCGTCGCCATTCGCCCGCTCTGCCACGAGACGGACGTTCACCGCAATCGCGCTGGTGCAGCGTGCCTCAGTAGCGCGGCGGGAACTGCGCGTTGATGATCGTTCCGCTCGGCAGCTGGCAGGTGCCGGCACCGCCTCCGGCCATTCCGGAGCTCGGCCGCATCAGGCGGAAGTCGCAGCGCATGAAGCCGCCGGGACCCTGCAGATTGGCGAGGACCTGGCCGCTGTAATGCGTGATGGTGTCCATCGAGGGACCCCACGGACCCCAGCCGCCCCAGCCCCAACCCCAGGATCGTCCGCCCCAGCCGCGACCCCAGCCGAAGCCCGGGCCCCAGCCGTTCCAAAGCGGGTCGTAATCGACCACGCTTTCTGAAGTGATCTGGAAGAACGGTCCCTGAAAAACCTGTCCGTCGCTGAGCTGCGCGACCATCGTGCCGCGCGTGCCGCCGCTCTGGGTCCAGGTAAAGGTCGCACCGACGTTCTGGCCGACGACCTGGCCGGTTCCGATTCCGGTGGTGGTGCAGCCCGCGGCCGCGAGCACGATGAGTGAGGCCCCGGCGAGCCTGATCGACAAAAACTTCATGACGGTTACTCCCTTACGCATATACAAACGGTGAACTGCCCATTGCGCTCCCACGGCTGAACGACTCCTTTCGAGACTGCAACCATCCTCCTCGAAGTTCATGGGTCTGCTTGCCTTTTTGAGCGCCCTCGGCCATAGGCGCGGCGCTGGCGCACGGCCCTGCCGCCGCGCCGGTTTAGTGAGAACGACAGCCGGAGGGGCGTCCGCAGTGGGCGGCGTCAGCGATCGGCCAAAAGAGAGACGATAAGAACATGCCGCTCTACGAGCATGTTTTCCTCGCGCGTCAGGACCTCGCCCAGGCCCAGGTCGATGCGCTCGCGGAAAACGCCACCAAGATCATCGAGGACAATGGCGGGAAGGTCGTCAAGACCGAAACCTGGGGCCTACGCTCCCTCGCCTACCGAATCGCGAAGAACCGCAAGGCTCACTATGTCATGCTCGACCTGGACGCGCCGGCTCCTGCCATCGCTGAGCTCGAGCGTCAGTCGAACATCAACGAGGACGTGATTCGCTTCCTCACCCTGAAAGTCGACGAGCACGAGAAAGGCCCGTCGGCGATGATGCGCCGCGGTGAGAAGGAGCGCGAGCGTCGCTCCGACCGCGGCGACCGCGACCGGGGCGAGCGCACCGAATTTCGCGCCGCCCGTGAAGAGGAGGTCGAATAATGGCCCGCGCATTTTTCCGCCGCCGCAAGTCCTGCCCCTTCTCCGGCAAGGACGCGCCGCGCATCGACTACAAGGACGTGCGCCTACTCCAGGGCTTCGTGTCCGAGCGCGGCAAGATCGTGCCCTCGCGAATCACCGCGGTCTCGTCCAAGAAGCAGCGTGAGCTCGCGCGCGCGATCAAGCGCGCCCGCCACATCGGCCTGCTTCCCTACATCGTGCGATAAGGAGCGCTTGAGATGGAAGTCATCCTGCTTGAGCGCGTCGAGAAGCTAGGCGCCATCGGCGACGTGGTGAAGGTCAAGGACGGGTTCGCCCGCAACTACCTTCTGCCCAACAAGAAAGCGCTTCGCGCGAACGAGTCGAACCGCAAGCTGTTCGAAACCAACCGCGCGCGGATCGAGGAAGAGAATGCGAACCGCCGTTCCGAGGCCGAGAAGTCGGCCAAGGGCGTCGACGGGAAGACCGTGCAACTCATCCGGCAGGCCTCGAACACCGGCCAGCTCTACGGATCCGTCAGCGCACGCGATATCGTCGAGGCGCTCGAGGGCGAGGGCGCGCACGTCACCAGGAGCCAGGTCGTACTCGACCGTCCGATCAAGGCGATCGGGGTGCACGACGTGAAGATCGCGCTTCACCCCGAGGTCGCGGTGACGGTGAAGGTCAACGTCGCCCGTTCACCGGAGGAAGCGGACCTGCAGGCGCAGGGAGTCGACGTCATGGCGCAGATGTTCGAGCGCGACACCGCCGCGTTCACCGAGGCTTACGATCCGAATGCCGAGCCCGGCGCCACCGCCGAGGCTCCGGCCGAGGCGCCTGCGGAAACGGCCCTTGCCGCTGCCGAAGGCGAAGGCGAAGGCGATGAGCAGCAGGGTTAGACGCCTAAGGACAATCAGAATGAAGGCCGCTGCCCGTCCGGGCGGCGGCCTTTTTTCTTGCGCCGAGCGGTTCGTCGCAAAGACCGTTCGCACAGCGGAACGGTTGCTCGATCATCCTTGTTGAACGGCTGGAGCAAGCGGGGCCCAGTGAAGGAGTTTTTGGATGGCCGACGAACGGGACGACCAACTCAACGACAACGACGACAACAGCCCCACCACCGGGCAGCAGGGCCAGCAGAGTGAATTCGGGCAGCAGCAGGGCCGGCAGGCCGGCGGCCAAGGCTCGCAGCAGACGATGAGCAACCAGGGCGCCGAAGGCAGCTTCGGCGGCCAGAGCAGCGGCAGCCAGAGCGGCTCCGCAGATTCCAATGGAAGCAGCCAGACAGGCGGCGCCAACACCGCTCAGGACGGCGGCATGAGCGGCCAGCCGATCGGCGGCAACGACAGCAACACCGGAACGGGTACCACGACCCAGGGGGCCGAGTTCGGGGGCCAGAGCGCATCGGGCCAGGCGCAGCCGGGCGGCTCCGGCGGCCACGCCGCGACGCTCGACCAGGACCGTGGCAACTTCGGCCAGGGCACGACGAGCAACACCGGCGGGTCGAGCGTCGGCACCGACCAGTCCAGCGGCGGCTCAGGCGGGACCAGCGGTGGAGAACGGTTCATCGGCTCGCAGGACAGCGGCTCCGACGAATATCTCCGCGAAGGCAGCGGTTCGAGCGGCGGATCTCCGGATAACACGAGCGGCTCATCGGGCCGCGGCGCGACGGGCGGCAGCGACTTCGCGGAGCAAGGCCGCGGCGCGCTCGACGACGAGGAAGACGAGTCCAGCACCGGCACCGGCTCCGACCGAGGCGGCTCCATCTAAGGCTCCGCCCAACACACCAGCGCCGCGTTCCCTCTAGGAGCGCGGCGCTTTTTTCATGTGCTGATCAGGCTGCCTGCCTGCCGAGGATTGCGGCCTCGCGTTCGATCCATGGCGCAAAGCTCGGCCTCGACAGGATCGAGTCCACATAAGCATAAAGGCGGCCGTGGCGGTCCGCATCGCGCCCGCAGCCGAGGTGGTCGAAATTGGCGAACGGGCTTGCGATCGCGATGTCCGCGAGTGAAATTCGATCACCAACGAGGAAGCTGCCGGCCTCCGGGACGATGCCTTCGAGATAGTCGAGCAAGGGCGGAAGCTCATCGCGTTCCGCGGTGCTGGCTGCCTCCTCGTCCCCCGCCCTGCCCATGAATTTCGGAAGGACGACGCGGTTGTAGAACATCTTCGCGCCGCAGGTGGTCAGCACCGTATCCGCATATTCCTCGAACCAGATTGCCTTGCCGCGCTGCCTGGGATCGGCCGGGATCAGCGGCGGCTCGGGAGCTTTCGCCTCGAGATAATGGACGATCGCGCTCGAATCGCCGAGCGTGTAATCGCCGTCGCGCAGCGCTGGCATCTTCCTCGCCGGGCTTGCCTCCAGGAATTCGTCGCTAGGCTGCCCCGGAGCTGCGCCCGTGGGCCTCAACTCCAGCTCGATTCCCTTCTCACCGGCGAAAGCGAGTACCTTGCGAACATAAGGCGAGAGCGACGAACCGTAGAGAATCATGGGGCAAATCCTCCTCGCAAAAGGAAACCTCGGCGAGCCCGCCCGTTGGTAGAGCAACGACACGGGAGCAGACCATGAACGGCAATAGCAGCAATCGCGATCAAAGGCCCGACCTCGACGACGTGCTCGAGCAAGAGCCGGAATCGAGCCACGGCGACCAGGGCGAAGCGGCCAACGGCGGCGAGCAGGCCGGCCCGAACTCCGACCGCGCCGGCGCGCCGATCGCCCCGCAGACGGGCAACCCTCGCGCCAGGGACCGCCGGCTCAGCTGAGGAGACGAATCGTGCGCAGCAACAGCGGCAAGGATAAAAGTCGCAACAACATGCGCGATCCGACGGTGCGCGACCGCACCGAACAGCGGACGAAGTGGTCGCACCGCTCGCATATTTCGCATGCGAAGGCGCCCGCGGACCACCTCGGCGGTCGCAAGGATTAGCGCACGGGGCACGGACGGCCCCTCGGCAGCGACCTGTCCCTAAACCGAGCTCACCGGATCCGGTAGAATTCCGCGACGCGGTCGAGCGCCAGCGTCAGTACGAGCTTGCCCGCACGCGCGGGCCAGCCGAGCGCCGTTTCCGCATCGCGCATCCCCTCGCCGGCGCAAATCACCCGCCACAGTATGTCGGCCAGCCCCGGCCCGGCGGACGCGACCGCCGCATCGAATCGGCGCTTCGCATCGAGCTGCGAGCCGGCGAGGTCAGGCGCCGGTGCGGACCCGCCGCGGCCGCTCGCCACCGGGGCCGAATCCCATGACATCGTCACGCGCGGCGCGAGCTGCGCCCGCTCCCAGTCGCACCGC
>NZ_WJSQ01000052.1 GCF_009720245.1 Sphingomonas segetis | reverse complement strand
GGCGCAGCCAGCGCCACATCGCCCGCAGGCTCCCGTGCGGCACCTCGCCTGCCTGAACAGGCGCAGGCTCGAAATCCGCATGGGCGCGAGGCGCCTGCCCGCGCCGTGACAGCGCGACAATCGCGCCCTGGTGACCGGCGGCGTCGAGCGACAGGACAAGGTCGACCATCGTCAGGCCGGTGCCGATGAGCAAGGCATCGCCGCCGCTCACCGCCAGATCTTCGACCGCAGCGCGAGCGTCGCCGCCCCAGGGATTGGCGATGTATCGCTTACCCGCCGACTCGAAGGCCCTCAGCCCGCCCGGTTCCTGGTTGCCGGTCGCCAGCGCCATCCCTGCGGCTTCGATCGCCGAGCCATCGTCCAGCGCGATGCGCCACCGGCCGACCGAACGCTCGGCGCCGACCGCCGACGCATGCACCACTTGCGTGTGCCCCGATGCTTTGGAGTCCTCGAGGAGCTCGGCGAGATAGCGCCCGAAGAGCCGCCGCTGCGCGAATCCGCGCGGCTCGCCGCCCTCGGCCTCGAAGCGCTTGGCGAAATGGCCCGGCTCGCCGGCCAGCGCGCTCATCCCTTCGGCGCGGACATTGAGGAGGTGCACCGGCTCGCTCGTCGAATATGCGACGCCGCGGCCGACGCGTCCGCTGCCGTCGATCAACATGGAGCCGATGCCGCGGCGTGCCAGCTGCACGGCGAGGATCGTGCCCGATGCGCCGCCTCCGACAATCGCGACCGGGAGCGCCCGGTCAGATTTCGTAGTCAGGCCAGTTCTCCGGGTTTGCGGCGCCGGCTTTGCGCTGCTGGATATGGTCGTAGATGCGCGTGACGGTCTTGCCCGCGGTCTGTGTGAACCAGCCCGGCACCAGCGCGTGGACGAGGCAGGCGAGCCCCGCACCGACGAGCGTCGCGCCGATCGCAACCGCGCCGATCCCATGCTCCGCCCAGCTCATGCCGAGCGACCGCGGATGCTCCACGAACAGGTGGCTGAGTAGGCCCGACTTGCCTTGAGCCCGCGGCTGCATCGTCGCCATGTCGCTACCCCTTCAATTTGGCGACCCCGACAGGATTCGAACCTGTGGCCCTCAGATTAGGAATCTGATGCTCTATCCTGCTGAGCTACGGGGTCGCTCCTGTTCCGAATAGGGCCTGCATCACCGGCGATCAATTCGCCACCTCGGCCGACCCCGCTTGCTTTTTCGCCCGATCCCGCGGCGGCAGGACGCCGCAATTCCAAGGCGAGCAGAAGCATTATGCTATTCCCTAGTGCATGACTAGAGTATACTGTTGGCTCATCGTCGACGAGCGTGATGCCCGGCATCATTCCCCGGCCGAAGGCCCACTCCCGGCGGCAGGCCAGCCGGGCATCACGCACCCGTTCAATTGACCTGGCTTGGCGGTGTAACTGGCAGCGGAAGCGGAGCGACGGGGACTCCGTCTTCGACCAGCGCCTTTGCCTGCTCGAGCGTGGCGCTGCCGTGCACCTGCTGCGGCGCCATTTCGCCGCTGTGGATGGCACGCGCCGTATGGGCGAACTGGTCGCCGACCCAGCGCGATTCCTTGAGCATCTCCGCCTGCATCGCGGCGAGGCGGGCGAGCGGGTTATCCGATCCCTTCCTCGGCAGGCGCGGCGCCATCGGTGCCTTGGCGACGTTCGCCGACTGGCAGAACGGACATTCGACGAGCCCCGCCCCGCTCTGCTCCTCATAATCGGCGTTGGAGCGGAACCATGCCTCGAACGTCTCGCCGCCGTCGCGGCATTGCAGGTCGAAGACGATCACAGGATCACCGCGTCGGGGATCGGCCGGCGGTGGTGAAGCGCCGGTATGCGCCCGCGCACATCGGAAATGCGCTTGAGATCGATGTCGGCAAATCCAACGCCCGGCTCCTCGCCCATGTCGAGGATGACCTCGCCCCAGGGATCGACGACCAGCGAATGACCGAAGGTCTGTCGTCCATCCTCGTGGCGCCCGACCTGGGCCGCGGCGACGATGAACAGCCCCGCTTCGATCGCCCGGGCACGCAGGAGGATGTGCCAATGCGCCTTGCCGGTCGGGACGGTAAACGCCGCCGGCACGGCGATGATGTCGGCGTCCGCCTCGGCGAGGCGCGCGAATAATCCGGGGAAGCGCAGATCGTAACAAATGGTGAGGCCGAGCTTGCCGACCGGCGTGCCGTTGACCAGCACGACGCCGCTCCCGGCCGAATAGACGTTCGATTCGCGCCAGCTTTCTCCGGTCGGCAAGTCGACGTCGAACAGATGGAGCTTGTCGTAGCGGGCGCGGATCTCGCCTTCGCGGTCAACCACGAAGCCGCGGTTCGCGACCTTGCCGTCCTCGGCCAGCACGGCAAGCGAGCCGAGGTGAAGCCAGATGCGGTGGTGTCGCGCCGCCTCGCGGCAGGCGGCCAGCACCTCGTCCTCGTTCTCCTTGCGCAGGCTTTTCGCCGCGCGCGCCGAATCGCGGTCGAGCAGGCCCGACATCTCCGGGGTGAACAGCATTTCGGCGCCACCCTGCGCCGCGGCGGCGATCGCCTGTTCGAGCGCGCCGCGGCTGGCCGCCGGGTCGATGCCGGTGGTCGACTGGAGAAGCGCGATCCGCGTCATGAGATCAGATCGTCCAGCCGGCCGTCGCGTTCGAGGGCGAAGAGGTCGTCGCAACCGCCGACATGGTGTTCGCGGATGAAGATTTGCGGGACGGTGGTTCGTCCCCGCGCGCGCTGGATCATCTGCTCGCGCAACTCGCCGCCATAATCGACCGAGATTTCGCGATACTCGACGCCCTTGGCCTCGAGCAGCGCCTTGGCGCGCCAGCAATAGGGACAAAAGGTCTTCGTATAAATCTCGATCGACACCGGCGGCTCCTGTGAGACCGATATTTAGGCATGCGGCTCAACGCATCAATTGGGAAGGTTTCACCACCCGCGCCCAGCTGACGAGCTCGACGCGGGCTGCGCCGGCTCGTTTGAGCACGCGGGCGCAGGCCTCGGCGGTGCTGCCGGTGGTGAGGACGTCGTCCACCAGGATGACCGTCTTCCCGGCGACCGACGCCTTATCCCTGACCCTGAAGGCGCCCGCCACCGTCTTGCGCCGCTGCAGCGGGCTCATCCCCTTGAGCGGCGGGGTGTGCCGGGTGCGCCGCAGGAGCATCGGATCGGAATCGATCATCAGCCGCCGCGACAGCTCGCGCGCGACCAGCGCAGACTGGTTGAAGCCCCGCGTCCACAACCGCGTGCGATGGAGCGGGACGGGAACCAGCACCGAGCCGGGCTGCGGCTTCACCAGCGGCGCCATGTAATGCGCCATGGTCCGGGCGATCGCGACCTTGCGGCCGTATTTGAGGCGGATCGCGAGGGTGCGCGACAGCTCGTCATACGCGACCGCGGCGCGGCTGCGCTCGACCCGCGGCGGAACCGCCATGCAGCGCGCGCAAGTCGTCTGCTCGGTCGCCTCAAGCGGCAGCCCGCAGGTTTCGCAACCCCCGTCGCCGAGAAACTCGATGCTCTTCCAGCAATCGGCGCAGAAGCTGTGGACGTCAGTGACGATGGTACCGCATCCCGCGCAGCGCGGCGGCAGCGCGAAATCGAGCGCCGTGCGCGCGCAGGCCCTGAGGAGCACTCGAAGCCCGTCCATTGCTTCTTGTCGCTTGGCCCGCCGCATCGCACAAGCCGCGCAATGTCCGAACTGTTCGACATGAGGCTGCGCGCCATGCGCCGCGACCGTGCGGCACGAATCCGGCCGGAGCTGTTCCTGTTCGAACGGGTGTTCGCCGATTGCCTCGAGCGCATTGCGCTCAGCAATCGGCGCTTCGGGAAAGCCTTGCTGGTCGGCTGTCCCGACGCCGATTGGCCGCGGCGGCTAAGCGGCCTCGCCGGCGAAGTCGACGTTCGCGAGCCGGGGCCGCTGTTCGCCTCGCTGAGCGGAGGCTCAACAATCGTGGAAGATGCCTGGGAGCCACCATCGCGAGAATATGACCTGGTGTTCGCGGTCGGCACGCTCGATACCGTCAACGAACTCCCGCTCGCGCTCCGGCTGGTGCGCCGTGCGATGCTTGCCGATGCGCTGTTCATCGGAGCCATGTCGGGCGGCGACACGCTCCCGCGATTGCGCGCAGCGATGCGCGCCGCGGACGCGGCCTCCGGAGTCGCGGCGCCGCACGTCCATCCTCGAATCGAAGCGTCGGCACTGGCCCCGCTGCTCGAGCATGCCGGCTTCGAAAGGCCGGTGGTCGACATCGAGCGCGTGCAGGCTTCGTATCGGTCGTTGCAAGGGCTCGTCGCGGACCTGCGCGCGATGGGTGCGACAAGCATCCTCAGCGCCAAGGCCCCGTCGCTCGCCCGCGCTCAGCGCGATGCCGCCGCTCGTGCGTTCAGCGCAGCCGCGGAAGGCGGACGGACAACCGAAACTTTCGAAATCCTCCACTTCGCCGCCTGGACCGCAGCACAGGGATGACGTCGCATTAACTGTCTGAAGGTAAGACTTGTTAACCGGCCGCGACTTACACCCGCCGCGTGGACGTGGACCAGAGGAGGGTGGCGTGGGCGCTATCCGAAAGTGCTTGCGCTTGCTCGGCACGAGCGAGCGCGGGGCGACTGCTATCGAATACGGGCTGATTGCGGCCCTCATCATCATTGCGATGATGGGCGGCCTTCAGGCGCTCGGCGGCGGCGCCAACGGAATGTGGGGCAGAATCAACTCGAACGTCGGCTCCGTGATGTGAGCCGCGTCGCCCAGGCCCGCCGCGGGCCGTAAACCACCAGCTTGACCTTGCGGCCAGGCAGCAACCTGCTGTTGGCCGAAAGGTTGTTCAGCGTCAGGAAGCGCTCCAGCTGGAAATTGCGATAAGCCATCCGGCTCGCCAGCGACCGCAGGGTGTCGCCCGGCGCGACCGTCACCACATGGATGATCCGCGGCCGGATCTGCGCGGCTTCACCGGGCGTGATCTTGCGCAGCGAATTGACCATCGGCGTAAAAGGACCGAATCCCGTCCCGGCCTTCGTCAGCATCGCGAAATGGTAGATGTGCTGCGAATCCCACTGGTAGGCTATCACGCTGACGTCGACCGCACCCGACTGGGTATTCACCCGGGCGGTGGTATATCTGGCAGGCATGCCGTTCACATTGATGTGCCGCGGCCGCGGAACCGCGATCTCGCCCTGCCCGCGGATGAGCTGCTGGAGCACTTTGAGCACATAATCGTCGAGCGAGCCGGTGGCGCGCCCGCCGCTGAACTGCGCCTTCCCTGCCGAGCCCGAGATCGTCACTGCATAAGTGCCGTTCGACATCAGATAGCCGGCCGGGACGCGGAACTGGATGCGTAAGTCGGGATGGGTGAATACTGGTCCGTCGATGATTCCCTGGGCCGGATCGTCGTCTACGTAGACACCCTCGAGCTGGCTCAGGAACCGGTCCCGGTTGTGAATCCCGCTGCCGAGCCGGCCCAGGGCGCGCGCCTCCCCAATGGCGCGCTGCATCCGGTTTTCGCTCAAGGGATGGGTCAATGCCCACTCGGGAATGCGCCGGTTCTTACGCCCCTGAACCCGCGACTGCAGCGCCGTTTCTCGGCTCAGCGACTGAAGCAGCTGCGCCGCGCCCGCGGGGTCGTAGCCGGCGGCAATCATGTAGCGCATCCCGAGCGTGTCGGCCTCATATTCCTGCTCGCGCGAGAAGCTCAGCGTCTGCAGCTTGACCGCGAGCGCGCGGCGAAGCGCGATCTGGTTGCCGAATCCGCCCATCATCTGGCCGAGCAGGATCTCGGGAAGCGCGCGCCAGGTCAGCTCGCGTTCGACCGCCTCGCGCTGGTGGGCGTGGTCCGCGGCGATATGGCCGACCTCGTGGCCGAGCGCGAAGGCGAGCTGCGATTCGTCGCCCATGAGAGTCATCAGCTGGCGCGTGATGTAGACGTACCCGCCGGGCACCGAGAAAGCGTTCTCGACGGCCGAGTTGAGGGTCGTGAAATGCAGCGCCTGGCCCGGCCTCGCGATGCCCGAATAAGCGCCGACCCTGCGGCCGACGGATTCGACGTATGCAGCGCGCGGACCAGTCTCCGCTCCGCCCAGCTCCTCTACGATCTGGGCATTGTCGCGCTGCGCTTCAGCGACGTCGCGCGGGTCGAGATAGCGGGTCTGCTGCGCGGCGGCGGGCGTGAGCGCCAAAGCGCCGGCGAGCAGCAATAGGACGCGGTTTCGCATTTTCTGCCTGAATCCTTCGTATCGCGGCGAGAACAATGCCTCTGCCATTTGAACGGAGAATGACTGATGCGGTTTCGAGGCTGCTTTAGCCGATCGCGAGATACTTCGCGCGGCGTTGTGCGCGAAGCTCCTTCGGCCCCAGCTTCCCGCTGCCGTCGAGCTCTTCGACGAGTGCTCCCTTCAACGCACCGATGGCGGCGTCGGGATCGCGGTGCGCTCCGCCGAGCGGCTCCTCGACGACGCGATCGACGACCCCGAGCGCCTGAAGGTCGGCAGCGGTAATCTTCATCGCCTCCGCCGCTTCCGCCGCCTTGTCCGCCGTCCGCCACAATATCGAAGCGCAACCCTCCGGCGAGATGACCGAATAAACGGCATGCTCGAACATCAGCACGCGGTTGGCGGTCGCGATCGCGACCGCTCCGCCCGACCCGCCCTCGCCGACGATGGCCGCGATGATTGGCACGTTGAGCGCGAGGCACTCCGCGGTCGAGCGGGCGATCGCCTCAGCCTGCCCCCGCTCTTCGGCCTCGACGCCGGGGAAAGCGCCCGGCGTGTCGACCAGCGTCACCACCGGGATGCCGAACTCGTCCGCCAGCTTCATCAGCCGGATCGCCTTACGATAGCCTTCCGGCTTGGCCATTCCGAAATTGTGCCTGAGGCGGGAGGCCGTGTCGGCGCCCTTCTCATGGCCGATCAGCATTACCCGGCGGCCGTCGATCCGCCCGAGCCCGCCGACGATTGCCGGGTCGTCCGCGAACGACCTGTCGCCGGCGAGCGGGAGGAAATCGTCGGCGATCCCGGCGATATAATCCTTGAAGTGGGGCCGCTCGGGATGGCGGGCGACCTGGGCCTTCTGCCACGGAGTCAGCCTGGCATAGGCGTCGCGAAGCAGCTTGTTGGCCTTGGTTTCGAGCCGCCCGACTTCGGCTTCGATATCGATGTCAGAGCCGCTCGCCGTCTCGCGCAGCTCGGCAACTTTGGCCTCGAGCTCGGCAATGGGCTTTTCGAAATCGAGGTACGTCAACATTCAGGCCGGCGCCTAGGCCGAAGCTGCTGTTGAGGTCAACGACCGCGCGTCGCCAGCGGGTGGCGGGCATTCACCAGTTCCACCAGGCGCGCGCTGTCGACATGCGTGTAGATCTGCGTGGTGGCGATATCGGCGTGGCCGAGCAACGACTGCAGCACCCGCAAGTCCGCGCCGCCGGACAGCAAATGCGTTGCGAAGGCGTGGCGCAGCACGTGCGGGCTCACCCGCTCGGGCGCAATCCCGGCATCGGCGGCCATCGCGCGCACGATCTGGAACAGCCGAACGCGGCTCAAATGGGATTTGCCGCTCGGGAACAGCCACAATGCCGCGCTTGGCACATGCTCCATCCACTTGCCGACGCCCGCCTGCGCCCGTGTCGAGATGGGCACGAGCCGATCCTTGTCGCCTTTGCCGCGGACCATCAGGAACGGCTGTTCAGGCCGGACGGCACCGCGCGGCAGGCCGACGAGCTCGCTCGCGCGCAAGCCGGAACCGTAGAGCAGCTCCAGCAAGGCAAGGTTTCGAACCGCGTTCGCCTCGCCGCTCGCGGCGCGGTCTTCCGCCGCCTCGAACATGCGCCGGACCTCCTCCTCGTCCAGGATTCGCGGCAGCGGCCGCTCCAAGCGTGGACGCGGCAGGGCCGATGAAGGATCGTCGCGGCGGAGGCCCTCGTCGAGCAGGAAGCCGAAGAAACGCCTGAGCGCGGCCGAGCGCCGAGCCACCGTCGACGGAGCGAGTTCTGCCCAGCTGCTGCCGAGGCGCGAAACGTCTCCGGCAGACACCGAGCCGAGTCCGCCAAGTGTTTCCGCCGCCCGCGCAAGATCGTTGCGATAGGCGGCGATCGTGTGCCTTGATGCGCCGGCTTCTGCCGAAAGCATGTCGAGGAAACGATCGACCAGCGCGCGATCGTCGGCGATCACGTCCGCGACAGCGCCTCGGCGGCGATCATCCGCGCCGTGAAATCCTGGCCAGTGCGCTCGAGCGCGGTGATCGCGTGATACAGGTGGGCGGACGGAACTCTGTTCCAGCTCGGCGTCTGGAAGCCCGTTCCGGCCAGCACCAGCACCGTGCCCGCCTGACCGCGCCCGGCTGACGCATCGATGATCCGCGTCCAGCTGCTCGTGCGCCCGAGGCCGAGCCCGTTGCGCTGGTTGATCGAGTTCGCACTGTCGGCGCTGATGCGCCCCAAGCCGGCGAGCCCCGCCACCAGCAAGGCGCTGCGCACCTTGTTCGGGCTCTTGTCGCGGCGGATGAAGGCGTTGATCCGGCCGCTGCCCACGTCGGCGATGTTCGGCGCCGCAAGCGCCAACATCGCCCAGCAGCGGTCGCCGTTCTCGTCGTCCATTCCACCGACGGCAGGGATCCAGCGCGCAGCGGCCCGGTCGTAGCCGGCGGCAAGCATGGCCGAGATGAGGTCCGGCGCGTCCTTGGCGAGCGCGGCGTCGGGAGTGACGAGAGTCGCCGCGCGCGCAACGAGCGCCCGCGCCGCCTCCTTGCGCAAGCCATCCTTGCCGATTCCAAGCAGGTGACGGATGGCGGCGAGCCGCGTCGCTTCGTCCTTACCGAGGAAGGCCTCGCGGAGCTGCCATGCGTCGGTCGATGGGAGGTCGCCCGGGTCAGTCGTTTCGTAGATCGCAGAATAGAGATCGACGAGGCTCTGCGAGGAGAAAACGCCGAGCCCCGCCGCGATCAGCGCGGAGTCGAGCCGTTGCTGCGGCGACAGCAGCGGCGCCCGCGCCTGGAAAGCGCGGAGTTGCGGCGACGCCGCCTTGATCAGCCGGTCCGGCGGGACCATGCCGGTGCCGACCGAAAGGCCGAAGCGCCACGCGCTGAGATTTTCGACCGGCTCCCATTCGATGGTGGCCGCGCGCCCGCTTCCACCCGCTCCGACCACCTTCTCCGCGAGTGCGAGGTCAACCCCTCCAATGCGACCGTAGCGGCGCGCATTGTCGATCTGGGCCGAGGCGCTGTCGGGGTCGCCGGCGAGCGACGCGCACATCGCCTGCACGAGCTGGCGGATCGCCGGATCGGACTTCCTGATGCCGCTTTGCAGCGGGCACAGCGCCGCCGCGTCGGCATTGGCGAGTGCGGACTGGACTGCGACCTGCACCATCTTGGGCGTGAAGCGGTCGGTGTCGACGGCATCGACCAGCATCCGCGCCGCATCGGCTTCGCCCATGCGCAGGAGCAGCCACGAGCGTTCCGCTACCCAGTCGACCGGGTGCACGTCGCGCGGCGCCCGCGCCTTTGCGAGGAGCGCGTTGCGAAGCGCGATATGCGCCCAGCGCGACGCCATCGGCGTGTCCATCCGCCGCATCAGCGTCGAAAGGAAAGCGCCGCTCGTGTCGCCCCACGGATCGGTCCCGAGCCCGTATTCGGCCGGCTCGAGCTTCCCGACGGCCCACGGGTCGCGCCGTGCCCATCCCGGATATTCGACCGGCGGCTCGATCGGCCGCGCCGGCAGCAGGTTGGTCGGCATGACCACCTCCACCGCGCTCTCGTCGGCGCCGCCCCCCAGGTCGACGTTCGATCGGTCCGGCTGAGAGGAAGGCTGCGGCTGAGGCCGAGCCCCGCCAATTCCGCCGCCGGGATATTGGTTGGACGGCGGCGGCTGCGCCTGCACCAGCTGCTGCGCGAGAGCGGGCAGCGCGATCGCGACGGCAGCCGAGGCAATCAGCAGGGTCTTAATGCGCATTGCCTCCCGTCGTCCCCTGCGGCACCGCAACCTCGATCGTGTGGGTCGGCTGCTCCTCGGGAACGGTCGAAAGATAGAAGAGCGCGCCGACGATGACGACGAGCAGGAAGATGAGCACCACTAACCGCGACATGCGGGCGCTTTTGCCGAGCGGGTGCGCCGCTGTATAGCCCCCAGCGTGAATGAATTGGGGAAGCGCCTCGATCGGCCAATCGTGCTGGTCGGGCTGATGGGAGTTGGCAAGTCGACGGTCGGGCGGCGCCTCGCGCGGCGGCTCGGGCTGCCGTTCGTCGACAGCGACGCCGCCATCCAGGACGCCGCCGGCCTGACTCCTGCCGAAGTCTTCGAACGCTATGGCGAACACGATTTCCGCGACGGTGAGCGACGGCTGGTGGCGCGCCTGGTCGACGAAGGAAACATGCGGGTGATCGCCACAGGCGGCGGCGCATTCATCGATCCGCGCACGCGCGAGCTTCTGAACGAGAGGGCAATCACCATCTGGCTCGACGCGCCGGTCGACATCCTGGCCGAGCGGACCTCGCGCCGCGACACCCGCGCTCAGCTCCGGAACGGTGACCCGAAGGCGACTCTGGAACGGCTGTCGGGCGAGCGCCGCTCGGCCTACGAGCAGGCGCACATCCACGTGAAGAGCGGCGCCGGCGCGCACAAGGATGTCGTCGATTCGATCCTCCGCGCGCTCGACGATTTCCTCGCGGCAAAACCTTAGGCCGGCGTCGCCTCCTTGTCGGGCAAGGGCCGCTCTTCTCCGAACGACGTTTCCCAGCCAGCGCGAATGTCGCCGGTCTGGCGCTGCCGTTCCAGCCGGTCACAGTCGCGCATCCGGTATTCGTGGTCGACGCGCTCCACCTCCGCGGCCGGGATTCCGCTCGCTCGCAGTGCAGCCTTGCCCATCACCACTGCGCTTTCGAACAGCTCGCGCTCGGCCAGGACCAGGTCGAGCCCGCGCAACTCGATCAGATGGCGCCGGTCGAAGGCGCGGACCATCACCGAAGCCTGGGGAAACGCTTCGAGCACCGCTTTCACCGCGCTGCGCGACAGCTCGCCACCTTCATTGTCGTTGCAGAAGGCGATGACCTTGGCGGTCTCCGCACCGGCCGCGCGCAGCAGGTCGAGCCGCAAGCCGTCCCCGTAATAGACCTTCGTCCCGAATTCCCCCGACAGTTCGATCTGGCTCGGCTTCTTGTCGATGATCGTGACGCCGATGCGCTTGGCCTGGAGCATCTGGGTCACGGTCTGACCGAAGCGTCCGTAGCCGACCACGATCGCGCTGGTCTCCGGCGACAGCTCCGGCCCGTCGAGATCGGCAGCCCCGCGTTCCTCGCGGCGTTCGAGCCAGTCGGTCAGGCGCATGAGGAACGGCGTTGCCGCCATCGACAGCGTAACCACGGCGCCGAACAGCGCAGCGGCCTCGGGCGTGATCAGCAGGGCCGCGGTCGCCTGGGCGAAGAGTACGAAACCGAACTCGCCGGCCTGACTGAGCAGCAGCCCGAGACGGAAGCTCCGAGTCCAGCTCGATCTGAAGGCGCGGCTGAGCAAGGTGATGAGGAGCGTCTTCGTCGCGATGACGGCGACTGCGAGCCCGATCACGAACAACGGCCGCGCGGCGACGACCGTCAGGTCGAGCAGCATGCCGACGGAGAGGAAGAACAGGCCGAGAAGGATCGAGCGGAACGGCTCGACGTCGCTTTCGAGCTCGTGCCGGTACGGCGATTCGGCGAGCATCACGCCGGCGACGAAGGCGCCGAGCGGCACCGACAGGTGGAGCGCGTGCATGACCGCCGCGGCGCCGACCACGGTGAACAGCCCGGCGACGACGAACAGCTCGCGCTCCCCTAGGCGCCCCACCAGCCGGAACAGCGGATTGAGGATGTAGCGTCCGACCAGCACCAGCCCGATCACGGCGAGCAAAGTGTAGAGCGCCAGGGCGAGGCCGACGGGCGCGCTCGGATCCGGGGGAGTGCGCGCCATCGCCGCGATGATCGTGATCATCGGCACGATCGCGAGGTCCTGGAAGAGCAGGATCGAGAAGGCGCGCTCGCCCTGGGGCGTGTTCAGATCGTTGTCGGAGCGGAGCATCGGCAGCACCTGCGCCGTCGACGAGAGCCCCAGGGGCAAGCCGATCGCCAGCGCCGCCTGGATTGAGATTCCGAGCGCCAGGTAGGCAAGCGCGCTGATGGCGAGGCCACAGAGCACCACCTGCGCGAGGCCGAGCCCGAAAATGTCCTTGCGCAAGCGCCACAGCCGCGCCGGCCGAAGCTCCAGCCCGACGATGAAGAGCAGCAGCGCGATTCCGATCTCGGTGACGCTGGTCAGCTCCTCGGGGTCGCCGATCAGGCCGAGAACCTGCGGGCCGATCAGCGCGCCGGCGACGATATAGCCGAGCGTCGCGCCGAGCCTGAGCCGGCGGAACAAGGTGACGAAGACGAGCGCGGCGCCGAGCATGATGGCTCCGCTCTGGAGGATTGCGGCGGCCGCCTGTGCGGTGCCGTCCCCTGGGTTCACCGCGCCGACTCGATCGCCGCGACAAGTGCACGGAACGGCAGGAGGATGGCGCCGTGACGCGACTTGCGATGCCTCGCCGGCGAGAGCTTCGCGAGGCCGGGCCAGTCGCCGGCTTCCTCCTGCTCCCGCGCCAGCCAGCGGCTGAGCAGCATGAGCGCATTGTCGACATCGCCGTGCGCACGACCGACCGCGTGCCGTTCGAGCAGGGCGGCGGAGGCCTGGCCGAAGGCGCAGGCATGCACCCACTGGGAAACGGCTTCGATCCGGCGCTCGCCGTCGAGCTGCACGGCGGTGCTTATCCGGCTGCCGCAGGTCGGCGAGCGCAGCTCGGCCCAGCCGTCGATCCGGTCGAGCTCGCGCGGCTCGCTGAGCGACGCGGCGAGGCGCAGAATCTCGGTCGTGTAGAGCGGCTCCGTCATTCGCGCCGCCATGTGGTGCCGCTGGGCCCATCCTCCAAGACGATCCCATCCGCCTTGAGCTCGTCACGGATCCGGTCGGCGGTTGCGAAATCGCGCGTCTTCTTCGCGGCGGCGCGTTCAGCGATCCGATCCTCGATCGCAACGTCGTCGGCGCCCCCCCGGAACCATTTATCGGCACTCTCCGACAACAGCCCGAGCAAGCCCGCGCTCGCACTCAACGTGGCGGCGTCGTCGATTGCCTGCAGCCGGGCAAGCGCGGCGGGGGTGTTGAGATCGTCCGAAAGCGCTTCGACCACTTCACGATCGATTTGTCCCGGCGCCGCATCCCCGGCTGTCCGGTAGAGCCGGTCGAGGATCGTTTTCGATTGGTCGATCAGCGCCTCGGTCCAGGGCAGCGGCGAACGGTAGTGGGCCGACAGCAGCGCCAGGCGCAGCGTCTCGCCGCGATGGCCCTGCGCCAGCAGCTCCGCGGGCGTGACGATGTTGCCGAGGCTCTTCGACATCTTCTCGGCGCCCATGTCGACGAAGCCGTTGTGGACCCAGAAGCGCGCAAGCGGCAACCCGGCATGGGCGCAGCGGCTCTGCGCCATCTCATTCTCGTGATGCGGGAAGATGAGGTCGAGCCCGCCGCCGTGAATGTCGATCGTCTCGCCGAGGTGGGCCTTGATCATCGCCGAACATTCGATGTGCCAGCCGGGCCGGCCGCGGCCCCAAGGCGAGTCCCAGCCGATCACCCCTTCGGGGCTCGGCTTCCACAGCACGAAGTCGGCGGGGTCGCGCTTGTAGGGGGCGACCTCGACGCGGGCACCAGCGATCATCTGCTCGCGGTCGCGACGGCTGAGCGCGCCGTAATCGGGGTCGCTCGGAACCGAAAAGAGGACGTGCCCCTGCGCTTCGTAAGCGTGGCCGAGCTCGACCAGCCGCGCGATCATCGCGACCATCGGGCCGATTTCCTGGGTCGCGTGCGGCGCAATCGTCGGCGGCGCAACTCCTAGCGCGCCCATGTCATCGAGGTAATTGCGCTCATAGCGCTCAGTGATCACGCTCGGTTCGACCGCTTCGGCCTGCGCTGCGGCAATGATCTTGTCGTCGACGTCGGTGACGTTCCGCGCATAGACGAGACTGTTCGCGCCGAACTCGTGGCGGATCAGCCGCGCGAGCGTATCGAACACCGCCGCCGGCCGCGCATTGCCGATATGCGCCCGGCCGTAAACCGTGGGGCCGCACACATACATGGTGATTCGGTTGCGATTGGCGGGGACGAACGGCCGCTTCTCGCGCGCCATCGTGTCGTGGAGGCGGATCATTCCTCTCCGACCCCTGGATGGCCGCGCCGCGCCTCGACCCAGTCGACGATCGCTCGCCCGCTGGCGTTGAGCAGCGGATAGGTGCGCGACTTGGTCATCCACTGCGGCCGGTCGGCCTGCGGGCCATAGACCATGTCGGTGGCGAGGTTGGCGAGGAGGAAGAAGAGCGTCGCGCCGAGCAGCCCCTTGAGCATGCCGAACCCGCCGCCGAGCGTCCGGTCGAAGGGCCCGAGCACGGCATGGCGGCGCGTCCGTCCGCCGATCGAGCGGGCGAGCAGCTTGACCAACAGGAAGCTCGGGATGAACAGGAGGGCGAAGGCGAGCACCGCCCCGGCGGCGGGGCTGGTGCCGAACGAATTGTCGATCCCGCTCCACAACTGCGTGTGGAACAGCTTGAGCATGGCGATTCCGACCACCCATGCGAGCAGCGACACGACCTCATGGACGAAGCCGCGCACGAAGCCGACGGCGGCGCCGCCGATCAGCAGCAGGAAGACGAAGACATCCAGCGCGGTCATGGCGCGGGGCTAGCGAACGGGCAGGCGCGATGAAAGCCCCGGTCGTGCGCCAAGCTGTCCGACAAAGGCCACGGCCCGTCGAGATCGACCCGTTTCCAATTGCAATGCACCGCCTCTTGGCCATGGTCGGCATGGCGGGCTGACCGGCCCGCATCCCCCTGGAGATTGAAGTTGAAACGTTCCATGCGCTGGTTTGTCCTCGCGGTCTCGGCACTAACTTTCTCGGCTCGAGCGGCGGCGACCACGGTTCCGGCGCCGGGACCGGAGGCGAGTACCGAAGAAGCGCGCCGATTCTTCACCGAAGACCCCGACGCGCCGATGGTCGCGCCGAAGGGCTACGACGTCACGATCGTCCAGTACATGGATTACCAGTGCCCCGCCTGCCGCGCCACGCATGAGCCGCTCAAGAAGTTGCTTGCGGAGGACAAGAAGGTCCGAGTGATCTTCCGCGACTGGCCGATCTTCGGCGCCGCGTCCGAGCACGCGGCGCTGATCGCCGTCGCAAGCAAGTTCCAGGGTAAATATTTTGCGGTCCACGACGCGTTGTTCGAAACTCCGCGCCCGCTCACCAACAAGAAGGTCGATGCCGCCGCGCGCAAGGCGGGGGTCGATTGGGAGCGGCTGAAGAAGGACATGGTCGACCATTCGGAGGATATCGAGGACCTGCTCGCCCGCAATGACGAACAGGCCCAGATGCTCGGCCTCGATGGAACGCCGGGCTTCATCATCGGCAGCACCCAGAGCTTCGGCGGGATGACGCTCGACCAGCTTCGCGAATCGGTGAAGGAGGCGCGCGCCGGTGCCGCTGCGAAGGAGAGCAGGTCCGGCGAGTAGCCGATGCTGCGCCGACTGGTCCTGTCGTTGATGGCGCTGCTGGCGCCGTCAATCGCTTCGGCCGCGGCCGACCCCGCGCGCTACATGCCCGCCGAGCTGATCGCCGCTACTCTGGACCCGGCGCCCGGCAGCACGGTTCTGGTCGGCATCCGGATGACTCCGAGGGCCGGTTGGCACGGCTACTGGAGCAATCCCGGCGACACCGGGATCGCGACGACGGTCCGGTGGAGCGCCCCCGGCCGAGTCAGCTTCGGTCCGCTCCTGCACCCCGCGCCCACGCTGTTGAGCGCGGACGGCATCGACAGCTACGTTCACGAAGGCGAGCACATCCTGCTCGCGCCGATGCGTGTGCCGGCGTCGCTCGTGGAGGGCGCGGCGGTTCCGATCGTCGCCCACCTGAACTGGGCCGCGTGCACCGCCACCCAGTGCGTCCCGCTCCGCGCCACGCTGCGCCTGGACCTGACAGCGGGCCGAGGTTCCAGGAGCGCGGAGTGGGTCTCGCTTCATCGCGCGGCCGAGAGACTCCCCCGCGCGGCGTCAGGCGGAACGTTCGTGCGCGAGGGCAAATCGATTCGCCTCCGGTTCCCGCGATCGCTTGGGCTTCGCCCGCGGACCACCCACTTCTTCGCCGAGCAGCCTGAAGCATTCGACACCGCCGGCGGACGGGTCGAGCAATCCGACGGAGCGTTGATCGTCGGCGGATCCGGCCACCCTGGATCCGGCCAGCCGATCGCCGGCGTCGCAACCGATGGCCGCGCCGCCTATCGGCTGGTGCTGCGCGAGTCCGAAGAGCCGCTTCAGCCGCCTGCGGCGAGACCCACCGATGCACGAATGCCGATGCCAGGGCATGAGGAGATGAAAGCCGAGGCGAAGCCGCCCTCCAACGCGGAGGCGGCGCCGCGGAACCCGCAAAGCCCGCCCCAGCGTCGCCGCAGTCCCTGGCTGGCGCTCGCGGCGGCGGTCGCTCTGTTGGCCGCCGCCCTCG
>NZ_WJSQ01000051.1 GCF_009720245.1 Sphingomonas segetis | reverse complement strand
CTCGCCCGGGGGTTCCCCTCGGCTTCGCCTCGGTGCGGGACGCGGCCCGCCGGTCCCTCGGGCTCCCGGCGCCGGCCCTTCCGGCGCCCGCACCAGGAGACGAAGCCATGAACACAAGCCTTGCCGCACAGCTTGCCCAGCTCGAGCTGGGCCATCTTGCCATCGAGCGCTCCGACCGGCAGCCGACGACGGACCTTCCCGGCGCCGAGGCGATCGAGCAGACCCTCGCCGGAATCTGGTCGGACCTTCTCGCGCTGTTCCCGGACACCGCCCTCGAGGACGATGCCGAGGAGATCGCCTGGGGGCTGGTCAACCTCTTCCACCGGGCCGCCGCCAAGAGGAGCGCACAGATCGACCGCGCGACCGACGAGATCCGGGTCCTGCTGGCGTCGGCCGACGGCTCGGAAGTCCATTCGACCGAGCTCGAGCGGCAGATCGCGAAAGCGCAGGCGGCCGAAGCGGCGATGATCGGGCTCGAGGCGTTCCGCGAGGCTACGGCGCAGCTTTACATGAACGAAACCGGCTCGTCGTGGCGGCCGGCCACCGGCTCGCGCCTCAATCATTGCGCGGCCCTGACCTCGGCGGTCGTCGAGGGCCGCGATTTTCTTCGCGCCCGCGCCGAGAGCCGCCGCCGCGCGGCGATGCCCGAGGGAACGCCGGTGCTGTTCGCCGGCGGTCGGCTGTCGTTCGCGACTACAGACGAAGCCAGGGCGGTCGCGAGCAGCGTGTGGGACACGCTCGACCGGGTTCGCGAGCATGTCGCCGACATGGTGCTCGTCCATGGCGGGGACAGCAAAGGCCTCGACCGGATCGCCGCCGGCTGGGCCGAACGCCGCAAGGTCGCGCAGGTCGCGTTCGCACTCGACCGGCGGCTGGGCGCGCGCGCCGGGTTCAGGCGCAACGAGCAGATGCTGTCGCTCAATCCGCGCTGTCTGGTCGCCTTTTCCGGCAACGGCGTGCTCGAGCGGCTGGTTATCCAGG
Source organism: Sphingomonas segetis (assembly GCF_009720245.1). Taxonomy (GTDB): domain Bacteria; phylum Pseudomonadota; class Alphaproteobacteria; order Sphingomonadales; family Sphingomonadaceae; genus Sphingomicrobium; species Sphingomicrobium segetis. The sequence goes on along the minus strand of NZ_WJSQ01000051.1, from coordinate 15,925 downwards.
CAAAGGACAAGCGTATCCACGTCGTCGACCGCCGCGGCCCGCTCGGCACCTGCCCGAAGCGGCGGAGCGCCGCCGCTTGCCGGGACGAGGACCGGTCGGCGCGCGCGAATGATCCGTAATGGATCGTTTGGAGATCCCTTTCTTAAGGAGTGAGGACCGACAAGCGCACGGATCGCAGGTGCGCTTGTCCGTGGTCTGCGCCTCGAATGCCGAGCTGGCGGGTGAGTCTTGCGAATGACGACGACTTCCATGCCCGGGCTGACGCGCTGGCTGCTGGCGGGACGGTCCGATGTCCCTCCGGCGATCCAGGCCAGCCTGACGAACGGGCTCTATGCGTCGCTCCCGATCTTCCTCGGCGGCGTGATCAACAGCGTCGTGGTGGCGGCGATCGCCGCCGCACGTCATCCGACGGAGCCCTTCATCCTGTGGCTCGTCATCGAGCTGTCGCTCGGGGTGTCCCGCCTCGCGGTCGTCATTGCCGGTTCCCGGGCCCGGAGGAGCGGCAGGACCCCGCCGACGGCGCTGGCCGTGCCGCTCTCCTGCGCCTGGGCGGCGTCGGTCGGGTTCGGCGCCTTCATCAGCATCGCCAGCGAGGACTGGGTCCTCGCGAGCATCGTCTGCCTCTCGACCACCGGCATGGTTTCGGGAATCTGCCTGCGCAATTTCGGCATGCCGCGGCTCGTCATGCTGATGATGATGCTTTGCCTGGTGCCCTGCGCGCTTGCCGCCTTGCTCTCCAGCGAGCCGGCGCTCATCGTCATCGCGATCCAGCTGCCGATCTACATGGCCGTGATCGGATCGGCCGCGCTCAGCCTCAACGCGATGCTGGTCGGGCGCATGACCGCCCAGCATAAGCTCGAAAGGAGCGAAGCGCTCAACCGCAGCATCCTCGAGTCCAGCCCCGATTTCACCCTTCTCCTCGATGGCGACCTGCGCGTCACCTTCTGCAAATGCCCCGGCGCGGACACCGCCGGAGACGCCCTTCTCGGGGCCTCCTGGCTCGATCTTGTTCCGGCCGAAAGCCGGCCGAACGCTCTCCAGGCGGTCGGCCGCGCGAACGCCGGCGGGATCGGGCGTCTGACGATTGCGCATGTCGACGCCGACGGCCGCCGCTGGTTCGATGTCGCCCTCTCGCGCGTAAGCGACGGATCCGGCCGCATCCTCGTCTCGGCGAGGGACATCACGCACCAGAAGAGCAGCGAGGAGCAGGCGCTGTGGATGGCGAACCACGATCCGTTGACCGGCCTCCCCAACCGCGTCGTTCTCCAGAACGTCCTCGATAGCCTCGCCGACGGCGCACCGCCCGCCCGTCGCCGCGCGCTCCTCGTGCTCGACATCGACAATTTCAAGCTGGTCAACGACACGCTCGGCCATGACGCCGGCGACGCCATGCTTCGCACCTTTGCCGAGCGGCTGAAATCCGCGGTGCGCTCGGAGGATCTCGTCGCCCGGCTCGGTGGGGACGAGTTCGCGGTGGTCATCGAAGCCCGGTCCGACGAAGAGGTCGAAGCTGCCGCGCAGAAGATATTCGGTCAGCTCGCTGTTCCCATCGTTCACGACGGCCGCCTGCTCGAATGCAACGTCAGCATCGGGGCCGCTTTCTATCCGGCGGACGGCGACCGGCGCTCCGAGCTCATGAAGGCGGCGGACATCGCGCTCTATTCGGCCAAGTCGTCCGGGCGCGGCCAGCTCAAGATCTTCAGAAGCGCGATGCGCAACGCATTTCAGAGCAGGAACTCGATGATCTTCCTCGCGCAGCGCGCGCTCGCGGCGGGCGACATGCTCCCCTATTACCAGCCAAAGGTGGATCTCGCGACCGGTCGGATCGCCGGGTTCGAGGCGCTGCTTCGCTGGCGCGATTCCGGCGGCGCGCTTCGCCTCCCGGCGGACATCGCGGCCGCGTTCGAGGATCCGGCTTTGTCCGCGGCCATCAGCGAGCGCATGATCGGCCGGACCTTCGCCGACATGCGCGGATGGCTCGATGCCGGCGTCGACTTCGGGCATGTCGCGATCAACGTCGCCGCTTCGGAGTTCCGCTCCGGACGGTTCGCGCACGAGCTTCTCGCCAGGCTCGAGGCCGCGAACATCCCGCCCGAACGCGTGCAGGTCGAGGTCACCGAGACGGTGTTTCTCGGGCGCGGAGCGGACCATGTCGAGCAGGCCCTGAAGCTTCTGAACGGCGCCGGCCTCCGGATCGCGCTCGACGATTTCGGGACCGGTTACGCCTCGCTCGCGCAGCTGATGCACTTTCCCGTCGACGTGCTCAAGATCGACAAGTCCTTTGTCCGTGAGATCGGCCGGAGCGACGATGCGGAAGCGATCACCAAGGCGATCGTCAACCTCGGCCACAGTCTCGGGCTCGAGGTCGTCGCCGAGGGCATCGAAAGCCCGGAGCAGGAGCTCTATCTGATCGGCCTCGGCTGCCGCACCGGTCAGGGGTATCTCTATTCGAGGGCGGTCGACTCCGGGACCGTCGCCCCGATGCTGGCCGGCCAGATGCAGGCGGCCCCCGCGGCGCGATCCGCCTGATCCGTTTTCAGCCGGACGGGTGCTCCAACGACACACGACTGACGAGCTGAGTGGTACCCCCGGCGCGCCCCGCGCGCCGGTCAGGCGGCGACGAACACCGCGTTGCGGACGTTCAGCACCAGCAGCGCCTCCCGCTTGACTCCTTCGATGTCGCGGACGGAGGGATGGCACAGATGATCGCGGCTGCCGCAGCGGATCCGGTAATCTCGCCCGGTCCTGAGAACGGTGACGATCGCCTCCCCGCCGCCGGCATTCTCGCCGATCAGAACACCCACTCGCTGCTCAGCACGCGCCACCTCAGCGTGTCTCCCGCGCGGCATGGACGATTGCGAGCAGCAGATCATCGCGGTCGGTTTCCCAGGGAGAGGGCCGTGTTCCAATCATTTCCCATGTCCTTGAATCGGCGCCGGGCGCTAGCAGAACAGAAAAGGAACGTCTATGCGGACCGGCGATCATTTCGGCGCTTTCCAGTGAGACGAACTTTGGCTGGGTCGAAGCAAATAGGGCTTGGCAGATCGCGTTCGGCAGGCGAGTCTGGACGCATGAACACCGCCCCCGATCATCTTCCCGATGGGAAGCGGCGCGAGCTGGAATTCGTGGTCCGTGTGATCCGCGACGGCTTCGCCTTCGCGGTTGCGCGCCGCACCATGCCGAAGCTGCGGGGTGGCCGCCTGCTCAAGATCATCCTGTTCGGGAGCTATGCGCGCGGCGACTGGGTCGAGGATCCGGTCGGCCGCTACTTTTCGGACTATGACCTGCTCGTTGTCGTGGACCGCGAGGAGCTTACTGACGTCCCCGAATTCTGGGCCAGGACGGAGGAGCAGCTGCTCGAGAAGCTTGCTTCCGGGCGCAACCTCAGGACGCCGGTCAGCCTGATCTACCACAGCCTCGACGACGTGAACGAGAAGCTCCGGCTCGGGCGCTATTTCTTCATGGACATCGTCCGCGACGGCATCGTGCTGTTCGAGGAGCCGGGGTATCCGTTCGTCGAGCCGAAGCCGCTCACGCCGGCCGAGGCACTCCGCGAGAGCCGGGACTATTTCGAGGAATGGTTCGAGAGTGCCGTCACATTCCTCGATACGAGCAAGCACGTTTACGAAAAAGGGCGGCCGAAGGAATCCGCCTTCCTGCTGCATCAGGCAACCGAACGCTTCTACCACTGCCTGTTCCTGGTGCGCGCGCTCTACAGCCCCAAGACCCATAATTTGAACCAGCTGCGCCAGCTCGCCGAGGCGATGGAGCCGCGGCTCAAGGAGGTGTGGCCGCGCGCGACCAAGTCCGAGCGACGCTGCTACGAGCTGCTTCGCGACGCCTATGTGAAGGCGCGCTACTCGCGTCAGTATCGCATTTCGGACGAGCAGCTCGCCTGGCTTTCATCGAGGGTGGAGCTGTTGCAATCCCTTGTCCGAGAACTGTGCGAGGCGCGCATCAGCGAGCTCGCCGAAGCGGCCTAGAGTCCGGCCGCGAGCATCCGGTCGCGAGTTCGAGAATGCGGACTTCGCCCGAACGATCCTCGTCCGGAGTTAGCGTCCCCTGAATCACCTCATGCTGCTTCGTGACCACTCCGGCACGAGTACGGTTCGTGCGCGAACGATCGCTGAAGCGGACGGATGGCGATGATCCTGTCCGGGCATTCGTCGCCTCGGCTTTCCTGCACATCAGCTTCCGGCTGGTGGGCTTTTAACCGCAGTGGACCGTGCCCGCGCCGGTTGAGATCCCCGGGCTGTTCGCGCCAACCTCCCAGCGGAACATGGCCGTGCCGCTTCTCCCGATTGCACGGCGGACCAATCCCGTTCGATCTCCAGCCCCGCCTGCTTCGGCTGCATCGTCCCGCAACCCCGGGGCCCTTCGGCCCGTGTTGCCCTTCGGGCTGCCCGCGCCACGCCTCGGTCCCGGGGTTCCCCTTGGGCTTCGCCCCGCGGTGCGTGCCGCCGCTTCGCCTCGCTCCTGCCGGGCTGTCGACGGGATGGTCCCGCCGGCCACTCCAAAGGAGACTGACCATGACCAATATCGTTCTTCTCGTCGGCAATCTCGGCGGCGATCCGGAGCTTCGTTCGACCGGCGGCGGCACCGACGTCGCGAGCTTCAGCCTCGGCACCAGCCGGCCCAGGCGCGACAGCGAGGGCAAGACCTACAAGGACGAAAGCGGCTTCACCGCCAAGGACACCGAATGGCATCGGGTGACCTGCTTCAACGGCCTCGGTCGGGTTGTCGCCCAGCACGCCGGCAAGGGGATGCTCGTGTCGGTGAAAGGTCGGATCCACAACAGCAAATGGACCGACAAGGAGGGAATCGAGCGCTACGGCTACGAGATCATCGCCGACGACGTGCAGTTCCTCGGCCGTCCGAAGCAGTCGGGCCAGCCGGCGGAACCCGCCGAACAGGACGAGGATCTGCCGATCTGAGGTCCTCGCAACAGCCCCGGCGGCTCTCGTCGCCGGGGCTCTTTCTTTTGCGTTCGATCGGCGGGGTTGTTGGGGGCTCTTGTCGAGAGAGGCCCAGTGTGGCGGACGGCGGAGCGGCTCTCAAGGATGCGCGGTCCCCCCAATTTGCTGGCGCAAATCGGCTCCCCCGCGCCCCGCTTCGCGGCGCCTTTGGCGTCCCTGACAGCCGCTCCGCCGCCCGTCCCTGAAGCGCCGTCCTCGATCCCGGGGACAGGAAAAGGAGACGGCCATGACGATCATTTCTGCGATCCCGGGGGGCTCTGGCGATGCCTATGCGCGGCTTGTCGAAGGGCTTCGGATGGAGTTCGGATGCGCCGATGTCGGTGCGCTTGCCGAGCGCATTTTCGAGGCCGAGAAGGCCGAGTTTCAGTGGGAGGCGCGCGTCCTCGAGCGCTACCTCGGGCAGCATTTTCCGGTCGATTTCGGCGACGGGGACGGGTGCGGCGAGCTCGCGCGCATTGCGATCCTGAGCTTCGTTGGCGGGCGCTGGCACGCTGGAGTCTGTGTTGTCGATGGCGACGGTTGTGCGGTCGATCTGTTGTGGTCGCGCAGCTTCGAGTCCGGGGATGACGCTGCGGACACGTTCGCGCGAGCGCGTTGAACGATTGACTTTCTGACCTGGGGAGCGGCGCGGCGGGCGTCGCTCTCCTTTTTAGTTTGGCGTCGGTGAAAATGAGCGGCGAGCGAAAGGGGGCAGGGGAGGGCAAGATTAAAGCTGTGCCTCCTGGGCGGCACGGAATTCGCGTCTGCACGTCGTTTTCTGAGGAGGCATGAGGCGGATGCGATGCCTCGACTGCCTCCATCGGGGAGACACCCGAGCAATTATCCGAGGACTTCCGCCACTCGCTGGGGAGACAGATTCGGAGGCCCTTGAAGCCTGCGTAGCCGCGCCCCTCATCGATGCTTTTCCCGGTGAGGTTGCGCAATGGCGGACGACGATTTCGAGCTCTGGCTTGGCCGCATCGCGAAGGATCGGCCCTTCCGTCATCAGGTTCGCAAAGCGCTAAATCAGGCGGGCGGTGCAAAGCGGAGTTCCGACAAGCGCGCCCGCCGGTTCGACGGCAGCCGCATCGGCCGCGGCTCGGCGAGCGGTCGTATTCTCGGCTCATCGAACCGCCACTCCGGGCCGCGAAGCCGGCGGGTCGTGGTCAAGGCTCGGATCGTGCGGCTCGCTGGCAGCGGAGCCAAAGCCGCGGTCGCCCATCTCCGATACCTGCAGCGTGACGGCACGAAACGCGACGGCGAACGGGGGACGCTCTATTCCGCCGACCTTGATAAAGCCAACGGCAAATCATTCCTCGAACGCGCGACCGAAGACCGCCACCAGTTCAGGTTCATTGTCGCCGCGGAGGATGGCGCCGAATACCAGGACCTGAAGCCCATGATCCGGCGGCTGATGGAGCAGGCGGAAAAGGATCTCGGAACTCAGCTCGACTGGGTTGCTGTCGATCACTTCAACACTGGCCACCCGCACAGCCACATCCTGGTCCGCGGAAAGGACGATCTGGGCAAGGACCTGATCATCGCCCGCGAATACATCACGAAGGGACTGCGGCAGCGCGCGGTCGACCTCGTCAATCTCGACCTGGGGCCGCGCACCGACCTCCAGATCATGCGCGCCAACCTGCGCGAAGTCGGCCACGAGCGGTTCACCGGCATCGACCGGCGGCTGTTGCGGGCGATCGACGCGGACGGCCTGGTCTCGCCTCATCATGCTGACAGCATCGAGCAAAGCCTTCGCGCCGGAAGGCTCGCGACGCTGGGCCGAATGGGACTGGCGGTCGAGGAGCGCAACGGCCGATGGCGCCTGTCCGACGAGATCGAGCCGACGCTCCGCGCCATGGGCAAGCGCGGGGACATCATTGCCACGCTCGACCGCGAAGTCCGGGCTCGCGAGCTCGCCGTCGTGCCCGCGGACTACGCGATCTACGATCCTGCCCGTGCCGACGCGCAGCCGATCGTCGGACGTATCGCAGCACGGGGCTTATCGGACGAACAGGTCGGACGCGAGTATCTGATCGTCGACGGCATCGACGGGCGTGCCCATTATGTCGAGATCGGCCTCGGAGGCGATGAGCAGGGCCGCGAAGGTGCCATCGTGCGGATCGCTCCGACGCCGGTCGCCATTCGCGATATTGACCGGACCGTTGCTGAGATCGCTGCCGTGAACGGCGGCAAATACAGCGAAGACGCCCACTTCCGCCACGACCCGACCGCAAGCGACCGGTTCGTGCAAACACATGTGCGCCGCTTGGAAGCGATGCGGCGAGCGACTGGCGGCGCCGAGCGGGAGCCCGACGGCACCTGGAAGATCGCAGCCGACCATGTCGAGCGTGCGCTTGATTACGATCGGCGGCGTGCAGCTCGCCAGCCCGTCCGCATCGATCCGCTCGCTGCGATAGCACTCGAGCAGATGCCGGCGCACGACGGGATCACCTGGCTGGACGAGGACCCGAATCCTGCGAATGCGCACGGACCAGCTGGCGGTTTCGGAGCGAAGGTCGCGGACGCGATGCGGCGACGACAGCAGTGGCTGGTCGAGCAGGGGCTGGCCGATAAGCCGGACAGGCTAGACGTCCTTCGGCGGCGGGAGTTGCACCGGGTTACCGGACAGCTCTCGCGCGAGTTTGGGGTCGACTTTGTAGCGGCAGAGCCCGGTGTCCCGATTGAGGGCACTTACCGGCGCTCGGTGCAGGTCGGTATGGCGCGCATGGCCGTCATCGAAAGCTCCCACGAGTTTACGCTCGTGCCTTGGCGGCCCGTGCTTGAGCGACAGATCGGCAGGCAAGTGTCCGGGATGATGCGGGGCAGGGAAGTCTCATGGACCTTCGGCCGGCAACGCTCCGGTCCCGAGATCTGACCTAGATTCGTCGAAGAGGACCGACATGCGTCCGTCGGCATCTGCCATCAGCCGATCGTTGGCGTCAGAAGTGCTGCCGTGAAGACCTCCAAGACGCGGCACCAGTTCTATCTGCCCGACGACCTGTCGGATAAACTCGAAGCGCTGGCAGCCGAGCCAGGCTCATCGAAGACTGCAATCCTCACCGACGCTTTTCGTGCATGGCTGGAGCGACGCGGTGCCAGCGAACTCGACGAAAGGTTTGGCGTCAGGCTCGACCGGCTGAGTAGGGCTGACGAGCAGCTTGGCAGGAAGCTCGACTTCGTTGCCGAAGCGCTCGGCACCTTTGTTCAGCACCAGCTGACCCTCGTCGCACATCAGCCGCCGTTTGAGCCTGAGACCGGTCAGCTTGGCCTTCAGCGATATCGTGCCTTTGTGGAAGTAGTGGGCCGAAGGCTGGCCCGGCCTGATCAATCCGCAGTTGCTGCTGCAATCACCGGCACCGGGGCGGACCATGATTGAAGACCCGGTTGTTGCCGCACCGCGCGTCCCCCTGCCGATCACCGTGCGTATTCCTGAAGCCTGCCGGCTCAAGCTCTACGAGCTGATTTCAGCCGGTGAGATTGAGATTGTGAAGGTTGGGACAATCACTCTTGCGCCCGTGACTTGCCTGATGGGGTTAATCGAACGCCACGCGCGCTAACCCGGAACGAGTTTCCAGTGGCGGCAGCGATGCGCCAGCTGCCGATCCTAGTTTCGGCTTTCCAGCCACTGTAGAAGTTTATGGCATCGACGGCGCTACCGCGCGTGAATGGCCACATAAATTTCCATTGCGCCGTTTATTCGAAACGTCATTGATGTTGTTTCGGTTGCTCGGTCCGCCTCCGATCATGGAGAAGTACGCGTTCAGAAGGAGCATCCTTGCATATCCAATTTGTCGAGGTGTCGAATTTCCGGAAGCTCCTGGCGGTCCGGATCGACATATCTGAAGAAAAAACGCTCTTCGTGGGAGCCAACAACAGCGGCAAAACGTCAGCCATGCTGGCACTTCGCCGCTTCCTGACGCCGAGGCGCTGCCCATTCGAGCTGTTTGATTTCACCTTGAGCCATTGGGCGCCGATCAATGCGATTGGGGAGGCCTGGCTGAAAGCGAAAGCAGCAGGAGAGACGCTCGAGCTAACCCTCGAACCCTGGCTCGACCTGCTTCCGGCCCTCGATCTTTGGCTTCACGTGGAGCCCGGCGAACTTCACCATGTTCGTGATATCATTCCGACCCTAGACTGGGCAGGCGGACGTATAGGCGTTCGCCTCCGCTTCCAGCCCACCGATTTGCAGAAGCTCTTCCGCGATTACGGACAAGCGGCCGACGCTGCGGAGGAATTGCGCAAGGCGGCGCAGGCAGAAACCGGAGACGAAGGTCCCGACGGCGGAGCGGATGAGAAGGCCGTCGCGTTTACGGTCTGGCCGACCAATCTATCAGATTTCCTCAGTCGGCAGCTCAACAGCTACTTCGCGATCCGGACCTTCATTCTTGATCCGGCGCGGCTCACCGATCCGGTTCAATCGCAGGCTTCGGCACTTATATACTTGACGTAGAAGCGTCTCTATGCGACACAGGCATGGAGAGGCCGACGATGATTAACATTCTGAACCCCATTTTCACCGACGCGGATAAGGCTCGCGAGCACCTTGAGCGCCTGACCTGGCCCAACGGCCCGACCTGCCCGCACTGTGGCGAGACGGAGAACGTAAAGCGCCTTGAGGGCAAGTCGCACCGCAAGGGCCTCATTCAGTGCAACAGCTGCCTCGGCAATTTCACCGTCACCGTTGGCACCGTGTTCGAGCGCTCAAAGGTTCCGCTCAACAAGTGGCTGCTGGCATCCTTTCTTATGTCGTCGAGCAAGAAGGGCATGAGCGCCCATCAGATCCACCGTATGCTCGGCGTTACCTACAAGACGGCGTGGTTCATGATGCATCGCATCCGCGAAGCGATGAAAGACGACGGTTCGCCGCTCGGCGGCCCCGGCAAAACCATTGAAAGCGACGAAGCCTTTGTCGGCGGCTTCAAGAAGAAGCGCCTCTCGGGCAAGGTCGCTCCGAAGAAGAAGATCGTCACGCTAGTCGAGCGCGGCGGAGCAGCCCGCTCCTTCCACATCACGCACGTCAATTTCAGCATCGTCCGCAATGCGCTGGTGACCAGCGCGCACCGTTCATCGCATCTGCGCACGGACGACGCGCGCTTCTACAATACCATCGGTCAGGAGTTCGCTAGCCACGAAACGACGCTGCATTCAAATCGCGAGTTCAGCCGTGGCGACGGCAACCACAGCAACACCGTCGAGAACTTCTTTTCCATCCTCAAGCGTGGCGTAATCGGCACCTATCACCATTGGAGCGAGGCTCACACGCACCGCTACTTGGCCGAGTTCGACTTCCGCTATTCGCACAAGGACGTGACCGACGCGGAGCGCTCCGACCAGCTGCTCAAGGGCATCGTCGGCAAACGCCTCACCTATCGGCGGACTGCTGCGCTCGCCGCCTGACTACTACGTCGGGCCGCCGCAGATCGGAACGCGCCGCAAGCGCTGGACTCTGACCTAACGGCAGTTAGCTTTGCCGCGCCGAATCGCGCGTAGGGGGAAGTCCGGTGAGCGATGAGTCGGAGGAAAGACAGAAATTCATCAACTCCATAAAGCCCCTCGGCGAGCGGCGCGTTCGCGAAAAGATTAAGGCTCGCCAATGGTCAGCAAAACATCGTCAATGGGCAGCTGTTTGGTTGCGAAAGGTCGAACACCAACGCGTCGAAGAGGAACGCTCTGCGGCCACCGAAGCAAGAACACTAAATCGCTCCATGGCAGCAGCGGCGCGCGACGCCGCCGACGCTTCGCGATCCCAAGCCGAAGCAGCCTCAGAGGCCAATCGTCTCGCGCGGGAGGCAAACGACAAGGCGAACACCGCCAATGTGATCGCCACAGTGGCCGTGATTATCGCGGTGATGAGCGCCGCGCTCACGGTCTTTGTGGCCTTCGTGAAGAGCTAGTCCGCTTGCCGAGCTTGCTGTCCTTGTGCGGCTTGGGGGGAGTCGCGAGCATCCGCTTTAGGGCAGCGTTCGCGCGCCGCTCTGTCTCAGCATCGGAGTAGGTGTCATTATCGCTCATGGCTAAAGAGGCTACTCCTTCGGAACTTACAGAACAAATGTTTGCAGCCGTCGGCCGCGCAATAACGCAATGGAGTTTCGTCGAATACGAGCTTTGCAAACTGCTCGCTGTTGGGATCGGCGGCGCCGTTTACGAGAAGACCATGACCCGTCCATTCATCGAGAGTTGGACGGCCATTTGGCTTTTCTATGCCGTAGAAAACTGGCGTTCCAGGCTGCAACTCGTGGACGGCGCTCTTACTGCTCACCTTCATCAAGCCACGTGCGCCGATGAGCTTAAGGCTGAATGGGCAACTCTGTCCGACAAAGCGAACGATCTTGCGCGCAAGCGGAACAAGCTCGCACATTGGTTCGTGCTTCCGGCTCAACGGACGGGAACTGGAGCCGACTACGAACCTATTGCGCCCGCTCGGCTGTGCCCGCCCTATGGGAGTCCGAGCTATTACCAAGCCACAAGGCTGACCAATCCAAAGAAGCAGGCGCTAACCGAGAAGCAAGTGAATGAACTGGCGACAGCGTTCCACGCTCTCGAGCGAAAGGTTCGGGATTTCACTCACAAGGTCGCACGCACTCAAGAACTGCGCGACAGACACGTTCGGCTAGCGCTCGATCGGCTGATATTGGACGGTCGATTAGACCCGCCTGTTCTAGAAGCTCTAGAACGCGCCCTATCATCTCTGGAGGAATGATCTCACCCGTCTGGTGAGCGCCGGCCTGTCGGCTGTCCTTATCCATCCCGATTCTTCCCTACGTCAAGTATATAATTGCCCTGGCCGTCCGTCTTCGTGACAGCTGTCCCCCGGCACGGTAGAAGAGCGCCGACCTGTGCTTGGGAGTCGCTGGGTTGAGTAGTTCTTCGCATGGACCCGGCGGCAACGAGAAGATGCCGAGGGACTGCGGCAAATGGTCGCTTGCGCTTCGCCAGCTGACGGAGGCGCTCAGGCTGCTCGATGAAAGTCGTGCGCCCGCCGAGATCGGGGCCCGAGTGGATCACGCGATCTGCGACCTGAAAGATGCGATCGATCGCGAATCCGGCCGTTCGGCCTGAGTAGGATTGCGGCGCGGCGGGCCGCGCCGGCGGTCAGATGATCAGCTTCAGCCCGTGCAGCCGGACGGAGCGGCCTTCGACGCAGACCGGCGCCGCGATCAGGCGCATCCAGCGGCTTTGTCCGGTTACCGGCCGGATCTCGACGTCGATCGTGAAGCCGCGCCGGTGCCTGATCGAGTTGGCGCGCAGCCGCTCCATCTTGGCGCGGGACTCCTCGCGATAGTAGCCGATGCATTCCTTGCGGCTGATAACGGCGTCCCGCGGCAATCCAAAGATGTCGTAAACGCCGCCGGACCAGGTCAGGGAATCGTCGGTCAGGTCGCATTCCCAGCACCCGGAATGGTGCAGGCTCAGCGCGCCGACCTCGGGCGGCTGAACGGCCTCGATGATGGCGCTGTTGAGGACGTGCCCGAGCTCGAAATGCCTCGGCTGCTCCCACAAGGGCCATGTGTGGCTGAGCGCGAGGGGCGCGGCCATGGTCGGCGCGGCCGCTCTCAATTCTCAGCGGCCCTGCACGACATCGCGGAAATAATGACGAAGCGCGGTGCCGGCTTTCGGCGTGAGCTCGACGAACGGCGCCGCGCCCTCGCGCGGACTGGTCCGCCGGGTGACGAGCGACCGTTCCTCCATCGCCTTGAGCCAGCGCTCCGCGGTGCCGGGAGCGGCCGTCGAGGCCGTGCACAGGTCCGGCACGGTCATCCGGCGCTCCTCGATCTCCGCATGCAGCAGCTCGAGGAGCATGCCCCAGGCCGGATCCGAAACCAGCTCGCCGGGCAGATAGTCCGAGCGGTGCCGCCACGCCTTAAGAGCGGCGCTCACCGTTTCCGCCGGAACGTCCGGCGAGGGTGAGCCCCCGGCCCGCATGCTGCTGGCGAACGTCATGTCCGCGACATTCTGGATGAGCAGGGCGACCTTCTCGTTGAGGGGGAGCTCGCGCTCCGGTGTCGAGTCCGGCGAATGCTTGGTCACGGCGCCTCTCTGGTCAATCATGCTCAGCGAACCGGACGGCGTTCCCCCGCCGCGCCGGCAATTCGCTGTCCACTTATATCGAACCGCTAATCTTTGATAAGCCTGTAAAAATGCTTTGGCGCGTTTTGGTCGGCGGCGCGAGCTTCGTTTCGGGACCGGGGGCAGGAAACGGCCGGATCGCTTGTGCGCGGTGCCTGTGCCTGCCGGGCTCGACGTGAGCGTGCTGGAAATTCTTCGAAGCGGATTCCGGCCGCCCGGCCAGTCGTCCAGCCGGGCATATTCGGCCGTCGCCCCGCCTAGTGGATGATCCCGGCGTCGCGGGCGCGAAGGAGCGCCTGCGGGAGATTGGCCACGCCGAGCTTCCTGAATATCCGCGCGCGGTGCATCTCGACCGTTCGCGGACTGAGGCCCAGCCGGGCGGCGACGATCTTGTTGGCCGCGCCGTCCCCGAAGGCAATCAGCACGTCGCGCTCGCGCGGCGTCAGCGCCTCGAACTCGCGCTCCTGGAGCGTTGCCGCCTCGATTTTCTCCAGCGCCCTGCAGACGACCTCCAGCATGGCTTCCTTGCGGAACGGCTTCTGGATGAAATCGACCGCTCCCATCCGCACCGCCCGGACGGCCGAGGGAATATCGCCGAAGCCGGACACCATCACCACCGGGTTGGGCGGCGGGAGCGCGGCGATCCTCTCGAGTAGCTCGAGCCCGTCCATTCCCGGAAGCCGCACGTCGAGCAGGACGCAGCCCGCCTGCCGCGCCGAATAGCCGGTTAGAAAGGCCTCGGCAGAATCGAATTCCTCGGTCTCGATTCCGGCGCCGGCCAGCATCCGCGCGATCGTCCGGCGCAAAGCGGCGTCATCGTCGACGACATAGGCGCGCCGCGGCGGCGGTTGCTGCCCCGGATCGTCGAACGGGCCGTCAACCATCGGCTGAACCCGACTCCTGCCCGTCGAGCGCGAGGCGGATCGCCTGGCCGAGCTCGCGCTTGGTGTAGGGCTTGCTGATCAGCGGCCCGCGCCTCGCGGTCTTGAGCCCTGTCGCCGCGAGCTCGGTGTAGCCGGAGGTGAAGAGGACCCTTATCGGCGGAAGGATCTTCTGGGCTTCCTCGGCAAGATCGTAGCCGCTCATCCCTCCCGGCATCACCACGTCGGTCAGCAGTAGGTCGAACCTCGCGCCGGACCGGATCTGCTCGAGCGCCGCCGGGCCGTCCGCGGCTTCGATCGTCGCATAGCCGAGATCCGTCAGCTGGCGCACGGCGGTCCGGCGCACGCTGGGATTGTCCTCGACGACGAGGATGGTCTCGGAGCCGCGGATGTGGGTCTCGTCGGCGCGGGGCTCCTCGACCGGCCGGTCTCCGTCGAGCGCCCGCGGGAGGTAGAGCTTGACCGTCGTTCCGTGCCCGAGCTCGCTGTAGATCTTGATATGGCCGCCGGACTGCTTGACCCAGCCGAATACCTGGCTGAGGCCGAGCCCCGTCCCCCGGCCTTCCTCCTTGGTGGTGAAGAAGGGTTCGAACGCGCGCGCGACCACGTCCTCGGGCATGCCGCTGCCGGTGTCGCTGACCGCGAGCATCACATATTCGCCGGCGCGGACCTCGACGTGGTGAGCGGCATAATCCTCGTCGAGGACGACGTTGGCGGTCTCGATGGTGAGGGTACCCCCGTCCGGCATCGCGTCGCGGGCGTTGATCGCGAGATTGACGAGGGCGTCGTCGACCTGGGTGGCATCGATCCGCGCCTCCCACAGCCGGTCGGCGGACTGGACTTGCACACGGATGCTCTCGCCAAGCGTGCGCTGGAGCAGCGGAATGATCGCGGGCAGGCGGTCGTTGAGATCGACGGCAGTGGCTTCGAGATGCTGCTTGCGGGCGAAAGCGAGGAGTCGTCGAACGAGGTCGGCGCCGCGCCGCGTCGCCTCGAGCGCCTCCTCGGCGACCGCTTCGGCATCGGAGCCCCGGGGCACCTGCTCGCACAGGAGCTCGACGCTGCCCATGATGACGGCGAGCAGATTGTTGAAATCGTGGGCGACGCCGCCGGTGAGCCGACCGATCGCGTCCATTCGCTGCAGCTGGCGAAGCTGCTCCTCCTGCGAGCGCGCGTCGCTGACGTCGCGGACGATCGCCAGGATCAGCGCCGGAGTCCCGTTGCCGGACGGGATCGGGACCATCCGGGTTTCGACGGTCCGCACTCCGGCAGGAGTGGTGAGCTTCCGCTCCCTGAAGGTCCGCGCCTTGCCCGACCGCGTGACGGACCGGTTCGCCTTGATCACTGCGGCCGCTTCCCCGGCCGGGAAGACCTCATGCTCGGTCCTGCCGAGGATTTCGCCGCGGTCGCGGCCGAGCAGGGATTCGCCGGCGGCATTGACCAGCAGATAGCGGTATCCCTCGCCGCTCGGTTCCTTGAGCAGGACCATGTCGGGCAGGTTCTCGACCACGGCGTCGAGCAGGTCGCGGGCGCGCTGGACATCCGCAGTGCGCTCCTGGACCCTGTTTTCGAGCTCGAGGTTGAGCGTCCGGAGATCGCTTTCGGCTTCGCGCCTGCGGACCACCTGGCGGTTGAGCCTGGTGAACAGCCAGATCAGAACGACCAGTGCCGCCGCGACTCCTGCCGCCATTGCGCTGCTGGCGACGATCGCCTGCCGCTCGACGATAGCTCGCCTGTCGTCATATACCCGCCGCTCCGCGGAGATGGCGGACGCCGTCCGGCGCCGGATCTCGTCCATCGAGCGCTTGCCCTGGAGCGTTGCCGCGGCGACCTCGGATTGCGGGGCGCCGGCCGCGGCGAGGCCGACGAGCGTCTTTGCCGCGGCGGCACGCTCGGCTCCGGCCCGGTCCAGCGTGGGCAGCCGAACCGCGAGCACGCGCTCGCTCCCGGCGAGCTGGTGCAGGCGCGCCAGCGTGCCTTCGAGGTCCGCGCTCGCGCTGCGGTACGGATCGAGGAACT
>NZ_WJSQ01000050.1 GCF_009720245.1 Sphingomonas segetis | reverse complement strand
CGCGGCCTTCGGCTGCGCGGGCGCGGCGACGGCGGCGGTTGCCAGTGCCGGCGATGCGGCAGCGAGACCGATCGCGGCACCGAGCATGAAAAAGGCTTTGGTCACTGATATTCTCCCCTGATTTCCGGGCAAATGGAATTGCGCGCGCACCCGTAGCGATTCGCCCGGGCGCCGTCGACTGCCGCCATGTCGGCGCGGCAACCTTGCTGCGAACTGAACTCGATCATGAACCGGAACCGCGGCGCTTCACCTGAAAATACGCGCGTTCGCGCGCGCGCGAGGGATTCAAGCTGTTGCATCAGGGCCACAAGGGGTCGGACAAAGCACGCCGATAAGCAATTCGGATCAACTTTTCCGCTTTGCTTTTCCGCAGCATCGGCGATAAGTCAAAGTCAGAGGATTGTCTCGCCCGGGGGCGAAGCTGCACGCGTGTCGAACGTGCAGCCTTCCAGGGAGAGGGGGTCCAAAGCGTAAACGAGTCCGCGGCCGCGGCTAAACAGGGGAATACATCACATGACGACGACGCAACGGCGTATCGCTCTTCTCACGGGCGCCTCGCTCGCAACGCTTGGCGTAGCTGCGCCGGCAGCCGCGGCAACGCATCCCGGGATTGTTCACAATGTAACCGGGCCGTCGGTGCATGACACGTTGGTGATCTGCGCCATTGCCGACACTTGCGAATTTGGCGTCGAGAACAGCGGTACGGGGTCAGTGACGTCGAATCAGTCTGGTTTTGGCATCGACAACATTGCGCAGGCCGTCAACGGAACCACCGGCTACGCGACCGGCTCCATCCTCAATCACGGTGATGCCGAGATCGAGGCGCATGCGACAGCAACGGGCGCCGCGGCCGCGACGGCGAACGCCAATCTGCGGACGGGCATTTTCCAGGCAGTGGATGCGGTGACCGATGCGCTGGCACTCATCTCGAATGACGGCACGCTCGAAATCGACGCGTTCGCCTATGCGAGTGCGACGACCGGCGGAGCCATCGCCAACGCCAATGTGAACTGGGGAATCGGCGAGCAACGCGCCACTTCGACGAGCGTTGGCGATGCTTCGGCGCTGGTGGTGAACTCGGACACCCTCACAATCGACGCGCAGGCGGTTGCGAATGGCGCGACGGGCGCCGTTGCCAATGCGGCGTTTTCCGGCCCCGGCCTCGGCATCTGGCAGAATGCCAATCAACTCGGCACGGGCGATGCGGTCGCCGGAGTCTACAACACTGGCGCGATGCAAATCGCTGCGCTGGCGACAGCCAACGCGACTGCTGGCTACGCGACGGCGAATGCGCACATCGAATCGGCGATTT
Organism: Sphingomonas segetis; assembly: GCF_009720245.1. Taxonomy (GTDB): domain Bacteria; phylum Pseudomonadota; class Alphaproteobacteria; order Sphingomonadales; family Sphingomonadaceae; genus Sphingomicrobium; species Sphingomicrobium segetis. The sequence goes on along the minus strand of NZ_WJSQ01000050.1, from coordinate 15,632 downwards.
TGCAGGGCGCCTTCGCTTCGCACGGGGCGGCAACCGCCCAGGTGACCAACACCGCAACCATGGGCATCACTGCGGCCGCGAGCGCCCAGGGAACCTCGTTCGCGAGCGCGAATGCAGACGTTGACGGCATCCAACAGAACGCGAATTCTCCGGAAGGCCCGGCGACGGCGTCTGTCGACAACAGCGGAACGCTCAACATCCACGCGACGGCACTCGCCAATGCGTCGGACGGCACGGCCTTCGCCGACGCAAGTGTCTCCTACGGAATTTCGCAAAATGCGAACGGCCTGACCGCGACCGCCAGCGTCAACAACGCCGCGGGCGGCACGATCGATATCGGGGCGCTCGCGCGAGCGACCGGCACGCAGGCCGGCGACCAGACCGGCTTCATCTTCACGGCGACCGCGCTCCAGGGCGCGTCCGCGCATGTCAACGTCGGCATCTCCCAGGAGGTAAATGCCGGTACGTACGCATCGGTGGTCGGAGCGAACACCGTGATCGTGGCCGGCGATGCGTCGGCAAACATTACCAACAACGGCACGCTCAACATCCACGCAACCGCGTCGGCGAATGCCGGGAACGCGTACAACACGGGCCTCGCGCTCGCCTCGGCCGGGATCGGCACGGGCATCAACCAGAACGCGAGCGCGTCGGGCGGCGATGCTAGCGCGAACATCGCTAACGGCGGAACGCTCAACATCACGGCGGTTGCCAATGCAGACGGCGACGTGGCCGTCGCCAGCACGGGCTTCTTTGGATTTATCGAAGTTCCAGGCGCTGCGGCATCGGTCGACCTCGGCATCAACCAGGTTGCGCACGCAAACCCGGTCGTGACTGGCGTCGCTACAGAGGGTGCTGTAACCGGCTACGCCACTGCCGCGCTCGCCGGCGACGCTTCCGTGTCGCTCGGCAACACCGGCGCGATCAACATCAATGCGACCGCCAATGCGACCGGATACAGCACGGCCGTCGCTTCGGCGCACGTCGGCGTCGGCATCCACCAGCTCGCGACCAACGGCGCGACCACGCTGGAGACCGGCGTCTACGCCACACTGGTCGGCGGTAATGCTACGGCCTCGCTGACCAACAGCGCCTACGGCACGATCGCGATCGGCGCGAGCGCCGTCGCTCTCGGCCCCGATGCGCGCGCATCCGCCGATGTCGGCGTGGGCATTGCCCAGACCGCCGTGGCGCAAGCCGGCGATTCGCTCGCCACGATCTCCAACGATGGCGCGATCAGCATCGGCGCAGTCGCCCACGCGACGGGCGACGCCGCCGCCAATGCGCGGATCGACACCGGCGTTGCGCAGGTCGCCGGCCAGTTCGGTTATGTGACCGAAGGCGGCCCGTTCGCCGTTCCGTTCGTACTGTCGGCCGGACCGGACGCGACGGTTTCGCTGACCAACAACGGCACCATCGCGGTCAACGCCAGTGCCTTCGCGCATGAGACCGGGACGGTCGGCGAAGACCTCGGCGCATTGGCGACCGCAGGGGCCGGTGTCGGCGACGGCATCGTCCAGCATGCGATTGCCTCGGACGGCAATGCGAACGTCAGCCTCACCGGCACCGGCTCGCTCGACATCGGCGCGCTCGCCAATGCGGTCGCCGACACTGGCGTCGCGCGGGCTTATGCGACCGTCGGCCAGGGCGTCGACCAGCTCGCCGTCGCGGACGGTGGATCGGCCTCGGTCGTCCTTTCGCAGGCGGCCGTCGACGTTCACGCCACGGCTTATGCCAGCGGCCTGACCGGCGCCGCGGCTTACGCCTCCGTCAACTCGGGCGTTAAGCAGGTGGCGGTCGCCAACGCGACCGACTACGCGACCGCCGGCGTTTCGCTGACCAATGCGGGGGCGCTCAGCGTCGTCGCGCTGGCGACCGCGGTTGCGCCGAAGGTCACGGTCGTATCGACCGGCGATTTCTCGAGCACGGGTGAGCGGTTCCCGGCTGCGATCGCCACTGCCCATGTCGGCACCGGCGTCGCCCAGTCGGCATTCGCGCGCGGCACGACGGAAGGCGTTCCGACCACCGACGTCAACGCCTACGACACCGTCATCACCTACGCCTACACCGGCACTGCGAACGCTTCGGCGTCGCTGGCCAACAGCGGCACGATCAACATCGGCGCCGGCGCCATCGCGACGGGTGCGGATGCGGTCGCCAATGCCGACCTCGACCGCGGCCTGTTCCAGAATGTCTATGCGACCGGCGGAACGGGAGCCAATGCGGCGGCGTCGATCTCCAACGCGGCCTACGGCACGATCACGGTCGGCGCGGTCGCAAACGCGAACGGCTCGACCAACGCTGACGCAAGCGCGGACGTCGGCACCGGCATCGACCAGAATGCGACTGCCCGCGCCGACGACGGCACGGCCGTCGCCAACGTCGCACTGACGAACGAAGGCCTGATCACCATCGGCGCCAGCGCCAACGCGAACGCGACCGGCACGACGATCCATGGCGATCCGATGGCCGGCGACGCTGACGCCCGTGCGCGGGTCGACAGCGGCATCGAACAGATGGCCTCGGCTTCGGGCTATGCCCTGGTGACGCGGACCATCACGCCGACCGACGAAGGCTTCACCACTGAAGACACGTTCGCAGGTGCGGCCACTGCTGCGGCGACGCTCGACAACAGCGGCGCCATCGACATCATGGCGAACGCCGCGGCGAGCGGTGGCGACGCGAATGCGGTCGCCAGCATTGGCCAGGGAATCGACCAGGAAGCGAGCGCGTTCGCGGCATCGGCCGCCTATGCGACGGCGATGATCGCGAACGGCGCTTATGCAACGATGAGCGTCGTTGCGAACGCCAACGCGACTGCGACCGATTACGCCAACGCCGACGCCCGTATCGGCACCGGCATCAGCCAGACGGCGGACGCTTCGGCGACGGATGGCGCGGGTCACGCGGCAGCCAGCCTGACGAACGACGGCACGATTGCGGTCGGCGTTTCGGCCGATGCGTCCGGCGCATCGGCTCGAGCGATTGCGTCGATCCAGGGCCAGGGCATCTACCAGAGCGCCGATGCGGACGGCACGGCCGGCACGGCTTCGGCGGTGTTGAACAACACCGGCAGCATCGCGATCACGGCCGACGCGGCAGCGACCGCGACCAGCAGCGAGGCTTATGCCTGGGCTAAAGTCCGGACTGGCGTCTGGCAGAACGCTTTCGGCGTGGACAATGGCGTCGCATCGATCAGCAACGCGGCTTACGGCACGATCGCCGTCGGCGCGAATGCGAACGCTTCCGGCCTGACCGGCGCTTCGGCCTTCGCGTTCATCGGCACGGGCATCGGCCAGAACGCGCACGCCAGCGCGGAAGGTGGGGCGGCGACGGCGAGCATCGCCAACGACGGGATGATCTCCGTGAGCGCAAACGCGACCGCGTTCGCCGGCCGGGACGGAGAGGCTCGCGCGTCCGCGATCATCAGCGACCCGGTGTACCAGTTCGCCGCCGCCTACAGCTCGGCGAACGTGGCGATCACCAACAACGGCACGATCAACCTGACCGCCAATGCGAATGCGTCGGGCGATGAGGATGCGACTGCGGTTGCCGGCGTCGGCAACTTCGCTGCCGCCATCTCCCAGTCCGCGCACGCGACCGGTTCGGAGGGCGACGCTTCGGCTTCGTTCGACAACACCGGCACGATCACCATCGCGGCGGCGGCTAATGCGCTTGGCGGCGGCGATGTCTATGCGAACGCCTTCGCCAACGGCATCTACCAGGAGGCAATCGGCGGGACGGCGGGTTACGGCACGGCCTCGTTCGTCAACACCGGACCGCTGAGCGTCAACGCGGCAGCGACCGCGCTTGGCGGCGGCGACGGCACGGCCCTGGCCTTTGCTTCGGGCATCGACCAGCTCGCTGCCGGCGGCGCCGGCGCTACGGCGAGCGTCTACAACAGCGCGGCGATCACGGTCGCAGCGTCTGCCGATGTGGAGGTCGGAAACGCGGCGCACCGCGGTTCCTACGCGCTGGCCAGCGCCAACGCCGTGGGTGTCCAGCAGGCGGCCGTCGCAGGAACCGTCCCGGACACGACTTCGGTGATCGCGTACACGGAAGGGTTCACGGCCAACGCCTACGCTTCCGACACGCTAGCTGGCGTCGTATTCACGCAGACGATCAACGGTGCGACGGATCCGAACTCGCCGAGCGGGCCGGCACTCGCGACGCTGACCAACACCGGGTCGATCCTGGTGACGGCAAGCGCCAGCGCTATCGGTGAGCCTGGGGCGCTGGCTTATGCCGGGGCCACTGCGGTGAGCCAGTTCGCTGCGGGCAGCTCCGCGACCGCGAACGTCGACAACAGCGGCTCGATCGCGGCCTATGCGACGGCGATCGCCTCCGGCCAGAACGGCGGATCGGCGACTGCTCACGCGGCCGGCGTGGTCCAGAGCGCGAGCGCTGTCGAAGGCAGCTACACGCAGATCAACCACGGAACGGCCCTGCTGCACCTCAATGCCGACTACGACACGGAGGTTCGCGGCGATCTGAACGTGACTGCGGTGACGCTCACGACCAACAACGTTCCGGTCGGCGTCGCCAACGTGACGATGACCAACAGCGGCTCGATCAACGTCGGTGCGTTCGCGAGCGCGATCAATGCGCAGGGCGGACCCGCGATTGGCGCGACCACGACGACTCCGGCCTTCGCCTCGGCTCACGCCGTCGGCGTCGACCAGAGCGGGCGTGGCGAGGAGGTCAACCTCTCGGCGACCAACAGCGGCGCGATCAACGTCGCGGCCACGGCGGTCGCGTCGGGCGGCGCTACCTCGGCTTTCGCCGCGGCGGGCGCCCAGGGCATCGTCCAGAGCGGCAATGCAGTCGCAGTGCAGAGTGTCGCCACGGCGGAACTCGGCTACGCGACCGCCTCGAACGGCCATCCGTTCCTGACGCTGATCTGGGGGCCGACCGAGGTCACCACCACCAACGTCGGTGCGGTCAATGAGACCATCACCAACAGCGGGACGGTCAACGTGACGGCTGCGGCGACCGCCAATGCGGCGACCAACGCCAGCGCACTCGCCTTCGCGACGGGCGCGCTGCAGGTCGCGGCCGGCAGCGTTGCCAACGTAAGTGCCTACAACAGCGGCACGATCGTCGCTTCGGCAAGCGCCAATGCGTCGGGCTCGGCAGCGTTCGCAAACGCGAGCGCGGTCGGTGCGGCCCAGTCGGCCACCGCAACGAGCGCCAACCTGAACATCCTCAACAACGGCACCGTGACGGCCACGGCCAACGCCAATGCCTATGCGACGGGCCTGGCCGCGGCTTCGGCCAATGCGCTCGGCCTCGGCCAGAACGCGATGGCGTCAGAGGGCTATGCCACGATCACCAACAGCGGCACGCTGAACGTCGGCGCTCATGCGACGGCGACCGGCACCTCGGCGAACGCCGCGGCGAGCGCTGTCGGTGCCTGGCAGTCCGTCGGTGCACAGCGGATGGCGTTCACCAATAGCGGCACGGTCAACGTCAACGCGGCGGCCAGTGCGGCCGGCACGTCGGGCGCGGCTACCGCGACGGCGATCGGCTACTACGGTTCGGCGTTCGGCGGCGGCACCGCTTATGCGACGATCCTCAACTCCGGCACCATGAACGTCAGCGCGACGGCAGTTGCGCCGCAGACGGCGATCGCTCACGCGGTCGGCATCTCGGTCAACAACGCCGCAACGACGACCGTGAGCGGGGCCCCGCCGGTCGTGAACACCAACGCGCAGCCGCTCGAAGGCTCGATCGTCAACAGCGGCACGCTGAACGTGGTTGCCTCCGCCAGCGGCGGTGCGGTCACGGTCGGCACCGGCGACACGGCGACGACCACTCCGGGAAGCAGCGCGCTGGCGACGGGCATCGCGGTCACTGGCGGCGTCAACAACATGACGATCACCAACTCGGGGTCGATCAATGTCGACGCGATCACCGCAGGCGGCGGCGCAGCCACAGCCTACGGCATCCGGGTGGCGAGCAACGGCGACGTTACGCCGGCGGCGACGGACGTGGTCACCATCAACAATTCGGGTGACATCATCGCCCGGATCTCGATGGACGGCGGAACGACCTTCCACCGCGGCACTGCGATCGATGTGACGGAGGCACCGAACCGGGCGGTCATCAATCTGCTCGGCGGCGCGGATGGTCCTGCGAACATCTACGGCAACATCGAGCTGCAGAGCGACGCCGACGTGGTCAACGTCCAGGACGGTGAGACGGTGTTCAACGGCGTCGTCAACTCGGTCTGCATGCCTGCGGGCGGCCCGGGCGACCTGGTGCTCGACGATCCGGATCAGAACGCCTGCGGTGTTGGCACGCTGAACATCAACAGCGGCGGCAACCTGCACCTGGTGATCGACGACACGGACGGTCCGTCCTACGTGTTCATGAACACGCTCAACATGGGCGCGGACGGCACGATCGAGTTCGATCTGCCGGCCCCGACGGGTGGTGACGAGGAAATCGGCACCTATCCGCAGGTGTTCGTCGACACGGCCAACCTCGACGGCACGATCGTCGCCAACATCGAGGCTCCGGCCAACGGGCTGTGGGAGACCACGACCTACCAGAACGTGATCGACGCGGTGACCCGCAACGGAACGTTCGACACCTGCACGATCAATGGGGTGCCTACGGGCTCGCTGCTGCTCGACGCGGACTGCATTTACGACAATGCGGCCAACGTCGACATCGGTGTGGTCCGCACGGCGTTCAACGAGGTCCCTGGCCTCAACCAGAACGGCGAGCAGGTGGGCGAGGGTCTCGAGTGCATCTACGACCTGAGCCTGACGGGCGGGGTCGCGGAGATGTTCGCCGACCTGTTCCTGTTCGACAACGCGGTGAACTACAACACGGCGCTGAACATGCTGTCGGGTTCGAGCTACGCGAACTACCTCAACTCGTTCGCTTCGCTCGGCGTTCACCAAAACGATCTGGTCGACCATGCGACGAACTGCGAGATCCCGGCGCTTGCCGGCTCGGTGCTCGAGTGCCGTGCATCCTCGCCGATCCACATCTGGGGTCAGGTCGACTACCAGACGCGGAAGGCGGACGGCGACATCGAGGCGGGCGACTCGCGCTCGAAGCGGTTCACCGGTCTCATCGGTCTCGACGCCAACGTCGGCAATGCGGCGATCCTCGGTCTCGATGCGGGCTATCTCACCAACCGCTTCCGCGACCACCAGTTCGGCGACTCGATCAAGGGCGACGGCTGGACCGTGGGTGCCTACGGTGTCTACGACCCGGGTGCGTTCTTCGTGAAGGGAATGGCGACCTACGCCAATCTCAACGGCGACTCGACGCGTCACATCGACTTCGCGGGGCTCGCCCCGGGGGCGACGTTCGCGGCGACCGTCCACGGCGACCCGGACGTCAAGATGTACACGTTGGGCCTGCACGGCGGGGCACGGTTCCCGATGAGCGCGAGCTCGGTGGTCACTCCGTACCTCAACCTGGATTACGTCCACGCCAAGATGGACGGGTTCATCGAGCAGGGAACGAGCGGCGCCGAACTGCACCTCGACAGCAACAGCGACAGCCACACTTTCCTCACCGGCGGCGTCAAGTGGGCGACGCAGATGGGCGGCGTGGTTCCGGAAGTGAACCTCGGCTACCGCTATCGGTTCGGCGATCGCCGGGCGAACATCAGCGAGGCGTTCCAGTGTCAGATCGACACCTGCGCGTTCGACATCATCTCGGCGGCGAACAAGCGGGGCACGTTCCTTGCGGGTGTCAGCGTCGGCGGGAAGATCGGACCGGTCGACCTGAGGATCGGCTACGAGGGCGAGTTCAACGGCGACATCACGAGCCACAGCGGCAACTTCAAGATCGTGGTTCCGCTGGGCGGTCACGCGGCTCCGCCGCCTCCGCCTCCGCCTCCGCCGCCGCCGCCACCGCCGCCGCCTCCGGTGGTCGAGCAGCCGGCTCCGCCGCCTCCGCCTCCGCCGCCGCCTCCGGCGCCGGTCGAGCGCGGCGAGCGCGGGCAGTAAGCAACGGGTCGGGTGGGGCCATTTCGGTCCCACCCCTCCACGAAGCGACAAAGTTCAAGTACGGGAGAAGAGGGAAGCGATTCCCTCTTCTTTCCGTTTTCGGGCGCGCCGAAGATTTTTGCGGACGAAGACCTTTAACTACCGGAACTTACGGGTAAAAGAACCGCCATGAGCACCAGCAAGACGAGCAGCGCGGCGAAGGCCGCAACGAACAAGGCTGCGCCTGCCGCCGCAGCGAATCGCCCGGCGCGAGCGCAGGGCGCCGCCGCCAGCCCCCAACAGCAGCGAGCACGCGGGCCCAGCACGATCGACGAAACGATCGCCAAGGCGCAGCACGGCCGGGTCAACGTCACGCCCGCCAAGGCAATCGAAATGGCGGGACAGCTCTATTCGCGTCGGCAATACGCCCAGGCCGAGCGGGTCTGCCGCCAGATCATTTCTGCCCGCCCCGGCAATCCCGACGCGCACAACATCCTCGGCGTCACTCTTGCCGCGCTGGGGAATTCCAAGGAAGCGGTCGCCGAGCTCAGGCGCGCGATCAAGATCAATGCCCAGGCCCCGAGCTATCACGCCAACCTCGGCGAGATCCTCCGCCAGGCGGGCAGGCTCGACGAAGCGTCCGACGCGCTCCAGGCGGCGATCGAGCTCGATCCCAACAATGCCCAGGCACTGAACAACCTCGGCATCATCGAATATGAGCGGCGTCATTTCGCCAAGGCGGTCGACTACTACCAGCGCGCGCTGGCGATCAACCCGAACATGCCCGAAGCGCTGAACAACCTCGGCAATGCGTCGCGCATGACCGGCGACATCGACGGCGCGCTGCACGCCTACCAGGAGGCGCTGACCCAGCGCGTGGTCTATCCTGAGGTGTACAACAACCTTGGCACGCTGCTTCAGCAGGATCGCAAGCTCGAAGAAGCGGAGCATGCGCTGCGCAAGGCCATCCAGCAGAACCCCCGCTACGTCGAAGCGCACAACAATCTTGCGCAGCTGCTGGTCGGACAGAAGAACGAAGTCGAAGCGCTGCGGATTCTCGGCGAAGCCCTCAAGTTTGCGCCGACCAACGTCCAGACGCTGCTGCTCACGGCGAAGGTCCAGCTGCGCCGCAACAACCTTCAGGCGGCCGAGCAGGCCACGCGGCTCGCGCTGAAACAGGAGTCCGAGAATGCAGAGGCGCTGACCCTGCTGGGCCAGGTGCTTCACGAGACGGATCGCTACGACGAAGCGCTCGACGTGCTCGACCGCGCGCTCAAAAAGGCGCCGGAGAATCCCGAGGCGCTCAACTTCTACGGCGTCGCGCTCAAGTCCGTGGGCCGGCTCGACGAGGCGCGCGAGTACATCCTCAAGGCGCTCAAGCTCAACGATTCGATGTACGGCGCTTACGCCAACCTCAACGACCTCGTCGATTTCTCCGAGGGCGTGGGCGAAGAGTTGTTCAACCGCATGGAAGCGATCTTCGAATCGGTGAAGAACCCCCAGGCGGACCCGTATCTCGCGCTGCACTTCGCGTATGCCAAGGCGCTCGACGACCGTAAGCAGCACGAAAAGGCGCTCGAGCACTATGTCATCGGCGGCCGCATGAAGCGGGCGCAGCTCGACTACAAGGAAGGCGAGACGCACGGCTTCTTCGATTCCATCATGGCCGCTTTCCCCAAGGAGGCCTTCGAGAACCGCAAGTTCGCGGGCCTCGGCGACGACCGCCCGGTCTTCATCGTCGGGATGCCGCGTTCCGGCTCGACGCTGGTCGAGCAGATCCTGTCGAGCCACCCGGATGTCTATGGCGCGGGTGAGGTCAAATATCTCGCGCGTGCGCTTGGCCAGCTTCGCGACCGCTTCCCGTCGCTTCCGAAATATCCGGAAATGATGGGGAAGATTACGCCGGCGCAGCTCGACATCACTGCGAAAAACTATCAGCAGGCGCTTGCGAACGGTGCCGGCGATGCGAAGAAGATCACCGACAAGCTGCTGACCAACTATTTCTTCCTCGGGCTCATCAACCTGTTGTTCCCGAATGCGAAGGTCATCCACACGCGGCGCGATCCGGTCGACACGTGCCTGTCCGGCTTCACCAAACTGTTCAAGGACGACATGCCGCACAGCTACGACCTCGGCGAGCTCGGCCGCTATTACGGCAAGTATCGCGAGCTGATGGAGCATTGGGAGAAGGTGCTTCCGGAAGGCTTCATGACCACGGTCGTTTATGAGGACGTGGTCGCCGACACCGAGAAGGAAGCGAAGCGCCTGATCGAGTTCCTCGGATTGCCATGGGACGACAAGTGCGTCGACTTCCACAAGTCCGACCGCCCGGTGAAGACCGCCAGCGTCGCCCAGGTTCGCAAGCCGATCTACAAGACTTCGCTCCAGCGGTGGAAGAAGTACGGTCCGGGCCTGCAGCCGCTGGTCGACGCGATCGGTGGCAAGCCGGAGAAGGCAGCCAAAGCGGAGAAGTCCGCTTCGAAGCCCAAGGGCGGCAAGGCCAAGGTCAAAGAAACCGCCTGACCAGTTCGCAGGCCCGCGGTGCGCGTGCTAGAGCGCGCCGCAAGACCTGAAGCGGGGACCAGCCCAATCTTGCGCGCACTCACGCATCTCGACCGGCTCGAGGCCGAAAGCATCCATATCCTTCGAGAGAGCGTCGCCGAGGCAGACAAGCCGGTGATGCTCTACTCGATCGGCAAGGATTCGGCGGTCATGCTGCACCTTGCCAAAAAAGCCTTCTTCCCCAGCCCGCTTCCGTTCCCGCTGCTCCACGTCGATACCACGTGGAAGTTTCGCGACATGTACGCGCTTCGCGACAAGGTCGGCTCCGAACCCGGGATCGAGCTGCTCGTCTACAGGAACCCGGAGGCCGAGCAGCAGGGGATCAACCCGTTCGATCACGGCCCCGTCCACACCGACATGTGGAAGACCCAAGGGCTCAAACAGGCGCTCGACAAATATGGCTTCGACGCGGCGTTCGGCGGCGCCCGGCGCGACGAGGAGAAGAGCCGCGCCAAGGAGCGCATTTTCAGCTTCCGCGACCGCAACCACCGCTGGGATCCGAAGCGCCAGCGGCCCGAGCTGTGGTCGCTCTACAATGTCCGCAAGAACAAGGGCGAGAGCATGCGCGTCTTCCCCTTGTCGAACTGGACCGAGCTCGACGTGTGGCAGTACATCATGCGCGAGAGCATCGAGATCGTGCCGCTCTATTTCGCGGCGGAGCGGCCGACGGTCGAGCGCGACGGGCTGCTGGTGATGGTCGACGACGACCGCTTCCCGCTGAACGGCGAGACGCCGGTCATGCGCAAGGTCCGCTTCCGCACGCTCGGCTGCTATCCGCTATCGGGCGCGGTCGAGAGCGAAGCGGAAACGGTCGAGGAGATCGTCGCCGAGATGCTGCTGACCAAGACATCGGAGCGGCAGGGCCGTGCAATCGACCGCGACGCGGGCAGCGCTTCGATGGAGAAGAAGAAGCAGGAGGGATATTTCTAAATGTCCCGCCCGCTTGAATCCGAAGAGGAACTCATCCGGCACGATGTCCGGACGTGGCTGGCCCAGCAGGAGGCGAAGGAGCTCTTGCGCTTCATCACCTGCGGAAGCGTCGACGACGGCAAGTCGACGCTGATCGGGCGCCTTCTTTACGAATCGAAACAGATTTTCGATGACCAGCTCGACGCGCTGGAAAGCGATAGCAAGCGGCACGGCACGCAGGGCGCGAAGATCGACTTCGCCTTGCTTGTCGACGGGCTGTCGGCGGAGCGCGAGCAGGGCATCACGATCGACGTCGCCTATCGTTTCTTCACCAGCGCCAGGCGCAAGTTCATCGTCGCCGACACGCCGGGGCACGAGCAGTACACGCGCAACATGGTGACCGGCGCGTCGACCGCGGACCTGGCGGTGCTTCTGGTCGATGCGCGCAAGGGAGTGCTGACTCAGACCCGGCGGCATTCGTATCTCGCGAAGCTGGTCGGCATCCGGCGCTTCGTGCTGGCCGTGAACAAGATGGACCTGGTCGATTACGACCAGGGGGCGTTCGACGGCATTTGCGCCGACTACCGCAGCTTCGCCGAGCAGGTCGGGATCGACGAGTGGATCGCCATTCCGGTGTCCGGCCTCAACGGCGACAATATCATGAGCCGCAGCGAGGCGACCGCCTGGTACGACGGCCCAACATTGCTCGAGCATCTCGACGCTGTGCCGCTCGAAGCCGCGGCCGATGCGCGGAAGCCGTTCCGGATGCCGGTGCAGTGGGTCAACCGGCCGAACCAGAACTTTCGCGGCTTTTCCGGAGAAATCGCCTCGGGTGGCATCGGGCCCGGTGCGGAGGTGCGCGTCCTGCCGTCGGGCCGGACGACGCGGATCGACCGCATCGTCACGCTCGACGGCGATCTTGAAGAAGCGGTCGCGGGCCAGTCGGTGACCCTCACGCTGGCCGACGAGATCGACTGCTCGCGCGGCGACGTGATTGCGGCGGCCGGGGACCCGCCCGAGGCGGCCGACCAGTTCGAAGCGACGGTCGTGTGGATGGCCGACGAGGAGCTGCTGCCGGGCCGCGGCTACTGGCTGAAGCTGGGCACGCAGATGGTCACGGCGATGGTCCAGGAACCGAAATACGAGATCAACGTCAACACGCTCGAGCATCTTGCGGCCAAGACGCTGGGACTCAACAGCATCGGCGTCGCCGAAATCTCGACCGACCGCGAGGTCGTGTTCGAGCCCTATGCGGTCGAGGGCACCAGTCCGAACAAGGCGCTCGGCGGGTTCATCCTGATCGACAAACTGACCAATGCGACCGTCGGGTGCGGGATGCTGCACTTTGCGTTGCGGCGTTCGCTCAACATCCATCGCCAGCATCTCGACGTCAGCCGCGAGACGCACGCGGCACTAAAGGGCCAGAAGCCCGCGGTACTGTGGTTCACCGGCCTGTCGGGCGCGGGCAAATCGACCATTGCCAACCTCGTCGAGAAGAAGCTGGCGGCGCGCGGACGACATACCTTCCTGCTCGACGGCGACAATATCCGCCACGGGCTCAACCGGGACCTCGGCTTCACCGAGGCAGACCGGATCGAGAACATTCGGCGAGTCGGTGAGGTCGCACGGCTGATGTCCGACGCCGGGCTGATCGTGCTCACCGCCTTCATCTCGCCGTTCCGCGCCGAACGGCACATGGTGCGGCGGATGATCCCGGAAGGCGAGTTCTTCGAGATTTTCGTCGATACGCCGCTGGCCGAAGCGGAGAAGCGGGACGTGAAAGGACTTTACGCCAAGGCCCGCGCGGGCGAGCTCAAGAATTTCACCGGTATCGACAGCCCGTACGAGCCGCCGGAGAATGCCGAAATCCACGTCGACACTACGGCGATGAGCGCGGATGATGCGGCCGACCTGATCGCCGAGAAGCTGCTCGGCCGCCGCTGAGGGTTTTGCGGCGGACATGACGCGGAGATATTGACCACCGATACGGATGTGCAACCAAGTCGGGTAACGGAGGTTACCGCCAGGATGAATCACCGTCTGATCGCATTGGTTGGCCTTGGAGCGGCTGCGTCCTTGCCGGCCTGGAGCGCGGCTTTCGCGCAAGAGAGCGACGACCTTCGCGTTCGCGTCGGCGTTGGCGCACAAATGAGGCCCGAGTTCGTCGGAGCGGACGGCACCGAAGTGGCGCCGCTGTGGGACCTCGATTTTGCGCGCGGGACGAACGAGTTCGCGTTCGAAGCGCCTGACTATAGCTTCGGGCTGCCGGTGGTTTCGGCCGGGGGCTTCTCCTTTGGACCGGCCGCCAACCTCGCCAGCGGCCGCCAGAACTCCGATGTCGATGCGCCGGTGGGGAGAGTCCCGACGACGATCGAAGCGGGCGCTTTCGCGAGCTACCATTTGACCCGCTCGCTTCAGCTGCGCGCCGAGCTTCTGAAGGGCATTGGCGGGCACAAGGGAGTAGTCGGGGAAGTCGGCGCCGATCAGGTCTGGCGCGACGGCGATCGCTACGTCCTGTCGATCGGCCCGCGCGTGCTCTTCTCGGACGGCCGCTACCAGCGCGCCTATTTCGGCGTCAGTCCGGCTGCCGCTCTGGCTTCCGAGCTACCTGCCTATCGGCCCGGTGGCGGAATCCACGGCGTGGCGGCGGCGAGCGGGCTGTCCGTCCAGTTCACTCCACGGTGGGGGATGTTCGGCTTCGCTCGCTACGAGCGCCTCGTCGGGGATGCCGCGAAATCGCCGATCGTTCGGGAGCTCGGCTCGCGCAACCAGCTGTCGGGCGGGCTCGGCCTGAATTATACGTTCACGATTCGCCGCTGAGCTGACACCGCGCCAGGCGTGTCGACGATTCAGTCGCCAGTGCCGGGATCCGGCGTGAAATATTTGTCGTATTTGCCCTCTTCGCCCTTGTGTTCGTCGGCGTCGGCGGGGCTTTCCTTCTTGCGCGTGATGTTGGGCCAGTCGGAAGAAAAGCTTGCGTTGAGCTCGAGCCACTTTTCCTGACCGCTCTCGGTGTCGGGAAGGATCGCCTCGGCCGGGCACTCGGGCTCGCACACGCCGCAGTCGATGCATTCGTTCGGGTTGATGACCAGCATCACCTCGCCCTCGTAGAAGCAGTCGACAGGGCAGACCTCGACGCAGTCCATATATTTGCATTTGATGCAGGCGTCGGTGACGACGTAGGTCATTGGTACGCGCTCCTCTGCGGGCCTCGCTATGACGCAGCGTCCGGCTCGTCAATGAGGCGCCCCTCTGCGACCACGCTGGCGATCACCGCCCCCAGCCGAAGATCGTCGAGGTGGCCGAACTTCTGCATCCGAAGACGGCCCGCGGGGTCGATCAGGAGCAGCGTCGGCGTCCCCTGCATTGCGTAGGTGCAGAACGTCAGAGGAATGCCGTCGGGTCCGGGTTCATCGACCGCGACCGGGTAGCGGATGCGGTTCTCGTGGAGAAAGGCGCGCAGCACGTCGGTGCGGCCCTGCGCCTCGTGATGCTCGAACACGGTGTGGATAGCGGCGACGGCAACCTGGTCCTCCGGGAAGGTATCGCGGACGCGCTGAAGCTGCGGCAGCGCCTGCGACACGCACCCGGGGCACAGCATCTGGAAGGCGAGCGCGACGAGGGTTCGGCCGCGCCAGTCGGCAAGCGACAGCGGCTTTTCGGTGTTCAGCCATTCGGCGACCTGCCATTCGGGTGCGGGGTTCAAGGTCAGGGTTCGACCTCCTCATAGCAAAGGCGCGCTTCCGGCGCCGGGCCGCGGCGCTGCGGCAAGGAGAGCACCTTGATCACGCGCACCCGGTCGCGCAGCGGAAGCGCGATGACGCTGCCGACCCGCACCGAGTCGCTCGGCTTTTCGGCCCGCTTGCCGTCGATTCGGACGTACCCTTCCACGATCAGCGCCTGGGCGATGGTACGGCTCTTCACCAGCCGGATGCAGTGGAGATAGCGGTCGATCCTCACTT
Source organism: Sphingomonas segetis (assembly GCF_009720245.1). GTDB lineage: Bacteria > Pseudomonadota > Alphaproteobacteria > Sphingomonadales > Sphingomonadaceae > Sphingomicrobium > Sphingomicrobium segetis. Next base: position 247 of record NZ_WJSQ01000050.1, on the reverse strand, counting down.
CTTCTTCAGCTTGGCGAGCTCGGCGAAGGCATGGCTGGCGCGCTTCTGTTCGCCTCCGGGGCGGTGGCGGCGGCCGCGCCAGCGCCAGGCATCGCCTGCGCGGGTAAAGCCGATATCGCTCATCAGTCGGTCGACCGCTTCCGCGTCCAGGCCGATGGAAACGGCGAGCGCGGCATCCACCGGGTCTGCGCCGCCGGCCGAGCGCACTTTGCGGGCGTGGCTCGCGAGCCGGTCGGCGAGGTCGACA
>NZ_WJSQ01000005.1 GCF_009720245.1 Sphingomonas segetis | reverse complement strand
GGATTCCTGCGGTGGCGGAGCAGCCTCGGTGGCCTCGGCCGCCGGCGCTTCGGCCTCGGCCGGAGGCGGCGGGGCAGGGGTCGCGCCGAGCTGCTCGGCGATGGTTTCGCGGGTGTCGCTCATTTATGCACCAACCTTGTTCTTGCGGTTCATCGACGCGACGTCGAGGACTTGCGGGTTCTGGCCGGCGTGCGGGTGCTCCGTGCCGTTGTAGAGATGAAGCGCGCGCATCTGGTCGCGGCCAAGCGGCCCACGCGGGATCATGCGCTCCACGGCCTTTTCGAGGACGCGCTCCGGAAAGCGGCCCTCGAGCACCTTGCCCGCGGTCGTTTCCTTGAGCCCGCCGGGGAAGCCGGTGTGCTTGTAGTAGATTTTCTGGTCGAGCTTGCGGCCGGTGAAGCGGACCTTGTCGGCGTTGATCACGACGACATGATCGCCGCAGTCGACGTGCGGGGTGAAGCTCGGCTTGTGCTTGCCGCGCAGGATGTTGGCGATGATCGTCGCGACGCGGCCCACCACGAGGCCGTCGGCGTCGATCAGATGCCATTTCTTCTCGACCTCGGCCGGCCTGGCCGACTTTGTGGTCTTCATCAGCGCCTTCATGGGCGTCCTTCTTTCTAACGAGAAAAGCGGCGCCTGCAGGCACCGCCGTCGGACGGGCTATTTGCGGGTGAGACGGAGAAAGTCAAGCAAATCCGGCATGTTCTGGACGGGTAAAATGATACCTTCAACGCCTTCCTGCCGCCTCCGTAACGACTGGAACATCGATGCGCCGCTCACCGTTTCAGCTGCAAAACCAATACAGGAGCGTGTCATGTATATCGGTCTCGGCGGCATTCTAATCCTCATCCTCATCCTGTGGCTGCTCGGCGTCATCTAGCGGATTGGATGCTGTGCGGCGGCAGGCCATCTGACGACCTGCCGCTTCACTTCTTGTTTCGCTAACTGATCAGAACAGCGCTCGCGGCGATCGGCGTCGGCAAGCCGCACCAATTGCCGCGCTTCGGCGCCGGAGAGCGGGTGCGCCCTGCTCCCGCCGCGATGGAGCTGAGCCAATGAACGTCGGTCATCCGGCACTCGAGAAGTTCGTCGCGCGGCTGCTGCGACGCTCAACGCTGAGCACCGAAGAGGTGCAGGCGCTGCTGCACCTTCCGTGCCGAGTTGCCCAGCCGCAGGCGCATTTCGACATCGTCTATCCGGGCGAAACGGTAAACCACGCGTGCCTGGTTGCGAAAGGCCTCGTCGCGCGGTTCGACCAGATGCGCGACGGCAAGCGGCAGATTGCCGCTTTCCACATTCCCGGAGACATGTGCGACCTTCATTCGGTCGTTGCGCCCACCGCCGGATGGGGCATCAGTGCGCTTTCTCCGAGCACGGTGCTGTTCCTCTCGCACGCCGAGTTGCGCAAGCTCGCCATCGCTTATCCGAATGTGGCGCTTTCTTTCTGGCGCGACGGCACCGCCGACGCGTCCGTGCTTGCCAAATGGGTCGGCAACCTCGGCCGCCAGGACGCGCGGTCGCGGCTCGCGCACTTGTTGTGCGAAATGGGCGTCCGACTCGAGCTTGCCGGTCTCGGCACCCGGACCAGCTTCGTTCTCGACGCAACGCAGGAGCAACTTGCCGATGCGCTCGGCTTGACTGCCGTCCACGTGGACCGGACGATGCAGGCGCTTCGTCGCGAGGGCCTGCTCGCGACGCACGGCCGCACGATCGACGTCGTCGATTGGCAGTGCTTTGCCGAGGCCGCGGATTTCGATCCGGCCTATCTCCTGCTGGGTTTGCCGACGCGCGCGGGCGCCACGCAAGGGCTCAAGATGGGTAGGGGCATGTCATCGGCGGCGTGAGCGTCGTCACCCGCTGCCATGACGAAAATCAATCCGGCGTCGTAGCAATCTGGCGTTCAGGATCGCCGAATAGATTTTTCAACCTCCACTCGATCGCAAACCACTGGAGGATGAAATCGTGAGCAAGCTTCCCGCTTTCGCTTTTGCGGGTGTCGCCGCCGCGGCGCTGGCTGGAACCGCACTCGCCGCTGCGCCGAAGTTCCACGTGATGAACGTGCCGCTGCCCGACGGCTCGATCGCGCGCGTGGAATATGTCGGCGATGTCGCGCCCAGGGTGACGATCGCACCGCGTCCGATCGCCGATGCGACCAGCGCCTGGGCGATGCCGTTCCCGTCGTTCGCTGGCTTCGACCGGATGATGCAGGAGATGCACCGGCGGACTCAGGAGATGATGCGCCAGGCCCAGGAGATGTCGCACGGCCGCGCGGGCGCCGCGCCGTACATCGCTTCCTACGGCAACATGCCGGCAGGGCGGACGAGCACAACGGTCGTGTCCATCAGCGACAACGGCCAGACCTGCACGCGCACGACCGAAGTCGTCTCGCAGGGCACTGGCAAGCCGCCCAAGGTGACGTCGAATGTCAGCGGCCGGTGCAGCGGCGATGCCGGGGAGGCGCGTGACGCGACTCATCCCGTCTGAGGTTGAGAGCGGCGCGCCCAGCCGCTCCCCGGCGGAAAATTCCGATCAATCGCGCGTTGCCTCGTCAGGGGATGGGGATTAGTGCCGCGGCGCCGCTCACCCAGCCTCGCCCAGGCCTGTCCAGTAGCAGCCGGAGAGCATCGCCCGTGCCGAGACGAGTCAAGGACTTCATCGACATCAGCGAATACACCTCGCTCGATGATTTGATCCGCTATCTCGAGACGATCCGCGACAATCTGCCCGCCGAGCACCAAGCCGAGCTCAAAATCCGCGGCGACGACGTGTTCGGGCGAAGGCTGACGATCAGCTACTTCCGCGAGCAGACGTTGGACGAGGTGGAGCTCGAGTCGAAATATGCCGGCGATGACGACGAACGTGCGAGCATCGAGCAGCTGAGGCGCAAGCTCGACGAGGTGCCGTACAGAATGGGTAAATCGAAGAGCGGCTGACCGCCGTTCGATCACTCGGGCTGATCAGGGATCCTCGCGACGAGCCGGTTGCGCTGCCAGATCTCATAATGGGTGCCGTCGGCGCGCTCACGCGCCTGGTCGCGGGCGGCATGGTCGTCGTCCGCATGGATCCAGTCGGCAGTGGAGATCTTCCCGGCGCCGTCGAGCCGGTAGAGACGATAAGCAGGCACGCAAACCCCCCGAAACAGTCCGAACCCATAACACGGCCAAGCCGGAGGGGGATTCACATGAGTTACATCGGGGCCCTGTTTGTCCTTGTAAATACAGTCTTTTTATAACATGCCGCTGGCGTAACGGGCGGACCGCTCCGGGGGGAGCCAGCGATTGATCACTGCGCATTTGCACAAGCTGCGCCAGCGCACGCACGTCAGCGCCGACGAGGAGCAGGCGATCCGCAATTCCGTCGCGGAAACGCGGAGCGTGCCCGCCGGCCGTGTGATGGTCCGCTGCGGCGAGCCGCTCAGCCACAGCGTCATGCTGCTCGAGGGCTGGATGGCGCGGGTCAAGGACCTCGAGGGCGGGGCGCGGCAGGTCACCGAACTCCACCTTCCCGGCGATTTCGTCGACCTGCACGGCTTCACCCTGAAGCGGCTCGACCACGACGTCGTCGCGCTTACTGACTCGACCGTCGGCCTCGTGCCGCACGGACGGTTGCGCGAGATCACCGAGCGCCTGCCGCGGCTCGGGCGCATCTATTGGTTCATGACCAACGTCGATGCGGCGATCACCCGCGAGCTCGTCCTCTCACTCGGGCAGCGGTCGGCGATTTCGCGCATGGCGCACCTGTTCTGCGAGATTTGCCGGCGGCTGGAGATTGTCGGGCGGGGGACCGAGCACGGCTGCGATTTCCCGCTGACCCAGCGTGAGCTGTCGGAATGCCTCGGCCTCACCGTCGTGCACGTCAATCGCACGCTGCAGGAGCTGCGCCGCCGCGCGCTCGTCGAGCTCGAGAACCGGCAGCTCACGATCCGCGACCGCGCCGGGCTCGAAGCGCTGGCTGAGTTCGACCCAGCCTACCTCTATCTCGACCAGCACCGATTGTAGCAGCGGCCGCGGATCGGCAATGCGCTAGCGGTCGCGGATGACCATGTCCTCGACCCAGTCGGCGTAGGCGCCGACGATCTTGTCGATCGGCCAGCTGACGACGCACGGCACGTCGTAACTATGGAGCTCGGCAATGCGTGCAATCAGGGCGTCGCTGCGCCAGTGATGCGTTTTGAGGATCGCGGCGACCTCGTCGGCGGTCTCGATCTTGCCCTTCCAGCGATAGAGCGAGCGGACCGGCGCAAGGATGTTGATGCAGGCGGCGAGGCGCTCCTCGACGACCGTGCGCCCGATCCGCTCGGCCTCCTCGGCGTTGGCGAACACGGCGTAGACGGAGACGATGCTCATGCTTGCCGCCGCCCGAGGATATGCGCGCCCCACACCGTTGCGGCGACCAGCAGCGCGCCGGTCGCCTGGTGGAGAACAGCGAGCCAGATCGCAATTCCGGAGAGCACCGTCAGGATGCCGAGAATGATCTGCGTACCGAATGCGCTGTGGATCGCGATCGATGCAGGCCGTGCGCCGTCGACCTTGCGCACCTTGCGCGCGAAGACGACGAGCACCGCGACGACGATCCATGCCCACCAGCGGTGGAGGAAATGGAGCAGGAACAGGTCGTGGGTAACGGCGAACAGCGGCCCGCGCGACCAGTCGATCCCTTCGGGCACGAAACCGCCGTTCATGAGTGGCCACGTGTTCGAGACGTAGCCGGCGCGGAAGCCGGCGACCCACGCGCCGAGCAGCAGCTGGATGAAAAGGGTAGCCAGCGCGAACACGCCCCACCCGGTGAGGCGCGCCGGGCGCGCGTCGGAGTTGCGCGCGACTCCGCGCAGGTCGAGCGCGGTCCAGATCAGCGCGCCGAACAGGAACAGCGCGAACAGCAGGTGGGCGGACAATCGGTAAGGGCTGACCTCGGTGCGGGGACCTTCGAGGCCCGAGACCACCATGAACCAGCCGACCGCGCCTTGGAAGCCGCCGAGCACGAACAATGCGCCGAGGCGCCAGCCATATCCCTTCGGGATCTCCCGTTTCACCGCGAACCAGCCGACACCGACGAAGAACACCAGCCCGATGACGCGCCCCAGGAAGCGGTGCGCCCATTCCCAGAAGAAGATGAACTTGAACCCCGACAGCGTCATGCCCGCGGGGCCGGCGACCTGCTGATATTGCGGGGTCTGCTTGTAGAGGCCGAACTCGCGAACCCAGTCGGCGTGCGACAGCGGGGGAACCACGCCGGTGACCACGTCCCATTGCGTGATCGACAGCCCGCTCTCGGTCAGCCGGGTGATGCCGCCGATGACCACCATCGCGAAGACCAGCGCGGCGACAAACAGAAGCAGGTTCGACAAGGAGCGCGGACCGGCGCCGCGGGTTGCGTCGGGCGCAATGCTGGAGGAGGCGTGGGTGCTCATGCCGCGCGGCGCCTATGCCCGTCGCGGAGGCCGCCCGGCAAGTGGCAACGCAGCTCCGATGATATATTGTAACGCGATTGGGATCGGCCTATATGCGCCGGCGCACATGGCTTCCAGACCGATCTCGACCGGCCGGCTCGACCGGCTTGCAGTTGGACTTTCGGGCCTGTGCGCGGTCCATTGCGTCGCCACTGCGGTACTGCTCGGCGTCCTCGCTTCCGCGGGGGGGCTGCTCGGCAGGCCGATCATCCATGAGGTCGGCCTGACCCTCGCGATGTTGCTGGGCACAGTGGCGCTCGGCCGGGGAATCCGGGAGCACGGATTCGTGCTTCCAAGCGCCGTCGGAATCGCCGGGCTCGCGATCATGGCTTATGCGATGACTCTGCACGAAAGCGGCCTGGAGCCGGCGTTCACGATCGTCGGCGTGGCGGTCCTCGCGCTCGGGCACCGGCTCAACATGATGGCCAAGCACCCGAGCTTCTGATTCTTGTCGCGGCGAGGGCTGCGCTCTATCTCCTTTGCATGGCCCGCCACGATCATCGGCTCCACGAGGGGGAAGCGCTGAGGGACGCGGCGCGCGAGCGCCTGACGGACCAGGGCGAGCAGTGGACCGGCATGCGCGCAGCCGTGTTCGACGCCCTGGCGAGCTTCGACAAGCCGGCGAGCGCCTATGACGTCGCCGAGGCGGCCTCGAAGGCGGAAGGGCGGCGCATCGCGGCGAACAGCGTCTACCGGATCCTCGATCTGTTCGTCGGAGCCAATCTTGCGCGGCGAGTCGAGAGCGCCAACGCTTATGTCGCGAACAAGCACCCTGAGTGCCTGCACGACTGCATCTTCCTGATCTGCGACAGCTGCGGGCAGACGGTGCACGTCGATGACGACGCCCTTTCGGCAAGTATCCGCAAGGCGGCAGCCGAGGCCGGCTTCTCCGCGCCCCGGCCCGTGATCGAGGTGAGGGGCACCTGCGGCGAGTGCGAACGCTCCGCCGGCTGAGCAATATCTGAGGAATCGCTGAAATCGCCGTGCGTTGGTGACATTGGCGCCGCCAGCCGATAAGCCGCGGGCCATGTCAGACCGGCCCGACACGCCCCTGCTCGATCGCGTTCACTATCCCAGCGACATCAGAGGGCTGGACAAGGACCAGCTCCCCCAGCTCGCCGACGAGCTCAGGCAGGAGACGATCTCCGCCGTCTCGGTGACCGGCGGACATCTCGGCGCAGGCCTCGGCGTGGTCGAGCTGACGGTAGCGCTCCACTATGTGTTCGACACGCCGAACGACAAGTTGATCTGGGACGTCGGCCACCAGGCCTACCCCCACAAGATCCTCACCGGGCGGCGGGAGCGCATTCGCACGCTTCGCCAGGGCGGGGGTTTGAGCGGCTTCACCCGGCGCAGCGAAAGCGAATACGATCCCTTCGGCGCGGCGCACAGCTCCACCTCGATCTCGGCCGCACTGGGCTTCGCGATCGCCAACAAGTTGTCGGGCGACCCGCATCACGCCATCGCGGTGATCGGTGACGGCGCCTTGAGCGCGGGCATGGCCTATGAGGCGATGAACAATGCCGAGGCGGCGGGCAACCGGCTGATCGTCATTCTCAACGACAACGACATGTCGATCGCGCCCCCGGTCGGAAGTCTCAGGAACGCGCTCGCGCGGCTGGTCAGCTCGGGCAAATATCTCGCGCCGCGCAAGCTCGCGCAGAAGCTCGCGCGGGCGATGCCCGAGCCGCTCCACGTCGCGGCGCGGCGGATGGAGGAATATGCCCGCGGGATGTTCACCGGCGGGACGCTCTTCGACGAGCTCGGCTTCTATTATGTGGGACCGATCGACGGACATAATGTCGAGGCGCTGGTCGAGGTGCTCGAGAATGTCCGCGACGCCGAGATCGGGCCGATGCTGGTCCACGTCGTCACCAAGAAGGGCAAGGGCTACGCGCCGGCCGAGAACGCCGCCGACAAGTATCACGGGGTCGTGAAGTTCGACGTGGTTTCGGGTGTCCAGGCCAAGCCTGCCGCCGGGGCGCCGAGCTACACCGGCGTATATGCCAAGGCCTTGATTGGCGAGATGGAGCGCGACGAGAAGGTCGTCGCGATCACCGCCGCCATGCCGTCGGGAACCGGTCTCGACAAGGTCGAGGAGAAGTTTCCCGAGCGCACCTTCGACGTCGGGATCGCCGAGCAGCATGCCGTAACCTTCGCGGCGGGGCTCGCGGCGCAAGGCTACAGGCCGTTTGCGACCATTTATTCCACCTTCCTCCAGCGTGCGTACGACCAGGTGGTGCACGACGTCGCGATCCAGAACCTGCCGGTGCGCTTCGCGATGGACCGCGCGGGGCTGGTCGGGGCCGACGGCGCGACCCACGCCGGATCGTTCGATCTGGCTTACCTGTGCACGCTTCCGAACTTCACCGTGATGGCGGCGGCGGACGAAGCCGAGCTGTGCCACATGGTGCACACCATGGCGCTTCACGACAGCGGGCCGATTGCGGTGCGCTACCCCCGCGGCGAGGGCAGCGGCGTCGCACTTCCGGAACAGCCGCTCGCGCTGGAGATTGGCAAGGGCCGCATCGTGCGCGAGGGCAAGAAGGTCGCGATCCTGTCGCTCGGCACGCGGCTCAAGGAGGCAGAGAAAGCGGCCGACCAGCTCGACGCGATGGGGCTTTCGACCACGGTTGCCGACCTCAGGTTTGCCAAGCCTCTCGACGGCGAATTGATCCGCCGGCTGCTGACCAATCACGAAGTCGCGGTGACGGTCGAGGAAGCGTCAATCGGCGGGCTCGGCGCACATGTGCTGACGCTTGCGAGCGACGATGGGCTTCTCGACGCCGGCCTCAAGATCCGCACCCTGCGCCTCCCCGACCGCTTCCAGGAGCATGACAAGCCCGACAAGCAATATGACGAGGCGGGGTTGAACGCGCCGCACATCGTCGAGACGGTGCTGAAGGCCCTGCGCGTCGACAGCACCGAGGTCGAAGGGGTGCGGGCGTAGCCAAGATCCGCGCAGACCAGCTTCTGGTCAGCCGCGGCCTTGCGGAGAGCCGGTCGCGGGCGCAGGCTTTGATCATGGCCGGCGCGGTGTTTTCGGGTGAGAAGAAGCTCGGCAAGGCTGGCGAAATGCTCGCGGAGGACGCTGTTCTCGAAGTGCGCGGCAAGGACCATCCGTGGGTCTCGCGTGGCGGGATCAAGCTCGATCACGGGCTGGCCCATTTCGGCTTCGATGTTTCGGGCGCGGTGGCGCTGGACGTGGGGAGCTCGACGGGTGGGTTCACCGATGTGCTGCTCTCGCGCGGCGCGGCGAAGATTTATGCGGTCGATGTCGGAACCAACCAGCTGGCGTGGAAGCTCCGCCAGGACCCGCGCGTCGTGGTTCACGAGCAGACCAACGCGCGCTCGCTCGCCGCCGGCATCGTCCCCGAGGCGGTCGATATTATCGTGTGCGACGCGAGCTTCATCGGGCTCGCCAAGGTGCTGGAGGCGCCGCTCAGGCTCGCCAAGCGCGGGGCGAGGCTTGTCGCGCTGATCAAGCCTCAGTTCGAAGCGGGGCGCGAGGAGGTGGGCAAGGGAGGAGTCGTGCGCGATCCCTCCGTGCACGAGCGGGTCTGTCGTGAAGCCCGGGCGTGGGTCCAATCGCAGGGCTGGAGCGTAGTGGGCGTTACGCAAAGCCCGATCACCGGGTCGGAAGGGAATGTCGAATTTCTGCTCGGGGCAGTGAATAATGGCTGAGGCCGTGCAGCGGAAGGACTGGTGGAAGACCGCGCTCTTGGCGGTGGTCGCGATCGAGATCCTCGGCGGTCTGAGCGGCTGGCTGTCCAACAGCGGCTATGGCAACGATTGGTTCGCGTCCCTTCGCAAACCCCTGTTCATGCCGCCGGGGTGGACGTTCGGGATCGTTTGGCCGATCCTTTACGCGCTGCTCGGGATCGCGCTTGCGATGGTGATGGCGGAGCCGCGGTCGGAGCGCAGGCGCCTGGCGCTGACCCTGTTTTTCGTTCAGCTTGCGCTGAACTTCGCCTGGTCGCCGATCTTCTTTGCCGGCCACGACATCACGCTGGCGAAATGGGTGATTTTCGTGATGGCTGTGGTCGCAGCGGCGGCGGCGCGCCAGTTCATTCGGCTTCGGAGAGCCGCTGGGCTGCTGCTGGTCCCGTACCTGGTGTGGCTCGTCTTCGCGGCCACGCTCAACGCCACGATCGAGGCGTTGAACCCGGGCGCGGGGATGCCGCTGCTCGGCTGAGAAAATTGGGGATAGTAGAGGCAATTGGGGATAGGTAGGGCCGCCGGGCTGGCAGATTGGTCCGCGACCCCCTATTTCCGCGCCGAAAGGGAGATTTCGCTCCCTAAGGAGATTGAGCGATGCAGTCCGAGAACAAGCTGTTCGACGACTTCGTGAAAATGGTGAACGGAATGGCCGGCACCTTCGCCGGCATGGGCCGCGAAGCCGAATCGAGCGCGCGCGAAAAATTCAAGGAATGGATGGGCGGCGCCGATTTCGTTGGGCGCGACGAGTTCGAGGCGGTCAAGGCGATGGCCGCCGCGGCGCGCGACGAGAACGAAATCCTCAAAGCCCGGATCGCCGCGCTCGAAGCCAAGGTTGCCGGCCCCGCCGCGGGCACCGCCAAGCGCGGCGGCGGCAAGAAGGCCGCGCCGGGGGCGTGAATCTGAGCGGCGAAGAAATCCAGGACGAGCGGGACGACGGCCCGCCGATTGACGTCCTCGAGCAGTATTTCGAGGCGCGCGGCTGGGCGTGCGAGCGCACGGCCGAGGGCGAGATCGTGGCTTCTGCGACCGGAAGCTGGGCGCAGTACGAGCTGCGCGGGGTATGGCGGCCCGAGGACCAGGTGCTCCAGTTTCTTGCCTTCCCGGACATCAAGGTCGCGCCGGAAAAGCGGCTGGCGATCTACGAGGCGCTCAGCCTGATCAACGAGCAATTGTGGCTCGGCCATTTCGAGATGTGGTCGGGATCGGGCCTGGTGGTGTTTCGCCATTCGACCATTCTCGACGCTGGCGAAGGCGAGGGGCTGAGCTTTGAGCAGGCCGAGGCGATCAGCGAGGCCGCGGTCGAGGAATGCGAGCGCTTCTACCCCGTATTCCAGTTCGTGCTGTGGGGCGGCAAGTCCCCCGGCGAGGCGATTTCCGCGGCGCTGATCGACACCCACGGCGAGGCATGACGGGAACGTTGCAGATTCCGGATCCGACCTGGTTCGTCGGCTGCGGCAACATGGGCGGGGCGATTCTCGACGGGTGGCGCACGGGCGGGCTCGACCTTTCCCCGCTCACCATTATCCGGCCGAGCGGCATCCCCGTCGAAGGCGCGCGAGTCGTCACGTCCTTCGCTGCGGCGGGTCCTCCGCCCAGTCTCGTGGTGCTCGCGTTCAAGCCGCAGAAGCTGGACGAGATTGCGCCCGGACTTCGCCAGTATCTCAGCGCACGGACCGTCGTCGTTTCGCTTCTCGCGGGAGTCGAAACCGCGAGCCTCCGCCAACGCTTGCCGGGCGCAGCGGCGATCGTGCGTGCGTCGATCAACCTGCCGGTCGCGGTGCGCCGCGGCGTAACCGGTCTCTACAGTCCCGACGCCGACGGCTCGACCCGGGAACAGCTCAACAACCTTTTCTCCGCGCTCGGCTTCGCGATGTGGATGGCGGACGAGCAGAAGCTCGCCGCGCTGGGATCCGTCGCCGGCGCCGGCCCTGCGTATGTCGCGCGCTTCATCGCGGCGCTCGCCAAAGCCGGGGTGAAGCGCGGGCTCACCGAGCAGATCGCCGCCACGCTGGCGCTCGAAACGGTGCTCGGCACTGCGTGGATGGCGGCGACGAACAAGGAGAGCATGGAGTCGGTCGCGCGGCGCGTCGCGAGCCCGAACGGCACCACCGAGGTGGGGCTGAAGGTGCTCGACCACGATCATGTGCTCGACGAGCTGGTTGCGGTCACGATCGATGCCGCGGCGCAACGCGGCGCGGAACTCGCGGAGGAAGCGAAGGCCGGCGTCGACGGCTGACGGGCTCCTTGCGTCAACTTGCCGTCACCGCCCGCCTGTCCTAGGCGCTGAAGCCCGGAAAGGGCCTCAATGATCGGCGAAGTCTTGGATCCAGAACATGCGGCGATTGCCTTCGAGCCCAGCTCGAAGCCGGTGCCGGTCGAAGAACGCGCGCGCCTGCTCGCCGACCCGGGCTTCGGGCGCGTGTTCACCGATCACATGGCGATGATCGAATATGAGGACGGCCGCTGGAGTGACGCGCGGATTACTGCGCGCCACCCGTTCACGATGGATCCAGCCTCGCCGGTGCTGCACTACGCGCAGGAAATCTTCGAAGGGATGAAAGCCTATCGCCGGCCGAATGGCGGCGCGGCCCTGTTCCGTCCGGAGGCCAATGCGCGGCGGTTCGCCAAGTCCGCAATTCGCATGGCGATGCCGCCGCTGCCGGAGGAGATGTTCCTCGAATCGGTGCGCGGCCTCGTGCGCGCCGACCGCGACTGGATTCCGGACAGCAAAGAGGGATCGCTGTACCTGCGGCCGTTCATGATCGCGAACGGTTCCTTCCTCGGCATGCGACCTTCGACCGAGTTCATCTATGCCGTGATCGCTTCGTCGGTCGGCTCCTATTTCAAGTCCGGTTCGCCGGTCATTTCGCTGTGGGTGACGCGCGATTACGTTCGCGCCGCGCCGGGCGGGACCGGCGAGGCGAAGTGCGGCGGCAATTATGCGGGAAGCCTGATCGCCCAGGCCGAAGCGGTGCGCGAGGGATGCGACCAGGTCGTGTTCCTCGACGCGGTCGAGCGGCGCTGGGTCGAAGAGCTCGGCGGCATGAACATCTTCTTCGTGTTCGACGACGGTTCGCTCCGGACGCCGCCGCTCGACGGCACGATCCTCCACGGCGTGACTAGGGACTCGCTGATCAGGCTCGCGCGCGACATGGGGCTGGAGGTCCGCGAGGAGCTCTATTCGATCGACCAGTGGCGTGCCGATGCGCAGAGCGGGCGGCTGACCGAGGCCTTCGCCTGCGGGACGGCGGCGGTGGTGACGCCGATCGGGCGGGTGAAGGGCAGGGACGGCGAGTTCTCGATCGGCGGCGAGTCGTCCGGTCCGGTCACGCAGCGGCTTCGCACGGCCCTGGTCGACATCCAGCGCGGCACCGCGCCGGACCCTTACGGCTGGACCGAACCGATCGACTGACCGGTGGGCCTCGTCCCCCTTCCAACACGCAGCTTCGCCGGTATAAGCCCCGGTTCTTCCGGGCCCGGAGCACGAGGCCCACGCCTGCTGGGGCGTCGCCAAGTGGTAAGGCACCGGTTTTTGGTACCGGCATTCGCAGGTTCGAATCCTGCCGCCCCAGCCAGCACTTAGCTGACTCTCTTAACAGCCGTTCCGCAATTGTTGCCTACCGTGTCTGTCGGGCACTTCGCGGCGGGACGCGCGACATTCACCGGGGCGGGAGTCGATAGCGAAGCCAGGTGGGTGCTGCTAACCAACGGATATGCGGCCGATTGCCGAATATGATCCGATGGATCGCGCGCGCTTCGAGGGCGAGATCGTCCCGCGAAGCGAGCCGGCCGTGTTCCGCGGCCTGGTCGCCGACTGGCCGGCGGTCCGCGCCTCCAAAGACGGGCCCGAGGCACTCGCCGAAATGCTGCGCTTCGCCGCGACGGACGAGCCATTCCAGGCCTGGTTCGCGCCGCCCGAGATCGACGGCCGCTTCAACTACAATGCGGACCTCAGCGGCTTCAACTTCGAACGCAAGCTGGCGACGATCGATCAATTGCTCGATTTGCTGCTGCGCCAACGCGGCGACGAGAAGCCTTACTCAATATATGCAGGGGGAATTCCGATCCGGAAGCACCTGCCCAGCCTCATTCCGAATATTCCGGTGACGATGCTGGACATGGCGCGCGAGACGCTCATTTCGCTGTGGCTCGGCAATCGCACGCACACCGCCACGCACTGGGACCAATCGCAGAACCTCGCATGCGTCGTAGCCGGCCGGCGGCGGATTACGCTGTTCCCGCCGGAGCAGCTGAAGAACCTGTATGTCGGGCCCCTCGATTTCACCTTGGCTGGCCAGCCGACCAGCCTGGTCGACATCGATACGCCAGACCTCGAGACGTACCCGCGATTTGCGCAGGCGCTCGAAACGGCACAGCGAGCGGAGCTCGGTCCCGGTGACGCGCTCTATATTCCCGCCATGTGGTGGCACGACGTTCTGTCGCTCGAGGATTTCGGCTCGTTGATCAATTTCTGGTGGCGCGATTCCAAGCCGCCGCTGCTGACCCCGCTCAATGCGCTCTATCACGCGGTTATCACGTTGAGGGACTTGCCGCCGAAGGAACTCGCGGCCTGGCAGAACATGTTCAACCATTACATCTTCGGAGACAACGGCGACCCCGTCGAGCACCTCCCGCAAAATGCGCGGGGAGTGCTCGGCAAGCGCACGCCGGAACTGGTCGCGCGCGTGAAAAAGATGCTCACCGAGGCGCTTCGCCAACCTTGATCCGGCATTCGCCGCCCGGTTCAGCTGAAGGGGCGACACTCGCCGGGCCCGGAAATTACCTCCGGTCGATACAAAATTCCTGGCAGATCGTGTGGGCGACGTAGCCGGCTGCCGTTGCGAACGCGCGACCCTCCTGGTCGGGAACGCCGGTGTCGGCCTTGACGCCCTCTGTGATGATCCCGCCGTCCCACGGACTTTGCTTGAGGATTTTCAGCGCCTGGGCGCGGCCGGCGGCAAGCCGCAAATGGTCGGCGACTTCCCATGAGGTCGTGAACGGCAGCCGATAGCTCCCGGGCAGCCCGTACGGCTGGTCGGCATAACTATAAGCGTAATGCCGCGAATGCAGCCAGGCATAGGTGCGGCGGAAGAGCGCATCATTCTCCGAAACGAAACCCAGTGCGGGCAGCTTCATGAGCGACCCGGGGGGAACGTCGACAAAGTCGCCGCTAGTCGCATCGACGAGAGCGGCAAAGATGGGGCCGCCCGCACCCTCGGCGCCATCGAGCACGCCGTATCGGTAAATCGCGGCCTTGAGCTTCGCAGCCTCGGAAGTCAGCGACGCCGCTTCCTCGGTCCGGTGCTCGAGCGCCGCGATCTTTGCGAGATCGCCGAAGGCCTTCCATGCCAGCACGTTGTCGTAGATCGAGAAGGGCTTGCGGACATATTCGTCCTGCGAATCCTGGAAGGTCGCGTAAAGTCCCGTTGCCGGATCGCGTTGCGCGCGCAGCCGCTCGAGCAGAGTGTGGATGACCCCGCGGTGCCGCTCCACCATGCTCATGTCGTGCGTCTTGTCGACATAGGAACCGAGCGCGACGAACGGGGCCACCAGCTCGTCGAGCTCGAAACCATCCTCGAGCACGACGCCGTCGATGAAGCGACTGTGGATGCCGGCATTGCGTGCCTGGATGCCGAGCGCATAATCGAGAATCTCGCGCGCTCGCGGCGCATCGCTGTCGAGGATGGCCGGAAAGCTCCACAGCAATGCATCGCGGTCCCAATAGGCCGCCGAGACATAATAGCGGTTGCTGCGCGACGTCATGCCAGTGAACTGTTCGGTATCGATCGCCCGTCCCCAGGCGAAATAGGTCGAGAACAGGAGATTCCGGTTCATGATCCGGTCGAGGTCGGGATCGCCGGTGGTGCGGGTGCGGCGATGGGCGTCGTCGGCCGCCTGGTCGATCACTCCGTCGAGGCCGTAGCGGTCGATCTTCTTGTTGAGCACGCGCATCGCATAGGCGGCGCTATATTCCTCGAGCCCCGCTCCGATGATGAAATGCATGTCGAGCGTCTGGCCGGGCGCCAGTTCGCTCTCATGCCGCGCGGTAAGGCCCGGATTGTCGCTGTCGGTGTGAAGCGTGCCTTGCGAGCCGACATAGGCGAAGCCCCACGCCATCTGCGTGTCGTCGGTATCATATTCGAAGACCTCCATGTCCGTATCGATCGGGGTGGGCGACATGGTGCGCCTGCCCCTCAGCGGTTCGGGCGTATAGGTGACGCGGTTGGTCCTGCCCCAGTCGAGCTCCATTCCGGGCGCAACCCGCAATGCGGTGGCACGCAAATTCGTGACTTGAAATCGAACGATCGCAGCGCGGCTGTCTGGCGGCGCGACGTAAGTAAGCCGCACGCGAACGCCGTCCGTTTCCATCGTCCCGGTAGGAATCCAGTAATCGCGAAGCAACCAATGGAGGTGCGCGAGCGGCTGCCGAACGCCGGCGATCTCGATGAAAGGCGCCATCAGCGGACGGTCGGGGAGGCCGGCCACTTCGAGCAGCCCGCGATAGCGCATCGAAACGAGGTTGAAATTCTCAAGCGCGCCGTCGGCGGCGCGAATGGAGGGAAGCGCGATCCAGTCGTTTCCGGTGGGGATCACGTCATCGGCGGCAAGCGTAAGATTGACGGTGCGCGCGGCGGTCTGGTGCTGGTCGACGGCAGCGCCTTTGTTGTCGGCCGCATGGACGGTAAAGCCCACGACCGACGGAATGCAGGTCCCCGCAATGAGGAAGCGGCGCGTGGCCAATGCAACTCGCTTCATTCGATCCTCTCGCGGTCCAATAGATGAAGGACGTAAGCACCCGCGCCGTATCCCACCATCGGCATCGCCCCCGTGGGATCGCCGATCCGGCCCGGGAACAGCTCGCACGGCACCGCTATGTACATTTCGGGAATGATGTTGTGGTCGGCCGCTGACTTGTCGGTGATCCGCTGCAGGATCGCGTCGGCCTCACGGCTTCGGCCGAGACGTCTGTACAGCTCCGCGAGTTGGAAATCGACGAACAGGAACTCCTCCTGCTCATACCAATATTCGAAGATCTTGGGGTCGGTGTAGGTGCCGCGGACGCGCCGATATCCGCCGGACGCGACCTTCAGCAGCCGCATTCGCTCGACCGTGTCGCGGATCACCGCCGGATCGCGGACGATCCCGAAATTGATGATCGGGATCAGCGCTCCGTCGATATCGTTCTTCATGCCCGGCTCGAGCGCGCCGCGGAGCCTCCCGTCGCGGATGAAGGCCGCGTCGAAGCCTTTCTGAAGCAGCGCCGCGTCGGCAAGTGCCTGGCTGCGCGCGGCCTCATCGCCGGGCCTTCTCGCCACTTCCGCGAATTCGCGGAGGCCCATGATCGCCATGGCTGTCGAAAAGGCGAAATGCTTTTCGTCCTTCTGCCGCTCCTCCCAGATCGAGGTGTCGGCCGCGACGATCAATCCGTCGCCGTACTTCTCGGTGTTGGCCATCAGCGGCTTGACGATGAAGTCGCGCGCCGTTTCGTAGAGCGACCCGCGGTACGTGGCGGCCTTGAGCAACGCCGGATCGTGGTATTTGCGCAGATATTCGCCGAGCACCCACAGCGCCTCGCCCCAGTCGTCAAATTCGATGTTGGTGCTGCCCTCCTGAGTGAAGAAGGGCTCCTCCTCGCCGTTCCCGAAATAGCGAACGACGGAGATCTGATAGTCCGCACCGTTGACTTCGCTCCGCATTTTGCCGGTCGGCCGCGCGTTGAAGTAGGCGAGAAGCGCGGCGCGAGCCTCGGCGCGATGACCCATGCGCGCCAGCGCCACCGTCGCCCACGCCATGTCGCGGACCCATGGCGTCGAATAAACGTCGGGCAGTGCGGCGACGATCAGTCCGTTGCCGTGTCGGTCGGCGCGGTTGGGCTCGCGGCTTTGCGCGATTCGCAGCATCGTTTCGCTTTGGCGCCAAAGGTGCCGTTCCTTCTCGCTCGCGAAGCGCACGGCGGGCTTCGCGCGCCATCGGTTGAATTCGGCGACTTCCCGGTTGATCAGTTGCGATGGGGAAAGTCCCGCTCGCCAGCGTGTGACGTCGCTGATGACGTCGTCCGCGTCACGTTCATCCTCGAGCGCGACCATCGCCCATGCAGAGCTTGCCGCCAGCGGTTGGGCATCCGGCGCTTTTCCCACTGCGGCCAGCGGAATCAGCAGCAGCGATTCGTCGATTCCCTCGAACCGCAGCAACCGCGCGCCGCCGACGAATTTCTCTTGGGAGCGGAGCGGCCGGTTCCATTCCACGTACCACGCCGTCGCCGTCCCGCTGATGACCAGCGCGGAGCGCTCCAGCCCGAACGGCATGAAGAAGTAGCCGGTTCCGCCCGGACGGCGCAGTCGGATGACGTGCGAGTCATCGACATAGTCGGCGTTTCCGGAGTCGCGCTTTCCCAAGCGGAGCGACTTGATGAAGTTCGCGGTCTCGATGCCTTCGCTCAGGGGATCACGCGGATCGGGTCGGGTAAAACTGTGCGGGTGCGCGTAAAACTTCGTCGCCATCCCGCTCTCGGGCGCGACGACTGCAAAGCCATGGCCATTTCCGGTGACGAGATGCGACGCCGTGGCCGGCACGCACAATGCGATCCAGACGGCGCTTGCGGCAATGAAACGCAGCGCGATTCTGACGGCGGGATCGAGCATCAATTTGTCGTCGACGCACTCCAGACGGCGTCAGTCAAGGTAACGGCCACCGATTTGAGCAAGTCGTCCGACGCCTCGCCAAGCATTAGCCGATACTCCCCGGCGCGGATGTGCCAGTTGTTCCCGGCCGCCTCGTAGGTTGCGAGAAGCCGCGGATCGATGGTCAGCTCGATGCTCTTGATCTGCCCCGGCTTGAGGTTGGCCTTCGCAAATGCGCCGAGCCGCTTTGGCGCTTCCCACCCGGCCTTCTTCCAGTCGGCCGGGGCGACATAAACCTGGGCGACGCCCTTGCCTTGCCGCTTGCCAACATTGCGCATCGCGAAGCTGACTCGAATCGCTTTGCCGTCGGGCTGTGCCGCGAGATTGGAGAGCTCGAAATTGGTGTAGCTGAGTCCGTGACCAAACCAGAACAGCGGTTTGTAGCCTTTCAGGTCATACCATTTGTACCCGATCGCGGCGCCTTCGTCATACAGGACTTCCTCCGGGGTTCCGTCCGGTTTGCCAAGGCCGGCAATATCCGGGCGCGCGAGCTGGTCGGCCGAAGCTGGGAAACTGATCGGCAGATGGCCGGACGGATTGACCTTGCCGGTAAGGATTCGGGCGATTGCGGGACCCCCGCGGATTCCGGGATAAAAGGCTTCGAGGATCGCTGGGACCTCGTCGATCCAGGGCATGTAGATTGCGCCGCCGGTCTCGGCGACAACGATGGTCCTGGGGTTGGCCTTGGCGACGGCCGCGACCAGCGCGTCCTGGTTGCCGACCATCTCCAGGCTTGCCTCCGAGCCTTCGCTGTTGTGGCGGGTGACAAAGACGATGGCGACGTCGGACTGCGCGGCCAGCGAAGCGGCGGCAGCGAGATCGCTGCCCGGGTCGAACGCGATCTTCGCCTTGGGCAGCTCCCGCTTCAGTGCATCCACGGGCGGCGACGGTAGATAGGTGTGATTGTCGATCGTCACCGCGCCGCCGACCGGAGTCACATCGGACGATCCGGCGCCGGCGAGCACACCCTTGTCGGCACTGCCGCCTAACACCGCGATCGACTTCACGCCGCGCAGCGGAAGCAGGTCGCCGTCGTTCTTCAGCAAGACGAGAGATTCTTCCGCCGCCTTTTGCGACAAGGCGGCGTTGGCAGCGTAATCGATCGGCGAGACCTGAACCGGATGGTCAACCACTCCCTTGGCGAACATCGCCCACAGGATCCGCTCCACCATGTCGTCGAGCCGATTCCGCGGAATGGCGCCAGATTGCAGCGCCGCTTTCATTGCCGGCGGCGCGAACCACGGCTTGTCGTCCTTGCAACAAAAGCCGGTGAACTGGTCCAGGCCGTCGTTGGCCGCGTCCACGGTCGAATGGACGGCGCCCCAATCGCTCATCACGAAGCCCTTGTAGCCCCAATCGTGCTTGAGAACTTTGTTGAGCAGATAGTCGTTCTCGCAGCCCCAGCGGCCATTGATGAGATTGTAGGAGCACATCACCGAGCCGGGCGAGCTTTTCTCGATCGCGAGCTCGAACGCGAGCAAGTCGGACTGCCTCATCGCGGCCGCGGAAATTGTCACGTCCAGCGACGTGCGCAGCGTCTCCTGATCGTTGACCGCGAAGTGCTTGATCGTCGAGATGATATGGTTCGACTGAATGCCGTTGATCAGCGCGCCGACCATGATTCCGGCGAGGAGCGGGTCTTCCCCGGCATATTCGAAGTTCCGGCCGCTCCGCGGCTCGCGGGCGAGGTTGATTCCGCCCGCCAGCATGGTGTTGTGCCGGGTAGCGCGCGCTTCGGCGCCGATCATGACGCCGCCCGCGCGAGGGACCTCGGGATCGAAGCTCGCCGCCGTCGCAAGGGAGGAGGGCAGGGCAGTGCTCGGGATGAAGCTGTTGCGGACGCCCATCGACGCGTCGGTTTGGGTTTGATCGGGAATCCCGAGCCGGGGAACGCCGGGAACGAACCCCGCCGAACCCTTTACCTGGTGGCTCACGACATAGCGTTTCAGGTCCGGAGCAACGATCTCATCCGGGACCTTTGCGAGCTCGGTCAGCGCCTGGTCTGAATAGCCGAAGATGAGCCTGAGCTTTTCGTCGAGCGTCATCGCGGCAAGCGCGGCCTTCGCGCGTGTCTCTGGCGCGAGTTCGCTGTTGAGCCATGGCATGCTCTGCGCTGCGCTTGGCTGTGCTGCTTGGACTGACGTGCAAAGCAACATCGCAACTGACGCGGCCAGCAGAATTGCCTTCCTCATGAGATCTCCCCCTGGCGCAGTCCTATGCGTCGCTTTTGCTTTCGTCCCACCAATAGTTCACGAGTACGTTCAAGCGCTCGATCGCCTCGACATGATGGTACCAGTCGCGCGGAATGAAGATGGCATCGCCGGGCCGCAGTTCCGCTTCCTGCGCGACCTTGAGCGCTGAAGCGAACCGAGGATATCGGTCGAAGTCGGGCGCGGTCACATGCACCATGCTGATCCGCGCTCCGGCGGGGGTCGGGTCATGCGGACCCAGGTAAAGATCGGGCTCTGCCGATGGCGGGAACAGCGTGAAGCGCCGGCGTCCCGCGGCGACGACAGCGACATTCTCGATGGGATCGTTGTGGGTCGCGACCTTCGCGGCATTGCCGATCCATAGGCGTGGCTCCGCCGAAGGAGGAACCAAGGGCATTGGATGCGCCTGTGCGAACCCTGGAAAATAATGTTCCGCGATCATGCTCTGCGCTGCCATCGCGAACGGTTGGTAGCTGTTCTCCTGCTCGCGCAGTCCCGCTAGGATCCCCGCGACATTGCCCTCTCCGCGGGTGAAGTTCATCGCATAACTGTCATCTGCGTAGTGGAACCGGCCCTGCTGCGCCGGGTCGGCCCGAAGCACCTTGGCCAGGCGGCCGTTCGCGGTCGCCGCCATCAACGCCATGACCGTGTGCGAATCGTGATGCGCGGCGACGACCAGGGGCCAATCATTTGCCACGCCGCGCATTACGGCTGGTTGTCCGCTCGGCAGGATTTCATCGCGGAACTGCGCGGGGCTCGGCGCTGTGCGCTCGGTGATTGGGGAGAGCATGTCAGTTCGTGATGAACTCATAAGCGTCCCATTCACCCCGTCTCGCGTTGATGCCTCTCGCGCGAAGCGCTTCGATATGTGGCTCCAGGCGCTTCGTGAACTCGGCTTCGTCGCGCTGGCCTTTGGGGCGCCATGCAATCTCCGAAAGAGCGAGCAGTCGTGGAAAGGTCATGAACTGCAGATACCGCTCAGTCGCGATGAATTCCGTCCAGACGCAGGCCTCGATGCCCAGCACGCGAGAGGATTCCTCCGGCGTGAAGTCGCCGGGTATCGGTTCCCACGCCAGCATCTTGCCGATCGACTGCGGGCCGCCCTTGTTTCCTTCCCACGGCGCCCCCGGCTCGCCTGGACCCTGGTGATAGTCGAAATAGAGCTGATCGGCCGGTGAAATCACGAGGTCGTGGCCCTCTTTTGCAGCGGTCTTGAGCACCTCCGGCTTGTCCCTGCGCCACCACTGGATGACCACGCTATTGGGCGCATGGGCATCGACCTGGTCATCCCATGCCATCGGCCGCTTGCCGAGACCTTCGATGATCGCAACGACCCTGCGTCCGAAATAGGCCTGAACGTCGTTTGAGGTTTTTAGACCGTGCTCGGCCTTGAGCCGATCGACATCCGCCATTCCCTCCCACGCGTCGCCAACCTCGTCCCCTGCGAAATCCACATACGGGGCGGGGAAAAGCCGGGCGACTTCGGCGAGAACGCCCCGAACGAAATCGTAAGTCTTCGGGTACGCCGGATTGAACGCGTCGCCGGTCTTATTGAAAAACTCGGGATAGGACCGGGCAGCGGCTCCGGCATGGCCCGGCATCTCGATCTCTGGCACGACCATGATGTGGCGCTCCGCGGCGTACTGCACGATCTCGCGCACGTCGGCCGTCGTGAGATATTGCGGCTTGCCGTCGACCAGCGAGCCGACTTGCGTCAGCTTGGGATAAGCGGGGATCTCCAGCCGCCACCCTTGATAGTCGGTCAAGTGAAGCTTGAGGACGTTGAGCTTGTACGCCGCCATCTCGTCGATGATCTTGAACAGCGTTTGCTTGCCGAAGAAGTGACGGCCGAGGTCGATCAACAATCCGCGCCAGCGGAAGCGGGGCGAGTCATTGATTTCTACGTTCGGAACCGTGCGGGACGCGGACTTGGTCGTGACGAGCTGGCGAAGGGTCTGCGCTCCATAGAATAGCCCGCGCGGATCGGATGCTTCGATCAGCACTTCGTTGCCGGTCGCGCGCAAATAGTAACCCTCGGGGTTCGCGATCTTGCTCGTCGGCACCAGCGAAAGCTGGATTCTCGAGGGCCCGCCGCGCTTCGATTTCAGCCCCAATTCCCGGGCCAAATAGTCGGCGGTCGAAGCAGCCTCGCCGCGTCCTTCGACGACTGTGTCGGCCCCAATCCGGACTTCCCCGTCATGCCAAACGGCAGCCAATGGCATGGGAATCAAGGCGGGAGGCGCAGCGGCTGCAGGCGCGCCCAGACACAGCGCCAAAAGGATCAACAAGCCTCGTACGATCTGCACCATCTGGATCCAAATGAAAGCGCTTCCATTTTCATTGTTAGGGTGACGCTTCCACTGCTGGCAAGCCCGTTGAAGCCGTTGCGAACAGACCAAACGCTTGCCACGCTCGCGCGCGATGAAGCGGAATTCGACTATCGACGACGTCGCCAAGGTGGCCGGGGTCGCGCGCGTCACCGTCTCGCGCGTCCTCAACAACGGCTCGAATGTTCGTCCGGAAACGCGCGACCGAGTCAGGCGCGCGGTCGAGGAACTTGGCTATTCGGTCAACCGCCAGGCGCGGGCGCTTGCGAGTGGGATGGGGACGCAGATCATGCTGATCCACGCCCACAGTCCCAACCTTCAGCCGAACAGTTACTACAACGCTGGACTCGAGCTTGGCGCGTTGCGCGGATGTTCCTCGCTCGGCTTCGATCTCGTCACGCGCGCGGTCGACCCGGATGACGCCAATCGCCTGCGCCTACTCGCATCCATCCTCGACCGCGAACGGCCCACCGGACTCATTCTGTCCCCGCCATTGTCCGATGACGTCGAGTTCATAGAAGCGGCACAACGGGCAGGCGTTCAAGTGGTCGCCGTATCTGCGGGGGAGCGCGCGCGCGACGTGGTAACGGCTGTCGGAATCGACGAGCGCGCGGCCGGACACGCTATCGCGCAGCATCTCGTATCGCTCGGTCATCGACGCGTCGGTTTCGTGAATGGACCCGCAGAACACCGCGCCGCGGCGCTTCGCTACGATGGCTTCCGGGAAGCGCTTAGGGAATCCGGCATAGAGGATGAGCCCTGGACGAGCATCGGCGACTTCACGTTCAGATCGGGGGTGGAGGCCGGAGAGCAACTCCTCGGCGACCGCAAAGTGACGGCCATCGCCTGCGCGAACGACGACATGGCTGCCGGAGTCATGCTCGCAGTACACCGAGCGCATCTGGACATCCCGAGTGTGATTTCGGTTACGGGGTTCGATGACACGCCAATGTCCGAGATTGTCTGGCCGCCGCTGACAACCATCCGTCAGCCCATCAAGGAGCTGACCGAGCGCGCGGTTCACCTTCTCGCCGAGAGCCAGTCGAACGGTGCGCCGCACTACGATGCGTTGCCTTTTGAACTCATCGTCCGCCAATCGACGTCGCCGCCGCCGGAGTTCTTGACTCCCTAAGATGTTTGCCGCACGAAAATGGAAGCGCTTCCATGGAGAGTGGGAACGCGGCTTGTCGCGCGCATTCGTGACAGGCGGAAGAGGGGAGACACTGGTGCCGAATCCTTCGTCGCGAGCGCGTCGAGCGCTCTTGCTTGCCGGTTGTTCGTCATTGGTCGTGCTGCCGTCAGCAGCATTCGCGCAGACGACCCCGGACCCCAACGATCCGAATGCACCGCAGCAGCAACAGCCGCTGCCGCCGCCGGCAGCTACGACGCCAGGCCAACCCGACGCGACCCAGCCCGCACCTCCGGGTGCAATCGTCATCACCGGCCTTCGCCGCAGCTTGCAGAATTCGATCGAGATCAAGCGACGGGAACGCAGCGTCGTGGAAGTCGTCTCGGCCGAGGAGATCGGCAAGCTGCCCGACACCTCGATTGCCGAATCGATCGCTCGACTCCCGGGCATCACGGCGCAGCGCGTTAAGGGACGTGCCGAGATCGTCTCGATTCGCGGCTTCTCGCCCGACTTTACAACGGTTCTGTTGAACGGACGCCAGCAGGCGAGCTCCGGTTTCAACCGCGCGGTCGAGTTCGACCAATATCCCTCCGAGCTCATGGGCGCGGTGGTGGTCTACAAGACTCCCGACGCCAGCATTGCGGGCATGGGCCTCGCCGGCACGGTTGATTTGCGGACCATTCGGCCGCTCGAATATGGCAAGCGCGCCATCGCGATAAACCTGCGTGGGCAGCTCGACCAGGGCGGCGGGCGTAATCAGGATTTCTCGAAATATGGTTGGCGCGGCAGTGCCAGCTACATCGGTCAGAACGAGGCCGGCACGCTCGGCTGGATGATGAGCTATGCGCACCTCGACTCACCGGGCCACGTCAACGAGACCAAGAATTGGTTTTACGCCGATTATGGAGACGGGGTGCAGGTCCTGTCGGGCCAGGAAGTGCGTGCCTCCAACTCGCGCGATATTCGCGACGGCATAACGGGCACCGTGGAATGGAGGCCGAGCGACGCCGTCCATTCCGTGCTCGATCTCTATTATTCCCGGTTCAAGCAGGACAATACCACCCGGGGCGCCGAATGGTTTTCCTCTGCCTGGACCGACAACGTCACCTACAGCGACGTCGAGACCGAGACCCGCGACGGCGTTCCGTTCCAGGTCGCCGACCATGTCACCAATGTCACGCCGCTTCTGCGGTGGAACGACAACAAGCGCGTCGACCACCTCTTCTCCGCAGGACTGAACAATGATTTCCGCCTTGCAGAGCGGACCCATTTACTTGCCGATCTGTCCTATTCGACCAACAAGCGAGATGAAACGGACATCGAACTCTTCGGCGGTTACGGCTGCTGCAGCAGGCTGAGCTTCGACGATTTCTCGCAGGGCCGGGTCTTCGACAGCTACGACCGCGTGATCCCCGATAACGACTTCCTGCAAGTCACGAACTTCGGCCTCGATTACGCTGATGCGAACAATGTGTCCCTTGGCGACCGTTCGGCCTGGGGCGGCTACGGGTCTGAGGGGCACAAGAAATCGCCCCACATCAAGGAGACGCTGTCGTCCGGCGATCTGACGCTCAGGCAGGACCTTCAAGGGACGGGAATCGGCAACTTCTTCAGCTCGGTCGAAGCGGGCCTCGACTACACGCATCGGCACAAGGACAAGAGGGTCGACGAGCTCGACATCTTCCTGAAGAATGATCGTCTGCAGACCCTGGTCGATCCGCAATTCCTGACGGGCCCGACGTCGTTGAGCTTCGCGGGCGATATGAGCATTCTCGGCGTCAAGGTCACGGACCTCGTCAACAACGGAAATGTTTTCGATATCGTTCCGCTGGAAGACGCCTCCCACTTCGACAAGGCGTGGGACATCAAAGAGGACATCCTCACCTGGAAGGCGAAGGCGAATATCGATTCCGGGGACCTGCACGGCAATGTCGGCGTACAGGTGGTCCAGCAGAAGCAGAGGTCCTCGGGTCTGCGTATCAACACGGCGGTCTCACCGATTGAGCTGATCAACGTCAATGAAGGCGCAAAGTACACCGATATCCTGCCCAGCCTGAACCTTTTCTACGACATCAACCACCGCAACCGCATCCGCTTCGCGGTGGCCAAGGTCATGGCTCGACCGCGCATGGACGACATGCGCGCAAACCTGGTTCCCGGCTTCGATGGGTCGGTTTGCAAGGTCATCGTCCCGCCCAATCAACCTTGCGGCCCGGGTGTAGAGGTCCACCCCTGGTCGGCGGGGGGCGGCAACCCCAAGCTCGAGCCATGGCGCGCCAAGGAACTGGACATCGGCTATGAATGGTATGGCGGCAAGGCGAGCTATTTCTCCGTCCACGGTTTCTACATGTGGTTGGATAACTACATCTATACGCAGGTTCTCGCCGCCGATTTCACGGGGATAACGGCCCCGCCGGCCGACCTGGCCACGCTCCAAGCCAGTTGTAACGGATGTACGATCAGTCCGATCGGCTCCCTCAGCGCGCCTGCAAACGGACAGGGCGGCTGGGTTGGCGGCGTCGAGGTGAGCGGCGCGTTCGAGTTCGGGCGGCTGACGCCCATACTCGAAGGCTTTGGCGCAACGGGCAGCATATCCTACACCGACTACAAGCTGGACAAGGCAGCGGCAGACCAACTCGCCAACAACGTGCTGCCTGGCTTCTCCAAATGGGTTTACGATGTGACTGCCTATTACGAGAGGTACGGCTTCCAAGCGCGAGCGTCGTGGCGTCACCGGTCGAAGTTCGAGGGCGAAGTCGTCGCACTCTTTGCGAACCTTGATCACCCGCTCACCCAGCCAGACGAACAAGTCGATGCGCAGATCGGCTACACGTTCCAGCCCGGCTCAAGGCTTAACGGGCTCGGCATTTTGCTCCAGGTCAGCAACGTGCTGAACTCCCCCTATCGGACTTACTTCATCGTGAACGATTCTCCGACCTTGGAGCGTGTCGAGAAATACGGACGGTCGTGGCTGCTCGGCGCCAGTTACCACTTCTAGCTAGGCGATTTCGAATGAAGGCTTTGGCCGGTCGTTTTCGGCCGAAAGTGATGCTGTGCGTCGCGGGCGCGCTTCTCGCGTCCGCGGCGACGGCCGCTGATCCCTGGCCCAGGGCGGTCAATCCGGCGCCGCGGAATCCGGCGCTCGACGCGCGCGTGCATGCAATCGTCGCCGGCATGACCCTCGAGCAGAAGGTCGGGCAGATGACGCAGGCTGACATCCGCTCGGTCACTCCGGACGAGGTTCGCCGCTATTATATTGGGTCGATCCTCAATGGCGGCGGCGCTTGGCCGTCGATGAACATGCACTCCAGCGTCGATGACTGGCTCAAGCTGTCCGACGCATTCTACCGCGCGAGCATGTCGACCGACATGAAGGTGAAGGTGCCGGTGATCTGGGGCACCGACGCGGTCCATGGCCACAACAATGTCTATGGGGCGACGCTCTTCCCACACAACATCGGGCTCGGCGCCGCGCACGATCCCGCGCTGGTCGGACGGATCGGCCGCGCGACCGCAAGCCAGGTCCGAGCGACCGGCATCACCTGGGCGTTCGCACCGACCTTGGCCGTGGTCCAGAACCCCAGGTGGGGACGAACGTACGAAAGCTACAGCTCGAATCCCGAGCTCGTGCGCGATTATGGCGAAGCCATGGTGCGCGGACTGCAAGGGCAGCTTGGTTCGCCCACGTCGGTCCTTGCAACTGCGAAGCATTGGCTCGGGGACGGCGGCACCTTCCACGGCAAGGACCAGGGCGAGACTCGCACGAGCGAGGCCAATCTCGCGGCGACGCATGCCGCAGGCTATTACGGCGCGCTCATGGCCAACGTTCAGACCGTGATGGTGAGCTATTCCAGCTTCACCGACA
The DNA here is from genome assembly GCF_009720245.1 of Sphingomonas segetis. Lineage (GTDB taxonomy): Bacteria > Pseudomonadota > Alphaproteobacteria > Sphingomonadales > Sphingomonadaceae > Sphingomicrobium > Sphingomicrobium segetis. Next base: position 15,140 of record NZ_WJSQ01000005.1, on the reverse strand, counting down.
CGGCGAGCGGCAAGCATTGGGGCAAGATGCACGGCAACGCCCACTTGATCGGCGACGTGCTGAAGCGGCGGCTCGGTTTCGATGGCCTCGTCGTCAGCGATTGGAACGGTATCGAGCAGGTGCCGGGCTGCACCAAATGGCATTGCCCCCAGGCGATCAACGCCGGCATCGACCTCGTCATGGTCCCCGACGATTGGAAGAAGTTCATCGGCACGACGATCGCCGATGTGCGGACCGGGCGGATCAAGATGAGCCGGATCGACGACGCGGTGTCGCGGATCGTCCGGGTCAAGCTGGAGTCCGGGCTGTTCGATAGCTCCCCGGCGACGGGCCAGCATCCCGACGCGACAGTCATGCACTCTCCTGAGGTCCGCATGCTCGCGCGCGAGGCTGTCCGCAAATCGCTGGTGCTCTTGAAGAACGATCACGGCGTCCTGCCACTGCGGCGCACCGGCAAGGTTCTCGTCGTCGGCAAGGGCGCCGCCAGTCTACCGATGCAGGCCGGCGGCTGGTCCCTGACGTGGCAGGGCGACAATACGAAGACGTCGGACTACCCGAACGCCGACACGCTCCTGTCGGCGTTGCGGAAGACGATCGGCGCCGGCAACGTCGATTACAGCCCTGACGGCAAAGTGGCGGACCTCGGCGGCTATAGTGCCATCGTGATGGTTGCCGCCGAAAATCCGTACGCTGAAGGCGCCGGCGACATCAGCTTCCCGAGAAGCGTGCGCCACACGAGCCGCTATCCGGCGGACCTGGCGGCCCTCACGCGCGTGAGCGGCAAGGGCGTGCCGGTTGTGACGCTGCTGTTCTCCGGCAGGCCGGTTGCAGCGAACGACCTGATCAACAGATCCGATGCGTTTATCGCCGCCTGGCTCCCGGGAACCGAGGGAATGGGGCTCGCGGACATGCTGGTCGCCGGTCCCGACGGACTCCCCGCTTTTGCGTTTACGGGCCGGCTACCGTTCGACTGGCCCGCGGGCGACTGCCTGGCCAAGAAGGGCGGAATACAGTTCCGCCGCGGCTATGGCCTCACGCTCGGCAGCCGATCGACACTCGGGCGGCTGCCGGAAGCTCAACCGGTCATGGCCTGCCCAGTCGAAAGTCGCTAATCGGCCGGCCGATGCGAAAAATCCTCATCGTCGGCGGTGGCACTGCGGGCTGGATGACCGCCGCTTTGTTCGGCAAACTGTTTCAGGGTCTCTACGACATTGAAGTCGTCGAGAGCGAAGCGATCGGCACCGTCGGGGTGGGCGAAGCGACGATCCCCGCAATCAAGAAATACAATGAGTTGGTGCAGCTCGATGAAGTCGAGTTCATGCAGCGCACGCGGGGCACGTTCAAGCTCGGCGTACAGTTCGTCGATTGGTGGCGGCCCGGCCACAGCTATATCCACGGATTTGGGATCATCGGGCAAGACTGGGAATGGCTCCGCTGCCACCATTACTGGCTGCAGGCGCATCACCGGGGGCGGGCACGAGACTTCGCCGATTATTCGATCAATACCGCTGCGGCCCTTGCGAACAAATTCATGCATGCCAGGCCTCACATGGCGGAATCCCCAATCGGGCATATCGCACACGCTTTCCAGTTCGATGCCACGCTTTACGCCAGATATCTCCGCGGCCTCGCCGAACAACACGGCGTTCGGCGCACCGAAGGCAAGATCGTCGATGTCGCTCAGCATGACAGCGGCGATATCGCTTCCGTCACACTCGAGGACGGCCGTAATCTCGATGCCGACTTCTTCATCGACTGCTCGGGTTTTCGCGGGCTGCTGATCGAGCAGGTGCTGAAGACGGGTTACGAAGACTGGAGCCATTGGCTGCCGTGCGATCGCGCAATCGCTGTGCCCTGCAGCCGCGTCGCCCCTCTCACTCCGTACACGCGGGCGACCGCTCGCGATGCCGGGTGGCAGTGGCGGATTCCGCTCCAGCATCGCACCGGCAACGGCCTCGTCTATTCGAGCAAACACCTCGACGAGGAAGCGGCGGAAAAGCTCCTCCTCTCCAATCTGGACGGCGAGCAACTCGCCAACCCCAACAAGCTTCGTTTCCTCGCCGGCAAGCGGCGCAAGATGTGGAACCGCAATTGCGTAGCCATCGGCCTTGCCGCGGGCTTTCTTGAGCCCATCGAATCCACCAGCATCCACCTGGTCCAGGCGGCGGCGATCCGGCTGGTTCGCCTGTTCCCGGACGCTGAGACCGACCAGGCGACGATCGACGAGTTCAACCGTCAGTCGGATTTCGAGTGGGGGCGCGTCCGCGACTTTCTCATTCTTCATTATTGGGCGAACGAGCGGGAAGGCCCTTTCTGGGAGCATTGTCGGAGGATGGAGTTGCCGGCGACCCTCCAACGCAAGATCGACCTGTGGTGCTCCAACGGTCGCATTTTTCGGGAGGACGAAGAGCTTTTCAGTGAGGAGAGCTGGATCGAGGTGTTCATCGGACAGGGCATCGTGCCGCGCAGCCACGACCCGCTCGTCGCGATCAAGAGCGATGCGCAGATCGAGCAGTTCCTCGGCAACATCGCAACGACGATTGGACGCTGCGTCGATGTCATGCCGCCACACGACGAATATGTGAGGAAATATTGTCCGGCGGAAGAAATGGCGTGAGGCGCTTCGCGGCAATCGCTTTCGCTGCATTGTTGGCAGCCGCCTGCGCTGACAAGCCGTCGCCTGCAGAAATGTGGCTGACGACGGCCGACGAAGCGCAGAAACTCGCTCGGCAGCCTCAGCAGGCCCCGGCCGGGCGTGCCGCCGGAGACGAAGCGGTCACGATCGATACGTCCAAGCGTTTCCAGGAGATGCACGGGTTCGGCGCGGCGATGACCGATGCATCCGCCATCCTTCTGAGCAACCTTCCCGACAGCAAGCGCAAGGCAATCATGGCCGAGCTGTTTGGGCGGGCGAATAGCGGCCTCGGGCTTTCCTTCACGCGCCTGACGGTCGGCGCCTCGGACTTCTCCACCCGCGCTTACAGCTACGACGACACGCCCGGGAACGTGCCCGATCCCGAGCTCCGCCATTTCTCCATTGAGCCGGCGAAGAAATACGTCCTTCCGCGCACTCGTGAAGCCCTGGCGATCAATCCGGACCTGCTGGTGATGATCAGCCCGTGGAGCGCCCCGGCGTGGATGAAGACTTCACGAAGCCTGATCACCGGGCAGCTCCAGCCGCAATATTACCAGCCGTTTGCGAACTATCTCGCACGGACGGTCGAGGGCTTCGGGCGCGAGGGCGTGCCGGTGTCGATGATCACGATCCAGAATGAGCCCGATTTCGAACCCGACGACTATCCGGGAATGCGCGTAAATTCCCCTGACCGCGCCGTAATCATCGGCGGTTATGTGGGGCCGACATTTCGCACGCGCGGCCTGAAGGCCCAGATCCTCGACTACGACCATAACTGGGACGATCCGCAGATGCCGCTAACGGTGCTTCGGGATCCGCGCGCCCGGCAGTATGTCTCCGGCGTCGCCTGGCATTGCTACGAAGGCGATGTCCCGGCGCAATCGCGGGTCCACGATGCCTATCCGGCCAAGGATGCGTGGGTCACCGAATGTTCGGGAGGGCAATGGTCGCCGAAGTACGCCGAGGTGCTGGGGTGGATGACGGACAAGCTCATCATCGGCGCTTCGAATCACTGGTCGCGGGGGACTTTGCTCTGGAACCTCGCGCTCGATCCGAAGCACGGACCGCACACGGGCGGCTGCGGCGATTGCCGCGGCGTCGTGACGATCGATCCGTCAACCGGCGCAATCATCCGCAACGTCGAATATTATGTGCTTGGCCACGCGAGCCGGTTCGTGCTTCCGGGCGCGTATCGCGTTGCCACTGCGAAGCGAGGCGAGGCGGTTGAGGCGTCGGCTTTCATCAATCCGGACGGAACTCGTGTGGCCATCCTGCATCGCAAGTCTGGAACAGGCCCCTTGACGATCGCCCTCGACGGCGAACGTTACGAAGTCGCGCTTCCGGTTGACTCTGTAGCGACGTTGCGATGGAAGGCGCGAAGCGGCGGCAAGTGAGTGCGGCCGATCCCGACAAGCGGCGCACGTTGCTGGCCCTTGCGGCGGTCACAAGCCTGTTCTTCGCCTGGGGTTTCATCACATCGAACAATGATCCGCTAATCGTTGCGCTCCGCGCTGCCTTTCGCCTCGATTACACCGAAGCGCTCCTTACCCAGATCGTCTTCTTTCTTGCCTACGGCCTGCTGTCGCTTCCGGCGGCCTGGATGATCAGCCGCATCGGAGCGGTCGACATGATCCTCGGGTCGCTTGGCATTATGGCGGCGGGCTGCCTCCTCGTGGTCGTCAGCACGAATGCGGACAGTTTCTGGCCGATCCTTGCGGCGCTGTTCGTGCTCGCCGGCGGGTTCACGGCGTTGCAGGTTGCGGCCAACCCGTTGGCTGCCGAGCTCGGGGCACCGGAACACAGCCACCTACGGCTGAACTTCGCGCAGGCTTTCAACTCGCTTGGAGTGGTCGTCGGAGTTCATTTCGGCTCTCTGGTGATGCTTGGCGATCCTGCGCTGCGCGCCGTTCCGCATCATGCAATGAATCTCGCCCACCGGGCGGAGGTGCTCACTGCAGTCGATCGTGCATTCGTGATCATGGCTGCGGGCTTGGTCGGGTTGCTTCTTTTGTTTGTCGCACTGCGCGGATTCCTGGACCGTGTAGCTCCGAACCATCGGACAGTCGCCCCGGCAGGAACGTTCGAAGCCTTGCACTCGCCGTGGGCGCTGTTCGGCGCTGCCGCCATCGGCCTGTATGTTGGCGCAGAGGTGTCGATCGGCAGCATCATGATCAACTTCCTCAATCATCGCTCGGTTCTCGGCCTGCCGTTCGAGGCCGCCGGCGTCTATCTCGCCAACTTCTACTGGGGCGGCGCGCTGTGCGGACGGTTGGTAGGGACGATACTTCTGACGAAAGTCCGGGCGGCACGGTTGCTGGCGGGCTGCGGAAGCGTCAACGCACTGCTTTGCTTTACCGTCCTTACGAGCCAGGGGCCAGTTGCCGGCTATGCAGCCCTCGCGATCGGCTTCTTCAATTCCATCATGTTCCCGACGATCTTCACGATAACGCTCGAACGGTCGGGCGTTTCGCAGAGCTCGACGTCGGGCCTGTTGTGTCTGGCGATATTCGGAGGTGCGCTGCTGCCGATCGCGGTCGGCATGATCGCCGACCGCTTCGGGCTTGGCGCCTCGTTTGCCGTCCCGCTCGCCGCATATGCTTTCGTCGCCTTCTTTGCAGTGGCGGCGCGCACCAATCGCGTAGCCGCGATTGAGCCGCCGACGGCCGCCTCCCCGATAAGCTGATCGGAGATCTTGATGTCCGTGTTCCCGAGCAACTGGCAGATTCGGCGATGATCACCGCATTGCTTGCTGCCGCCGTCGTTGTGGCCGCTGAACCGCCGAGATCGATCCTGTTCGTCGGCAACAGCTTCACGTTCGGGGCCGATTCCGACGCGATGACCTACCGCACGGGCAGTGTGAGCGATCTGAACGGTGACGGGATGGCCGGCGTCCCCGCACTCTTCAAGCGCTTCGCCGACGAGGCGGGGCTTCGCTACAACGTGTCGCTCGAAACCGCGGCCGGCCAGACATTAGCCTGGCACCTGGCCAACAAGCGGACCGTCATCGATCGGCCCTGGGATGCGGTCGTTCTCCAGGAGTACAGCACGCTGAGCCCCGACAAACCCGGAGACGTTTCCGACACAATTCCCGCAGCGAAGGGTCTCGCGACGCTTCTTCGTCAACGCAATCCACGGGTGGACATCAGCCTCGTCGCCACATGGACTCGGCCCGATCTCACATATCCGGAAGGCAATCATTGGTCTGGTCAACCGGTCGAGCGCATGGCCGTGGATTTGCGCAAGGCTGACGACCAGGTGCGAGCGGCCGTTCCTTCGATCAGCCGCATCGTACCTGTCGGTGAGGCCTTCAATTGTGCGATCGCCCAAAAGATCGGCGACCCCAACCCCTATGATGGGCTGACGCCGGGCCAAATCGATCTATGGGCGCCGGATCATTACCACGCTTCGAACGAGGGCTATTATCTCGAAGCGCTGACGATCTTCGCAGCGGTCACGCACACGGACCCTCGAAAGCTTGGAGCAACCGAGGCCGCCGCTCGAGATCTCGGCATTGCTCCACCCTTGGCCGTCAAATTGCAGGACGTTGCATTCCGGACGATGGGCCAGTGCGAGGCGTTCGCGTCGACCGCACCTGCCGCTCAACCGGCGATGCAGCTCCTGCCGACGGGTCAAGCGATCACTCCGCTTGCGGCACCGGGCGCCCGATTTAGCCCGCTGGTGGTGAACACGGGACCCTATCCGTCCTACGTCGCCGACGGCGCCGCTGCGGTTGCTGTGAGCCCTGACAAGCGCGAAATGCTTATCCTGACGAGCGGCTTCAATCGCTTCAATCGCATGGACGGGAAAGTCGCGGAGGGGCAGTCCACACAATACGTGTTCCGCTATGCGATCGACGGCGAGGACGCGCGTTGGATCGAGAGCGTGCAGGTGCCGAACAGTTTCGGAGGGATCTCGTGGGGCCCCGACGGGCGCGCCTTCATCGTCGGCGGGGGAGTCGATGACGCGCTGTACCTTTTCACGCGGCAGGGCTCCAAGTTCGGGCTCACCGCGAAGGTCATTCTCGGGCATAAAGCGGGGCTCGGCGCGGGCGTGCGTCCGCAGGCCGCCGGCGTCGCCTTCAGTCCGGACGGCCGCCGGGTGCTGGTAGCGAATTATTACAATGACTCGGTCAGCCTCGTCGATCTAACTGCGAGGAAAGTTGTTGCGGAGCAGGACCTTAGGCCGGGAAAAATCGATCCGTCGGCAAGGGGCGTTCCGGGCGGGGAATTCCCCTTCGCGATCGCGTGGGTCGACGGCGGTCGCGCCTGGGTGTCTTCGCCGCGAGACCGCCAGCTGGTCGAGCTTGTCGTCGAAGGCGATCGGATAAAGGTTTTCAGTCGCGTCGCGACGATCGGCGAGCCCACGGCGATTCTCGTCGACCCGGCATCGAAGCGCTTGATCGCGACTGAAGATAATGCCGACCGATTGGCGATAATCGACTTGGGCACTGGCGATCTTGTCGCAGAGCCCCGCCTTGCGTTTCCGGAATCACTGGTCGCTCCGCAACTCGGGAAGGGCCTCAATCCCAATGGCCTGGCCGTCTTACCCAATTCACGCTTGTTGGTGACGCTCGGCGGAATCAATGCCGTTGCTGTCGTCGACCCGGGTGAGGCTGCAAATCCGGTTCAGGCGCTGATCCCGACCGGCTGGTACCCGAGTTCCGTCGCGACCGATGCGAAGGCGAGCCGGGTTTTCGTCGTCAACCGCAAGAGCCCACCGGGCCCGAACAAGCAGGGCTGCCCGCCCGAGCTCGCAATCTATCGCGGCCAGTCCCAGGCGTGCGGCGCGGCCAACCAGTATATTTATCAGCTCGAGAAGTCGGGCCTCCTCGAGTTCCCCTTCCCGGACCAGCACGCGCTCGCCGCGGCGACTTCGCAGGTCGCAAAAAACATCGGTCTTCCAGGTACGGCGGAACGCGAAGCGGCTGACGCGCGGATGGCGGAGATCCGTAAGCGCGTGAAGCACGTGGTTTTCATCATCAAGGAGAACCGTACCTATGATCAGGTGCTCGGTGACCTGGAGATCGGGAACGGCGACCCGCATCTTGCGATCCTTGGCGGGGCGCTCACGCCCAACCATCACCGCCTTGCCCGCCAGTTTGTGACTCTCGACAATTTCTACGATTCAGGAGAAGTGTCGGCGACGGGTTGGGCCTGGTCGACGGCCGCGCGGGCCACGGACCTGATCGAGAAGACGGCGCCCGTAAACTATGCGGACCGCGGGCTTGCCTATGAAGCGGAAGAGGCGGACCGCTTCATCTACACGCAGCAATCACACGCGGAACGCGTCGCGACGAACCCGAAGCTGTCGCCCGATCCCGATCTCCTGCCGGGACCGGCCTTGCTCACTGCCGCGGATCCGGATGACGACGACCGCCCGAACGAGGGGTTTCTCTGGGACGCCGCGATCCGCGAGGGCATCTCGGTCCGCAACTACGGCTTCGCCGACGCAAGTATCTACGACGCGGCCGCACCGGGCTTCGTGCCTGTCGTGCGCGAACCCTTCAAGGAGAAGCGGCAGATTTTCACCGCCGGGGACCGGCTCCTCGCGGGCCGCAGCGACCCCTATTTCCGTGGGTTCGACATGAAGCTGCCTGACTATTGGCGAGTGCTCGAATGGCAGCGCGAATATGACGAGCAAGAGGCGGCGGGAACGCTTCCGCAGCTCACTTTGCTGCGCCTGCCGAACGACCATTTCGGCGACTTCGACCAGGCGATCGACGGTGTGAACACGGTCGAGACGCAAATCGCCGACAATGATTATTCTCTGGGACTCATCGTGGAGCGGATCTCCCGCGGCAAGGCGGCGGATTCCACTCTGATCTTCGTCATCGAGGACGACGCGCAGAACGGCGCCGACCACGTCGACGCCCGTCGAAGTCTCGCTTTCGTGGTGGGACCATATGTGCGCCAGAATGTGCTGGTTTCCACGCGCTACACGACCATCAACATTCTGCGCACGATCGAAACGGTGCTCGGTTTGGAGCCGCTGGGCTTTAACGATGCGCTCGCCATGCCGATGGTCGACATCTTTGATCCCAGCCAGTCGCGATGGAGTTATCGCGCGGACGCGGCAGAAGTGCTGCGAACAACCGAGTTGCCGATCCCTGCCGAACGATTCGTTGCGAGCCGATCGCCGGCAACCGACTGCAGCAATCACGATGCGGGATACTGGGCAGCGGCGATGAAGGACCAGAATTTCGCCAGCGAAGACCGTCTCGACAGCGAAGCATTCAACAGCGCGCTCTGGCGCGGGCTGGGCAGCGGCCCGGAGCCTCTGGTCCGTGATGCGCGCGACCTGAGGCAGGATCGGCGCGTTCGCATCGAAGGCATCAAACCGGCCGCATGTGCCTCACTAAACGACTCCATCGGGCGTCGGAATTAGGGCCTTCCTCGTTCCGCAAGGATTTTCTAAGTCATTGATATTGCTGTGTGGCTAAGTTCGTTGTTCCGCCGCGAATCGGCGTAAATCCGCGAGCCGCGTCGGCTTTTGGTCTCAACCTGCGCATGGGCGTCAACATCTTCGACCGCGATCAGCCGATGCAGGGCCTCGCGCAGGGCAATGGCAATAGCTATCCGCAGATGTTCGGTCCCATGGGCCGGTACCTGTTCGCCGGCTTCACTGTCGACTTCCAGGTTCGCGCGCGCCAGAGCGAGTAGGGCAGGGACATTGCGGAGGCGATGAGGATCGCCGCCGGCCAGCCGAGCAGCGGTACGCTGGCCCCAGAAGCGGCTAGGTCCGGGGCCAACGCTGCAACGGCGTCCGGCAGTTCAGACGACCGCTGCGATCAGCGCCACTGCGACCGCGAAGCACAGGATCAGGCTCGGCAGGAGCAGCACGAGGACGGTCGCGTCTTTCGCGCTCGTGCGGCCGGTGGCGGTCGTCACGCCCTTGTAGTTGAACATGGCCCAGCTGAGCGCCTTGCTACGGCGGTCGTCGGGCGCCATTCCCGGGAACATCGCCGGGATCGCGAAGAAGGCGGCGATGAAGGCGAAGATCACGCCATAAGCGACGCCCATGTGCCCGCCGGTGAAGGCAAGGGCCAGCACCGCCACGAAGCCGGTGAACATCGTGATCATCGCCACATAGAGGCGGCCCGGAAGCTCGAAGCTCTGGTCTTCGCAAGCGCGTGGCTCAGGCGGTGCGACGATCTCGTCGCGGGCAACAAGGACTTGAGTTTGCTGGCGGGTCGTCATCGATCACTCCCATTCATCGAACGGCGCTCGATATGGATTGCGAACGTGCCTTCCCGGAATCCGTAATTTCCCTGAGGCGCTACTTGCTCTCGGCGGCGAAGGCGATTCGGAGCGCTTCGGACAGGCTCCTCACTTCGAGTTTGGTCATCAAATTGGCGCGATGGATTTCGACGGTGCGCGGGCTGATGCCAAGGTCGTACGCGATGGTCTTGTTGGGCAGGCCCCTGGCGAGGCCGTCGAGAACCTCGCGCTCGCGCGGGGTCAGCGCCTCGAGCCTGACGGCCGCCTCGTCGGCGCGGTCGCGGCTGACGGCAGCATGTTCGAGCCGGTCGATCGCCTGCTCGATCGCGCCGATCAGCACGGCTTTCTCGAACGGCTTTTCGATGAAGTCGATGGCGCCGGCTTTCATCGCGTGGACGGCAAGGCTGACGTCGCCGTGGCCGGTCATGATGATGACGGGGAGCGCGATGCCCTTGTCGCGAAGCGCCGACTGCACCTCGAGCCCGTCCATCCCCGGCATCCGGATGTCGAGGAGAATGGTGCCCGGCTCGAGGCCGGCCGCGGCCCTCAGGAGATCGGTGCCGCTCTCGTAAGTGCGCACTTGGAAGCCCGAAGTCTTGAGCATGAACCCGACCGAGCGGCGGATCGCTTCGTCGTCGTCGACGAGGTGAACCAGCCGATGCTCTTCGTTGCTCATGCCCTGGTTTCTCCGGAAGGAAGGGTGAAGTGAAAGGCGGTGCCGTCGCGCGCGCCCGGCTCGAACCATATCCGCCCGCCATGCGCCTGGACAATCGTCCGGCAGATCGACAGGCCGATTCCCATCCCGTTCTGCTTCGAGGTGACGAACGGCTGGAACAGCTGGGGTGCGACCGACGGCTGGATTCCCGAGCCGGTGTCCTCGACCGTGATCGTGACGAAGCTGTCGGGCCCCGCCGCGGTGCGGATCGAGAGGACACGGACAGCACTGCCGATCATCGCGTCGATGGCATTGCGGATCAGGTTGACGAGCACCTGCTGGATCTGGATGCGATCGACGAGGACGAGGTCCGCGCTCGCGTCCAGCGACATCTGCAGGTCGATTCCGTACTCGCGCGAGCCGACGAGCGCCAGCGCATTGGCCTCGTTGATCAGCCGCTGCAGGCTTTCGACGCGGCGTTCGGTTTCGCCGTAGGTCATGAAGTCGCGCAGGCGCCGGACGATCTGGCCGGCGCGGACTGCCTGCTTTGCGGCTTCGTCCATCGCCTCGCGGATCATGGCGAGCGTTTCCTCGTCCGGGTCATCGCTGAGCAGGTCGCGGGCGCTTTCGCAGTAGCTGGCAACGGCGGTCAGCGGCTGGTTGAGCTCGTGCGCCAGCGACGAAGCGAGCGTCCCCATTTCGCTGACGCGGCCGACATGGGCGAGCTCCGATTGCAGGTCCTGCAGCCGAAGCAGGGTTTCCTGGCGCTCGGTCAGGTCGCGGATGAAACCGGTGAAGATGCGGCGCTCGGCGCTCCAGGCTTCGCCGACGGCAAGCTCGATCGGGAAGGTGTTGCCGTCGCGGTGCAGCGCCGTCGTCACCCGGCCGATGCCGATGATCTTTCGCTTTCCGGTTGTGAGATAGTTTTCCAGATATTGATCGTGCCGCTCCCGGTCCGGTGACGGCATCAGCATCTTCACGTTCCTGCCGACGACTTCCGCCTCGGCATAGCCGAACATCTTTTCCGCCGCCGCGCTGAACGAAAGGATCGAGCCGCGCTCGTCGATCACCACCATCGCGTCCGGAACGGTCGCGAGGATCGTGCGGAGATGGGCTTCCGCCTCGACCGGCGTCGGGGATGCGGGCGGGTTCATGGGTTGGCTCATAGCATTGCCTGGGCGTGGTGGCAGGTTGCCTTGCCCGAATCATCAGGGAACATACTTATCGAAAGGCGCGGTGGCTGCGGTTACTCCCTCGATTAGGATGAAAGAGATCGATTCCACCGCAAAGGACGTCGAGGGGCTTCCCCCGTCCGACCTCGCGCACCGCCTTGCCCGTTATCGCCGAAGGGTCGAGGCCGAGGGCCGGCCCCGCTCGCTGCGCCTTATCGACCGCGCCATCGCGGATGCCGGCAAGAAGAACGCAACGGGCGAATAAGCTTCCGTCGCAGCAGTTGCCCAAGCCGATCAGCGCTTCTCGCCAAGCCGCGGCTTCCACAGCACCGGGGCGTAAGCGATCAGGAACAGCAGGAAGGCGCCGCCCCAGGCGAGCCCCGCGACTTCGATACCCAAATTATAGTCGATCAGCCGCAGCGAGGCAGCGACGCGCAGGATCGCGCCCACGGTGACGAGTGCGTAGACGGCGGTCGTCGCTGCGTTCGCCTTGAGCTCGCGCGCGGTGTGGCCGAGGCTGGCGCGGGTCATCACCGCCAGGATCATCGTCGCCATCGCGCCGGCCGTCAGCGCGTGGATCGCCGCGCTCCGAGGGACGAGGCCCATCAAGCTGCAGCCGAGCAGCGCAAGGCCGATCGGCACCCAAGCATAGCCGACGTGGAGGACCAGAACGAGCGGATCGGCGACCGCCCGGTAGCCGCGCCAGCGCGCCAGTCTCGCTGCTTGCAGGACCGCTGCTGCGAGCAGCACGATTCCGATGGGCGCTTCCGCCGGGCCTGCAAGCCAGGCGATGAGCGCCACCGCCGTCGCGGCGATGACGAACAGGTCGAAGCGGCCCGCCTGCGTCGGCAAGCCATTCTTAATGCCCTGCTTGGCCATCCAATTGCGCGTGAAGGACGGGATGATCCGGCCGCCGATGAGCGAGATCAGGAGGACGACCAGCGAGAGGGCGATCTGCCATCCGAGATCGGGCGCCCCGAGGGTGCCGGTGATCGCGAGATAGTCGACCGCGTCCGCGGTTCCGAACAGCAGGATCACCCCGACGATGGGCAGGTTGCGGTTCTTCGATTCGAGCACCTCGCGCGCGGCGAGAAGCCCGAGCACGAAGAAGAAGCCGACGTCGAGCAGGGCGGCGAGCCAAAGGCCGGTCAGTCCGGAGAAGAGCAAGGCGAGCCGCGCCGCGAGCCACAGGGCGGACAGGCCAACGAGCGGCCAGCCGGCGATCGGCAGGCGTCCGGTCCAGTTGGGGACGGCGGTCAGGAGGAATCCGCTGATGATCGCGCCGACGAAGCCGAACAGCATTTCATGCCGGTGCCAGGAGAGCGCATCGATCGCAGTCGGAAGCGTAATCTCGCCGGTGAGCGAACAAATCCACAAGGTCAGCGCGATCAGCGCCCAGGCCGCTCCGCCGAAAAAGAACGGCCGGAAGCCGCCGCGGAAAAACGGGTGCGAGGCGGCCATTCGCCGCCGCCGCAACGCGAGCATCTGCTCGCCGCGAGTCACGATCCTCTCGCCGGTCGATACTTCAGGCATGGGCCTGCACTAGCCCGTCGTTACCGCCGCCCCCATAGGTAATTACCGAATCCACCATTGCCTCGCGCAGTCAGATGCCGGCATACCATTCGTAGTCGACATTATCCTCCCAGTAGCCGCCCTTGCCGCCGTGGATTCCGGCAAGGGTCTCGACCGCCTGGATGCGCTGGACGTACTTGGCATGCTTGTAGCCGAGCTGGCGCTCGACCCGGAGGCGGAGCGGCGCGCCGTTGGGGACGGGGAGCAAATGGCCGTTCATGCCCCACGCCATGATCGTTTGCGGGTGAAAGGCGTCGATCAGGTCGATGCTCTCGTAGTAAGGCTTGTCGCCGAACCGGTCGGCGCAGTGGAAGACGATATATTTCGCGCGCGTGCTCAGGCCCGCGGCTTCGAGGATTCGCGACAGCTCGAGCCCGTGCCACTCGCCGATCGCGCTCCATCCCTCGACGCAGTCGTGGCGCGTGATCTGGACCCGGTGCGGGATCGACTTGAGCACGTGAAGCGGGATCGACAGCGGCCGCGCGACGAGGCCGTCGACGACCAACCGCCAGTTGGCGAAATTCTCGGCGAGGTGGCGCGCATATTCGGGCGTGCCTGGATGGGCGGTTCCGTTCGACCGGAAGAACGGCGACATGTCGGCTTCGCTGTACTCGCGCGCCAGCGCGTCGCGAGCCGAGACCAGCCGCTGCGCGCGCAAGTTCAGCCCCTCGGCCGAGCGCAGCACCGAGCGGAAGCCCGGGCTGTTGTTCAACCGGTCGCAGCCGCCGAGCAGCAGCCCCGACGAAGCCGCGGCGATGAACCGTCGCCGGCCGATCATTCCTCGGTCCTTTCAGGCGGCACGCGGAAGCGCCCGGTGATCATCGAGACGATCTCGTTGATGGGTCCGGCGAGCGCCACCATCACGAGGTGGACGAGGATGAACGCGAGGATCGCGGCGGCGCAAATGAAATGGATCGAGCGCGCCGACTGCCGCCCGCCGAAAATGTCGAGCAGCCACGGCCAGGCGGCGTCGATCGCCGGCGACATGGCGAGGCCAGTGAGCAGCATCAGCGGAAGCAGGACGAAGATTACTGCCGCATAGCTGAGCTTCTGGAGGATGTTGTAGCGGAGCGCGGCGTCGCCGGTCGGAAAACGCAACCGCGCATGCTGGCGGATGTCGTTCCAGATGTGCTTCGGCTTCACCTCCTCGCCGGTCGGGGTGAGGTCGCGCTGGACGTGACGGTTCCACAGGCTGACGAGCAGGAACAGCACCAGCCCGGCGACGAGGACCCAGGCGAAGGCGAGGTGCCAGCGCCGCGCGGCGGCGAGGTTGTAGGTCGACGGGATGGTCGCCCAGCCGGGGAACGGCCGGGAGCCGAGCTCCAGCCAGGCATGGTCGAAGTTGGCGCCGTACTGGCCCCAGTAGAGCCGCGGATGGGCGTTCAAGATCATCAGGCCACTCATCAGCATGACGAACACGGTGAGGGCGTTGACCCAGTGCCAGATACGCGTCGGCAGGCGGTGGCGATAGACGATGCGGGGCGGCGCAGGCGGCGGCACATCCGCCTCGATCGGCTCGTTCATTGCCGCAGGCTGGTCCATCCGCTGCCTCTCCGCGGGACGAGAATAGCGAATGGGGGGCGCCGGCGATAGCTTGCCGGTCAGGACTAGAAGTCGAGCACGTCCACTTCGGCTCCGGGCTCGAGCGCGGGTGAATTCGCGCGCTGGCGGACGAGCAGGTCCGCCTGGGCAAGCGCCTTTTGCGCGCTCGAATCCTGGAATTCGATGATTTGCGCGTCGCCGTGCACTGAACGCGCCCGATGGAATGTTTCGCGCGCCCCGCATTCCGCCAGCACAGAGGCAAGCGGCACCCTTCGCCACGCCAGCGCGCGACCGGTCGCCAGCCCCACGAGCCCGGCGAGCAGCGGCGCGAGCAGCAGCCGCGCGCT
>NZ_WJSQ01000049.1 GCF_009720245.1 Sphingomonas segetis | reverse complement strand
CACCGCGACCAGTCCCGCGACCGCGCCCGACGCGCCGCCGAGCATCGACGGCTTGCCCGACACCAGCCGCTCCGCGCCCATCCAGGCGAGCAGTCCGGCGGCCGGGGCGACGAACGTATTGACCATGGCCACCGCGGCGAGGCCGTTCGCCTCGAGCGCCGAGCCCGCATTGAACCCGAACCAGCCAACCCACAGAAGCCCTGCGCCGATCATCGTCAGCGCCAGCGAATGCGGCGGCATCGCTTCCCTGAGATGGCCGATGCGCGCGCCGGCGAAGGCGACACCGACCAGCCCCGCGACGCCCGCGTTGATGTGCACCACGGTCCCGCCGGCGAAGTCGATTGCGCCGAACCTGAACAGCAAGCCGCTGCTTGCCCAGACCATGTGCGCGAGCGGCGCGTAGACGATGGTCAGCCAAAGCATCGCGAACAGCATGATCGCACCGAAGCGCACCCGTTCGACCAGCGCGCCGATGACCAATGCTCCCGTTATTGCGGCGAAGCTCATCTGGAAGGCCGCGAACAGCAGCTCGGGGATTGCCTTGCCGCCGTTCCCGACGGGCCACAGGCTGTCGGCGTCCACGCCCGCCAGGCCGGCCTTGCCGAGGCCGCCGATCACCACATTGCCGTCGTAGAACGCGAGGCTGTAGCCCCACAGCACCCACGTCAGGATGGCGACAGCCGTGATCCCGAGCACTTGGCTCATCACGGACAGCAGGTTCTTGGCGCGGACCAAGCCGCCATAAAACAGCGCCAGCCCGGGGACGAGCATCAGCATCACCAGCGCCGTTGCAACCAGCATCCACGCCGTGTCGCCGCTGTCGATGGTGAACTGCCCGGCCATGACGCGCCCCCGCTGCCGCAGCGCATAAGCTAATGCAGCTGCGGCGGCGGGCTATGTGAAAGCTTCACCTATTGCGTCGGCGGCCCGGGATGTGCGGCTTTCCACTCCATCGCGACGCGGACCCGCCGCTCGACCGACGGATGATCGTAGAAGATGAACTCCTCCACCGCGCCCGGCCGTGGGTAACGGTATTCGGCTGTCTTCACCAACGCTGTCGACAGCGCGTCCGGGCGGTTCTCGGTCTGCAGCGAATACATGTCGGCCTGGCTCTCGAGCGTTCGGCTGAATGTGTTGAAGAACGGCAGCGTCAACAGGCCGAACAGCGAAACCATGAACATCAACACCGGCAGCCCGCGCGGATCGGCGAGCGCCGCGGAGCTCCCGAAAAGGCGCGCGAACCAGCGGAAGGTCCGGTCGGCAACCCAGAACAGGATGATCGCCGCGACCGAATAGACGAGAATTCCCCACCAGGTGTGCTTGAGCACATAATGGCCGATCTCGTGACCCGTCACCGCGCGCACTTCGTCGAGCGAGGCACTCTTGAACGCGACGTCGGAGATGGCCACGCGGGCCGTGCTTCCGACGCCTCCGGCATTGGCGGTGAAATTGTTAGACTGGCGCGAGCCGTTGTACATGTAGACCTTGTCGGGCGGGATGCCGGCCTTTTGCGCCATCTCGACGACCGCATCGCGGACCTGGCCCGGAGGCACCGGCTCATATTTGTTGAACAGGGGTTCGATCAGCACGGGCGCGAGCAGGATCACGAACGTGAAGGCCACCGCAGCGAGCACGCCGGACCAGATCCACCAGCGCCTCCCCGCGCGCCGCATCAGCCAGTAGACGCCCATGAAGAACAAGGCCCCGACGATGGCGCTGATGGCGGTGGCGATGCCGAGCTGCAGCAGCCAGTCGGACAAGGGCTGCGCAGTGCGGCCGTAGCTCTTCTCGCGCCACCAGTCGGCGTAGATCGCCCAAGGCAGCGTCAGGATCGCCGAGATGACGAAATAGGCGAACGCGACCAGCAGTGCGCTGACGTTGCGGCGCTTGCCGGCGAGCTTCGCCTCGAGACGGTCGAGAATTCCGGAGCGGACGATCAGCCAGGTGACAAGCGCCGCCACCAGCAGCGACCACAGCAGCATCCACTCTTTGCCAACCGTGTAATCGTGCGCCTTCTGAAGCGCCGCCGGTCCGAGGCTGTCGATGTAGCGCGCGGTCGCGGCGTTCGGATCGAATGCCATGTTCGTCCCCCCGATGTCAGACCGGCAGCGTAACAGCCGCGGGAACGACTGCAAGCGCTGCGCGATTGTCAGCGCATGGCCAAGCCGCCGCCCGTTCCCGCACCGATGGAAGCGTTGCTCGCCGCCGAGCTGCCCGAGGGCGACGGCTGGCAGTTCGAGCCGAAGTGGGACGGGTTCCGCTGCCTTGCGCGCCGCGATGGCGACGAGGTGACGCTGACGTCCAAGTCGGGCAAGCCGCTCGGCCGCTACTTCCCCGACGTCGTCGAGATGCTCGGCCGATTGGAGGACAAGCAGTTCCTGCTCGACGGCGAGATCATCATTCCGGTCGGCGACGCGCTGTCGTTCGATGCGCTCCAGCTGCGGCTTCACCCGGCGGAGAGCCGCGTCCGCAAGCTCGCCGCAGAGCATCCGGCCGAGCTGATGCTGTTCGATGCGCTCGAGCTGGGCGGCAAGAACCTGACCGCCGAGCCGCTGGCCAGCCGGCGCGAGGCGCTCGAGGCGTTCTTCGCGAGGAACGAGGTCGCGGGACTGCATCTGTCGCCGGTCACCCACGACCGGGACACAGCCGTGCAGTGGCTTCATCGAAGCGGCGGCGCGCTCGACGGCGTGATCGCAAAGCGGACAGGTCTCGAATATCGCTCGGGCGAGCGGGCGATGATCAAGGTCAAGCATCAGCGCACGGCGGACTGCGTCGTCGGCGGCTTCCGCTATGCCGAGAAGAAGAAGGAAGTCGGCTCCCTCCTGCTTGGCCTTTACGACGACCGGGGCCTGCTCAACCATGTCGGTTTCACTTCCGCCATCCCCGCAAAGGAGCGTCCGGCACTCACCAAAAAGCTCGAAGCGCTGATCGAGCCTCCGGGCTTCACCGGAAGCGCGCCGGGAGGGCCAAGCCGGTGGAACAGCCAGCGCTCGATGGTCTGGGAGCCGCTCGAGCCGGTGTTGGTGGTCGAGGTCCGTTACGACCAGATGACGAGTGGCCGTTTCCGTCACGGCACCGGCTTCGTTCGCTGGCGGCCCGACAAGGACCCGGAACAGTGCACCTATGACCAGCTCGCGCCCGAGCTTCGCCCATCGCAGCTCGAGGAGCTGTTCGGGCCATGAAGCTACTATTCGACGCGTCGCTGATCGCCGGCCTCGCCTATCGCGAGCAGGTCATCACCGAGGCCGAGGAAGCGGTGCTGGTCGAGCATCTCGTCGCCGCCGACCTGTCGCCGTTCCGCTTCCACGGCTGGCTCGGCAACCGCAAGACTCAGAGCTTCGGCTGGCGCTACGATTTCGACGACGCGAGCTTCTCGCCGACCGAGCCCATCCCCGAGTGGCTGACGCCGCTTGGCGAAACCGCCGCTGAATGTGCCGAGGTTGCGCCCGACGACTTCGTTCACGTCCTACTCGCCCGCTACGATCGCGGTGCCGGCATCGGCTGGCACCGCGACCGCGACGTGTTCGAGAAGGTGGTCGGCTTCTCGCTCCTCACGCCGGCCACCTTGCGCTTTCGCCGGCGCACGCCCGGCGGGTTCGATCGCGCAGCTCTAGATGTCGCGCCGCGCTCGGCCTATTTGCTGGCCGGCGAGGTGCGTTGGGAGTGGGAGCACAGGATCGTCCCCGGCGACGATTTGCGCTTCTCCATCACCTTTCGTACGCTCTCGGCCAAAGGCCGGCGCACCTAGACCATCGGCGGCCGTTCGCCGCGCAAGAGCCTGTCGAGCTCATCGTCCCCAACAGCCGGCTGCCGCTCGCGCGGATGCCGCATGAAGTGGCGGTCGAGCTGGACGATGATCTCCTTGCCGCGATCCCCCTGGAAATGGAGAAGCGCATCGACCTTGGCTTCCAGCCGGTCGTCATTCTCGTGGCTGCTCGGCGAGCCTAGGTAGAGGAAATAGGCGAGGCCGACGACCTGCCAGAGAAGCTGGAGGAATTCGGACTGCCAGTTCTCGAACGTGTCCCGCAGCATCTCCGCGAGATAGCTGTTCATTTCCGGCGCCTGATGATGCGTCGCGGCCTCGTCGACGAAGGCCTTCCAGCCGAACCACCAATGGAGCACGAGCGAACCGAGGAAGAATCCGAGCGTGAGCCAGGCGTAGGCATAGCCCTTGAAGATCGTTTTGGCGTTAAGCTTCATGTCCGACACTCCCGACAATCGGGAGCGCAACGCTTTAGCGCTGCGTGAGTGTCACGATCCGGCTAGCGGCTCTCGAACCCGGCGATGCACTCCGCGACCCAGCGCGCGGCTGTCAGCGCGCTTAGGTCGGTCGGATCGAGCGAGGGATCCCATTCGGTGAGGTCGATCACCCGCACCCGGTGATGCGTCGCGATCCGCCGCACCGCCCAGTAGAAATCGCTGACGTGCATCCCGCCTGGCCGGGCACCGGGAGCGCCGGGCATCTGTGCGCGGTCGATCACGTCGATGTCGCAATCGAGCACGATCGCGTCCGCGACCTTCATATGCTCCATCGCCAGCTCGACCGCCTTCCGGATCCCGTCGCGCCGCACCTCCTCGATGCTGACGACGAGGTTGCCGGCGTCGAGCGCGTCGCGGTGCATCTTGGCGGTATTGGCGAAGCTCGCCAGTCCGATCTGCGCGATGTTTCGCCCCGGCAGCCCGTCCTCCATGAGCGCGCGCACCGGATTGCCGTTGCTGAGACCGTCGTCGAGTTCGCGCATGTCGAAATGGGCGTCGAGCGTGATCAGGCCGACTTGGCTGAGCGGCACGCCGAGCGCGAGCACGGCGGGCCGCGTGACCGCATTGTTGCCGCCCGCGAGCAAAGTCAGCGCATGATCCTCAAGGCTCGCGGCGACCGCGTCGCGGATCGGGGCCGTGGCCTGTTCGATCGTAAGTCCATCGAGCCCGACGTCGCCGCGATCGCGAACCGGCGTGAACAAGGCGCGTCCGATCTCGACATCATAGCGGCCGATGCGTTTGAACGTGCGGCGCAGCAGCTCCGGCGCCTTGTCGCATGCGCCCGGCGTGACCGATCCCGCCGCCAGCGGCGCTCCGACAAGCCCGATCGGCACCTTCGCGCCGTCATGTTCGAAAAGCTCGGAGAGGTTAGGCCAGCTCATCTCTTTGCCGTAGCAACCCGCCCGGCTAAGGCCAAATCATGTGGGACCGGCTGCTCGTCGACTGCAACATCGCGACCTTTGTGGAGAGCCCGGGCAATCCGCTCGGCCTGATCGAGAATGGCGCCATCGGAGTCGCGGACGGCAAGATCGTGCGCGTCGGCAAGCGCACCGAGCTCGCAGGCTTCCGCGCAAGGAGGGTCGACGCGCTCGGCGGCGCCTGGCTGACGCCGGGCCTGATCGACTGCCACACGCATCTCGTCTTCGGCGGCACGCGCGCCGACGAGCATGCGATGCGTCGGGCCGGCGCCACCTACGAGCAGATCGCCGAGGCCGGTGGCGGCATTGGAGCGACCGTCAAGCGCACTGCGGCGGCATCCGACGAGCAGCTGCTCGAGCAAAGCCGCCGCCGCCTCCACGCGCTGATGCGCGGCGGCTGCACCACGGTCGAGGTCAAGTCCGGCTATGGCCTCGACCCCGCGAGCGAGCTGAGGCTGCTGAAGATCGCGGGCGAGCTCGGCGAAGGCGAAGCGGTGCGGATTGTCCCGACCCTGCTCGCACTTCACGCGCTCCCCGCCGACAAGCGCGACCGGCGCGCGCAATATGTGGGCGACGTTGTCGACAAGTTGATCCCGGCCGCCGCGAAGCAGGGCCTGGCGACGAGCGTGGATGCGTTCTGCGAAACGATCGCCTTCACGCCCGAGGAAGTGGAGCGCCTGTTCAAGGCCGCCGCGCACCACGGCCTGCGCGTCCGGCTCCACGCCGAACAATTGTCGAACCAGCATGGCGCCGCGCTCGCCGCGCAATATCGCGCGCTGTCGGCCGACCATCTCGAGCATCTCGACGAAGCGGGCGCGAAGGCGATGGCCGCTGCGGGCACGGTCGCGGTGCTGCTGCCTGGCGCTTATTACGCGCTGCAGGAAAAGAAGACACCGCCCGTCGCGCTGCTGCGCAAGCACAAGGTTCCGATCGCGATCGCCACCGACTGCAACCCCGGCACCTCGCCTTTGCTGTCGCCGACTCTGGCGATGAACATGGCGTGCACCCTGTTCGGCCTGACGCCCGAAGAAGCGCTCGCCGGGATGACGACCAATGCCGCCCGCGCGCTCGGGCTCGCGCACAGCGTTGGAAGCATCGCGGCGGGCAAGCAGGCAGACCTCTGCGCCTGGCGCATCGAATCGCTCGCCGAGCTCGGCTATTGGGTCGGCCTGCCGGGCCCCGAACGGCGCATTTTCAACGGAGCAGACTCCTGACCGACAGACGCGACAACAGCCGCCACATCCGCGCCCGCCGCGGCAGCGCCATCGTGGCCAAAAGCTGGACCACCGAAGCCGCGGTGCGGATGCTGATGAACAATCTCGACGACGAGGTCGCCGAGGATCCGCAGAGCCTTGTGGTTTACGGCGGGATCGGCCGCGCGGCGCGCAACTGGCAATGCTACGACAAGATCGTCGAGGTGCTCGAGCGGCTCGAGGAAGACCAGACCCTGCTCGTCCAGTCCGGCAAGCCGGTCGGCGTGTTCCGCACGCACAAGGATGCGCCGCGCGTGCTCATCGCCAACTCCAACCTAGTGCCCAAATGGGCGACCTGGGACGTGTTCAACGAGCTCGATCGCAAGGGCCTCATGATGTACGGCCAGATGACCGCCGGCTCGTGGATCTACATCGGCACGCAGGGCATCGTCCAGGGCACGTACGAGACCTTCGCGGAGATGGGCCGCCAGCATTATGGCGGCGACCTCAAGGGCAAGTGGATCCTGACCGCCGGCCTCGGCGGAATGGGCGGCGCCCAGCCGCTCGCCGCGGTGATGGCCGGCGCGCACTGTATCGCGATCGAGGTGCAGGAAAGCCGCATTGAGAAGCGTCTCGAGACGCGCTATCTCGACCAGCGCGCGACCAGTATCGACGAGGCGCTGGAGATCATCCGCAGTGCGACCGAGCCGACCAGCGTCGGCCTGCTCGGCAATGCAGCCGAGATCGTGCCCGAGATGCTGGAGCGCGGCATCCGCCCCGACGCGGTCACCGACCAGACCAGCGCGCACGATCCGGCGAACGGCTACTGCCCCGTCGGCTGGTCCGTCGCAAAATGGCAGGAGATGCACGAGCGCGATTCGGCCGCCGTCGCTGCCGCGGCGAAGCGATCGATTGCCCGCCATGTCGAAGCGATGCTCGCCTACAACGCGATGGGCGTCCCGACCTTCGATTATGGCAACAACATCCGCCAGGAAGCCTATGACGCCGGCGTCACGAACGCGTTCGACTTCCCCGGCTTCGTCCCCGCCTATGTCCGCCCGCTCTTTTGCCGCGGCGTCGGCCCGTTCCGCTGGGTCGCGCTGTCCGGGGATCCCGAGGACATTTATCGCACCGACGCCAAGGTGAAGGAGCTGATCCCCGACGACCCGCACCTCCACCGCTGGCTCGACATGGCGCGCGAGCGGATCGCCTTCCAGGGCCTTCCGGCGCGCATCTGCTGGGTCGGGCTTGGACAGCGCGACAAGCTCGGCGTGGCGTTCAACGAGATGGTGCGCTCGGGCGAAGTTTCCGCGCCGATCGTCATCGGCCGCGACCATCTCGACAGCGGCAGCGTCGCCTCGCCCAATCGCGAGACGGAGAGCATGAGGGACGGGAGCGACGCGGTCAGCGACTGGCCGCTCCTCAACGCGCTTCTCAACACGGCGTCGGGGGCGACCTGGGTGTCGCTCCACCACGGCGGCGGGGTCGGCATGGGCTATTCGCAGCACGCCGGCATGGTGATCGTCGCCGACGGCACCGACGACGCCGCGCGGCGGCTGAAACGCGTGCTGTGGAACGACCCCGCCACCGGGGTGATGCGCCACGCCGACGCGGGCTATGAAATCGCCATCGACTGCGCGCGAGAGCAGGAGCTGGATTTGCCGATGATCGGTTAGTGCTCCTGCGAAGGCAGGAGCCCAGAAAAAATGTTTCACATGAAGGCACGAAGTAGAAGCAAAGCCACGAAGAGTGCGTAGACAACTTCGTGCCTTCTTCCCTCCTTTGTGCCTTCGTGTGAACAAATTGCGGCGCTGACGCGCCGGCGACGCTAGAGGTCAGCCCGTGCTCAGACTCACTCCCGAAGACGTAACACTCGATCAGCTCCGCCAGCTCTGGTCCGGCTCGGAAGCTCGCCTCGACGACGCGTCGATGGAGCGCATCGCCACTTCCGCCGCGGCCGTCGAACGGATCGTCGCGAGCGGCGACACCGTCTACGGCGTCAACACCGGCTTCGGACTGCTCGCGAACACGCGCATTCCTGACGACCGGCTGGCCGAGCTCCAGAGCAACCTGATCCTGTCGCACAGCGCCGGTCTCGGCGACCCGCTGCCGCGCCACGTCACCCGGCTAATGATCGTCCTCAAGCTGCTCGGGCTCGGGCGCGGCCATTCGGGCGTGCGCATCTTGGTCATCGACGCGCTGCAACGCTTGCTGGATGAAGACGCGATGCCGCTCATCCCGTCGCAGGGGAGCGTCGGCGCCAGCGGCGACCTTGCCCCCCTCGCGCATCTCATCGCGGCGCTGATGGGCTACGGCCGGATCGAGGTTCGAGGCGATGTAATGGCAGCCGGCGCGGCGTTGCAGAAAATCGGCCTCGAGCCGCTTCAGCTTGGTCCAAAAGAGGGACTCGCGCTGATCAACGGCACGCAGGCGAGCACCGCGCTCGCGCTCGATGCCTTGTTCAACGGGGAGCGCGTCTTTGCAGCCGCGATCGCCGCCGGCGCGATGTCGGTCGACGCGCTCAAGGGCAGCGCCAAGCCGTTCGACCCGCGCGTCTCGGCGCTCCGCGGGCAGCCGGGGCAGGTTCGCGTCGCCGCGGCGATCCACGAGCTGATCCAGGGCAGCGAGATCCTCGTCAGCCACGTCAAGTGCGACCGAGTCCAGGACCCGTACAGCTTCCGCTGCCAGCCGCAGGTGATGGGCGCCGCGCTCGACCTGCTCGAAAATGCCGCGCGCACGCTCACGATCGAAGCCGGCGCGGTAACCGACAACCCGATCGTCTTTGCCGACGAAGATAGCGCCATCTCCGGCGGAAATTTCCACGCGCAGCCCGTCGCCTTCGCGGCGGACATCATCACCATGGCCCTGTGCGAGGTCGGCTCGATCTCCGAGCGGCGGGTCAGCGTGCTGGTCGACCCCAAGATGAGCGGCTTGCCGGCGTTCCTGACCGAGGATTCGGGCGTGAATTCAGGGCTGATGATCCCGCAGGTCACCGCCGCCGCGCTGGTCAGCGAGAACAAGAGCTTCGCCTTCCCGGCGAGCGTCGATTCGATCCCGACGTCGGCGGGACAGGAGGATCATGTCTCGATGGCGCCTATCGCGGCGCGAAAGGCGGCCCAGGTCGCGCGCAACGCCGCCGGCGTGATCGCGGTCGAGCTGATGGCCGGTGCCGAGGGCATCGACTATCACGCGCCGCTTAGGACCTCGCCGAAGCTGCGGGAGGTGCACGCGGCCGTGCGCGCCCTGTCGCCGCATTTCGCCGCCGACCGCTATTGGGCGGATGAAATGAGCGCGCTTCAGGCCGCCGTCACCGCCGGCGACATCGGAAAGGACCTGCTGCCGCTCCTCACGAGCGAGATTCGCGTTTAATTATCAGTCTGGTAGGGCGCTCCGATGGAAGTTTCCGCAGAAGCCGTTCTTCGCCGAAACAATGTGCACGTCTCCGGCTCGGGCACGCGGACGATCATGTTCGCGCATGGCTTCGGCTGCGATCAAAGCATGTGGGAACCGGTAGCCCGGACCTTCGACCACGACTTTCGAGTGGTGCTGTTCGACTATGTCGGGCACGGCGGTTCGGATCTCAATGCTTACGATGCCGAGCGCTATTCCAGCCTCACCGGATATGCCCGCGACGTGGTCGAGATCGGGCGGGCGCTGGGGCTTCGCAGCGCGATTTTCGTCGGCCATTCGGTCAGCGCGATGATCGGGGCAATCGCAAGCCTCGAGGCGCCGGAGATGTTCTCCGATCTCGTGATGGTGGGCCCTTCTCCCCGCTATATCGACGACGAGGGATATCGCGGCGGCTTCTCGAGGGACCAGATCGACGAGCTGCTCCAGTTCCTCGCGGACAACCATCTCGGCTGGTCGGCGGCGATGGCGCCCGCGATCATGGGCAACCCCGACCGCCCGGAGCTCGGCGAGCGGCTCGAAAACAGCTTCTGCCGCACGGATCCCGAAATCGCACGCGACTTCGCGCGCGTCACCTTCCTCTCGGACAACCGCGGCGACCTGGCTGCGATCCAGGCGCGGACGCTCATCCTGCAGTGCAGCAGTGACATCATCGCGCCGATGGAGGTGGGCGAATATGTTCATGCCAACGTGCCCGACAGCGTTTTCCGCCTGTTGCGCGCGACGGGCCATTGTCCGAACCTCAGCGCGCCAGAAGAAGTAGCTGCGGCGATTCGCGAGTTTGTCTGATCAATTCCCAGCTGAAGATCTCGAGGATCTCTACGAAACGGCGCCGTGCGGCTACGTTTCCGTTTCACCTGACGGCAGGATCGTAAGGGCGAACCGGACGCTTTCCGACTGGCTCGGCTGGAAGCCCGGCGAGTTGCTTGGGAAACCGCTCAACGACATCCTCGCTTTTGGCGGCAGGATTGCGGTCGAGACGCACCTCGCGCCCCTGTTGCGGATGCAGGGCCATGTCCACGAAATCGCGCTCGATCTGCTGACGGCAGGCGGCGAGAAGATCCCGACCATCGCCAATGCTGCCGAGAAGCGCGATACCGGCGGCGGTCACCTGTTCACCCGCCTCACTCTGTTCAAGGCGGTCGACCGCCGCGCCTACGAACGCAGCCTGCTCGACGCCAAGGCACGGGCGGAGAGGGAATCAAGGGCCCATGGCGAAGCTGCTCTGGCCCGGGAGCAGTTCATCGCCGTGCTCGGGCATGACCTGCGCAATCCCGTGGCGGCGCTCGCGGCGGGCATCCGCTTGTTGCGGCAGCGCGAGCAGATCTCCGATCGCGGACGAAGCATCCTTTCGGAGATGGAGAAGAGTGCCGCTCGGGCATCCAACCTGATTGATGAAGTGCTGGATCTCGCGCGCGGGAGTCTCGGCGGCGGCTTGATTGTGGAGCGGAATGCCGATGCACCGCTAACGCCGGTGCTCGAGCAGGTGATCGCCGAGATGCGCGTGGTCGCGCCGGAACACGCCATCGAGGCGCGACTCGATATCGATGAACCGCTGCACTGCGATCGCGGCCGCATCGGGCAGCTTGCGTCGAACCTGCTGGCGAACGCGGTGACCCACGGCGCGGTCGACCAGCCGATCCGGTTTGAAGCGGCATCGGACGGCGAACATTTCGTCCTCTCGGTGGCCAATGCCGGCGAGCCGATCCCCGAACAAGCGCGCGGCCGGTTGTTCCAGCCGTTTTTCCGGGGGGATGCGAGGCCGAGCCGAAATGGCCTCGGTCTGGGGCTGTTCATCGCTTCGGAGATTGCCAAGGCGCACGGCGGCAGCCTCGATGTCAGCTCGACCGCCGAAGAGACTCGCTTCACATTTACGATGCCGTCGGCGGTTCCGTCCGCGGATTGACGCCGGCCACCTGCGTCGCGGCGCGCGCGGCGGCTCGGCGATTCAGCCGATCCGGTCCCAGTGCGTCGTTTTGCAGATCACGCCGAGCACGCAGCCGCGAACCGTCAGCCGGTTGGGGCCGGCTTGTTCGACCCTGCCGCGGACGTTCATGTCGCGGCTGGCGACGAACACGTCGGCGGTCCATTTGCCGGGGCCCGAGGGCCGGATGTCGTCGATCACGCGCGCGCCGAGCAGCTTGGTGCCGCTGCCGCGCTGAGCCTTCCTCTGCTGCTTTTCAGACGCCTTGACGACCCGGCCGCACAGGCTGTCGCCGCACGGGGCGATGAGAATCTCCATCGAGCCGTTCTTCCACCGGCCCTCGAGCGCGCTCTTGGCGAACGCCGAAGCTGGCGCAAGGGCGACCGCGAGCCCTGCAAGTGTGAGCAAAAACCGTTTCATTGCGCTCTCTTAGACCTGATTTGCGGCGGAAATCGCACGCTCAGCTTGCGCTGGCATGAACCTGCTAATGAAAATCGCGGCTTTTGGGGATGATCTCGACGTTGCGCGGGTGGCGGCTTTGGGGACGGCCCCAGCTCCCCGCATGGTCGGCCTTTTCTAGCCTCGAGGGCAGCGGCGAATCGTCGCTGAGGCGGCTCAGCAGATGGGTATGGTCCTCAAGTCCGCCGGCGACGACGTGGATGACTTCGCTGTCGGGGTCGCGCTGCACGACGCCGTGCACCGCCATCAGCCGAGCGCCCATTACAATCCTGCGCTGCTTCTCGAACAGCGCTGGCCAGACGACGAGGTTGGCGATTCCGGTCTCGTCCTCGATGGTGATGAAGACCACGCCTTTCGACGTGCCCGGCCGCTGGCGGATCAGTACCACGCCCGCCATCGACAGCCGCTTGCCGTCCTTGAGCGAGGCCAGCTGCTCGGCGGTGACGAATCTCTGCGCTGCATAATGCGCTCGCAGGAAGTGCATCGGGTGCGCTTTCAGGCTGAGGCGGATGGTCTGATAATCGCTGATCACATGCTCGGCGAGCGGCATCGTCGGGAGCTGGGCAGGTGTCTCTTCGCCGCCCTCGTCGCGGGCCTCGGAATAAGCGAACAGCGGCAGGTCCGGTGCCTGACGCAGCGCGCGCGAGTCCCACAGGGCCGCGCGGCGGTCGAGCCCCATCGACCGGAACGCATCGGCGGCAGCGAGCCGCTGGATCGCATGAACCGGCACGCGGCCGCGGCTGCGAAGCTCTTCGACGGTGGCGTAGGGGCGGCGAGCCACGACGCGTCGCGCCGATTCCAGATGCAGGCCATCGATCTGCCGTAAGCCGAGCCTCAGTGCGCCATCCTCGAGCGTGCAGTCCCAATCTGAATGATTTACGTCGACCTCGCGCACTTCGACGCCATGCTCGCGGGCATCGCGGACGATCTGCGCCGGCGCGTAGAAGCCCATCGGCTGCGAATTGAGCAAAGCACAGGCGAACGCCGCGGGATATTTCCACCGCAGCCAGCTCGAGACGTAGACCAAATGCGCGAAGCTCGCCGCGTGGCTTTCGGGGAAGCCATATTCGCCGAAGCCCTTGATCTGGTCGAAGCAGCGCTGCGCGAAATCCGCGTCATAGCCGCGAGCGACCATCCGCCCGACCATCATCTCCTCGAGCGTCTCGATCTTCCCCTTCGACCGGAACGTCGCCATGGCCTTGCGCAATTGGTTGGCCTCCGCCGCGCTGAATCGCGCCGCGTCGATCGCGATCTTCATCGCCTGCTCCTGGAAAATCGGCACGCCGAGCGTCCGCCCGAGGATCTTCTCGAGCTCATCGGGCGGGCCATGCTCGGGATCGGGGCAGGGGAAAGTCACCGGCTCCTTGCCGCCGCGCCGCTTCAGATAGGGGTGCACCATGTCGCCCTGGATCGGCCCGGGCCGCACGATCGCGACCTCGATCACGAGGTCGTAGAAGCAGCGCGGCTTGAGCCGTGGCAACATGTTCATCTGCGCCCGGCTTTCGACCTGGAACACGCCGAGCGAATCCCCGCGGCACAGCATGTCGTAAACTTGCGGCACCTCCTGCGGGACGGTCGCCAGCTCCCACCGCTCGCCATGATGCTGCTCGACCAGGTCGAAGCATTTGCGGATGCAGGTCAGCATGCCGAGCGCGAGCACGTCGATCTTCAAAACGCCAAGCTCGTCGATGTCGTCCTTGTCCCATTCGATGAAGGTGCGGTCGTCCATCGCGCCGTTGCCGATCGGCACCGTCTCGGTCAGCGGCCGCTCGGTGAGGATGAAGCCGCCGACGTGCTGCGACAAATGGCGTGGCATCCCGACCAGCTGCTCGGCGAGCTTGACGGTGCGCTTGAGGTGCGGGTCGGAAAGGTCGAGGCCGGCGTCGCCGGCGCGAGTCTCCTCGAGCTCCGCCTCCATATGGCCCCAGATGGTCGAGGCGAGCGCGCCGCACACGTCTTCGGAAAGGCCCATCACCTTGCCGACCTCGCGGATCGCAGAGCGCGGGCGGTAGTGGATCACGGTCGCGGCGATCCCGGCACGGTCACGACCGTATTTCTGGTAGATGTGCTGGATTACCTCCTCGCGCCGTTCGTGCTCGAAATCGACGTCGATGTCGGGCGGCTCCTTGCGCTCCTCGGAAATGAAGCGCTCGAACAGCAGGTCGCTGGTCGCGGGGTCGACCGCGGTGATGCCGAGGCAATAGCAGACCGCGCTGTTCGCCGCCGAGCCGCGCCCCTGGCACAGGATCGGCGGGTCGAGGCTGCGCGCGAACGCGACGATCTCGTGGACCGTCAGGAAGTAGCGCGCGAAATCGAGCTTCTCGATCAGCGCCAGCTCGCGGTTGAGCTGGGTCAGCACCTTGTAAGGCACGCGCTTGCCCCAGCGTGCGTGCGCGCCGTGCCACGTCAGATGCTCGAGATGCTGCTGCGGCGTGCGCCCGTCGGGCACCGTCTCGCGCGGATATTCGTAGCGCAGCTCGTCCAGGCTGAAGTGGAGCGAGTCGGCGAATTCGCGCGTCGCTTCAATCGCGTGCGGCCAGCGCTCGAACAGCCGGATCATCTCGGCCGGCGATTTGAGGTGCCGCTCGGCGTTGGGGTTCAGCAAGTAACCGGCCCTGACGATCGTTGTCTTCTCGCGGATGCAGGTGACGACGTCCTGCAGCGGGCGGCGATCGGGCGCATGGTAATGGACGTCGTTGGTCGCGAGGATTGCGCAGCCGTTCGCCTTCGCGATCCGGTCGAGCCGCTCGATCCGCGCAGCGTCGCCGCCGCGGTAAAGCCAGCTCGCCGCGACATGGCGGAGCGATGGAATGGCGTCACGAAGCCGCGGCAGCTCGGCTTCGAAAGCGTCGAGATCGTCGGGAGGCCAGGCGATGAAGGCGATGCCTGCCTGGTGCTCGCCCACGTCCTGCAGCGACAGTTCGCACGCGCCTTTCTCCGCGCGCATCTTGCCGAGGCTGAGCAGCCGCGACAGGCGCCCATAGCTTTCGCGATCGATGGGATAGGCAAGGAGGCTCGGAGCATCGGTCAAATCGAGCCGGCAGCCGATCAGCGGCCGGATTCCGGCGCCGGTGCACGCGCTGTGCATCCGCACCACGCCGGCGAGCGTGTTGCGGTCGGCGATGCCGATGGCGTCATAGCCTTGGCTGAGCGCCGCCAGTACCAGCTCGATCGCATCCGACGCCCCGCGCAGGAACGAAAAAGGCGAGGTGACGCCAAGCTCGACATAGGGCGACGGCGCCGCCGGCGCAGGCGGCATCCCCCCGCGCGGCACCAGCTTGAGCCGGGAGAAGCCGACCGTTTCAGGCACGACTGTGTACCCCGGCGAAGACCGGGGCCCAGGCAATGAACCCACACGAAACAATCTTGCTCGATTGCTTCCCCCGGACTGAATCCGGGGTCGCAATGGCGGGATAGCGACTCATCACCCGAACAGCCCGTGGATGAACCAGCCCGGCAGCCCGCCGCGGCCGTCGCCGATCACGCCTTCGCGGTAGATCCAGTAGCGGCGGCCCTGGCTGTCCTCGACTCGATAATAATCGCGCAGCCGGGCGGAGGACGGCTGACGCCACCACTCCGGCGCGATCCGCTCGGGCCCTTCGGCGCGGGCGATGTCGTGCACCGCGCGGCGCCACACGAACCGCCGCGGCATGCCTTCGGGCGTCGCGTAGATGACGTCGATGGCCTCGGGCCGGTCGAGGAGGCGTTGGGGACGGTTATTGAGCCCCTCTCCCGCAAGGGGAGAGGGGCTGAGGACAGCCGCCATCCACCCGCTCGCCCGCTCCGGGAGATGACTCTCGCGGGGCTCCGGCCGTCGCACCGCGCGCGGCCCGAGCTTCACCGTCAGCCGGTCGACCAGCCGCGCCAGCTCGCGTGTCCCCGACGGCTCCTCGACCAGGCTTTCCTGCGCGGCGCGCAAGTCCTCCGTCCACTCCGCCGTCAGCGCGAACGTGTCGAAGCCGAATTCCGGATCGAGCGCCGCGGCCTTGTCGGCGAGCAGCCGGGCGAGATGCTTCGGCTCGCGGCTCGCAATTGTCGTGGCGACGCTCGCAACCGCGACGCTGCCGTCGACTCGAAAGCCGTGGAGCGACAGCCGCCGAGCGCCGAGATGCCGTTGCTGCAATTGCCGTACCAGCTCCGGGATCAATCGCTCGAGCGCCTGGCTCGCCGCATCGGGATGCGCCGCCGGCTCCTCCAGCCGAAGGGCGGCGCAAGGCGGCGGATCGGCCGCGACCGCAGTCAGCGCTTGGGCCTTCCGGCCGAGCATCCGATCGAGCGCGTCGACAACGTCCTCGGCTCCGCGGAACCGCCGCGCGAGCGCGAGGCGCGGCACGCCCATCAGCGCGTCGATGGTCTTGAGGCCGAGCCGTTCGAGCATCCGGACGGTGTCGGCGTCGAGGCGGAGGGCCGACACGTGCAGCGGAGCCAGCTTCGCTTCGCAATCGTCCGTGCAAATGCAGGGCGCGTAATGCGCCAGTGCCCATGCGGTCGCCGCCGTCGGAGCAATCGCGATGCGCGCGGTTAGGCCGAACCGGGCAAGGCGCGTTTGGATGTCGCGAACCAGCGCCTGCTCCCCGCCGAATAGATGCGCGACTCCGGTGGCGTCGAGCCTCAATCCATCGCCGTCAATTTCGACCAGCGGCGACCAGCGCCCCGCCCAGTGCGCGAGCCGCTGCACCACCGCGGCATCGCCTTCGGGGTCGGCGGGGACGGCGACCAGCGCCGGGTCGAGCGCACGCGCATCGGTCAGCCTTGCACCGGTGCGAGCGCCGCGTGTCGCAGCGGCTTTGGTCACCGCATGGATGACCGGCCCGTGC